>NZ_JAYEEQ010000003.1:0-275273 GCF_034651555.1 Aurantibrevibacter litoralis | reverse complement strand
GCAGGCATCAAAGCCTTGGGGAAGAAACCCCTTCAACAATTTATCAACAGAGCAAGAAACAAGTCGCATGATGGTACCAAAGAGACAAAAAGGGTTTTCAACAAATCGGGCAGGTTATGAGTCTCCCCCCGGACCCCCCTCTTTCAACACCATCATAAAACTTATTTTTAAAGATTTATTGTCCTAAGGATGGGGGTAATTATAAACCTCATATTTTATCATCGCAAATTATTTATTTTATTGAATTTAATTGAAATACTTTTAGAACTATTTTGATTCGTTATTTTACCCTTTTAGATATAACACTTTGCAGAAATCCAATAATTCTAAAGCAACCAAATTTTATAGTTTCAAGTTATGAATATTGAAATAATCTTCTTGTGGCAAATGACTAACTAGTGGTTTTTAAAGTACTCAAAGAATTCACCTTACTCTCAACAAAAAAATAATTCAGTCTAAAGTCATCATTATTAATTCTAACTTTTAAAATTACCTCCAAAAAATGGCCATTTACGTAAAGTCTAAAATTTTTCACCTTAAAACGAAAACTAGAATCCTTAGCGTTCTCCGTTAATTCTTGTCGGTACAGTACAAAAACCCAGCTCTAAAGCATCATTAATATTGCATTTTTTACACATTATTCTCATTAATACATTGGTCGCTTTTTGGAATATATCCTGACTAAATTAGCTGAGGTAAACAACAGTATTTAATGTTTCTTGTATAGCGTTGTCTGGCTTCTTTTGAATAACCCTAACTCCAACCAAAAATATTTGGAATTAGTGTAAGGAATAAAGTATGATCCAAATCGCTGCTTATATTTTATGAAGAACAAATAGGCTTAACAATTGTCTTTTAAATTTTTAAAATTAGGACTTTTACAATCTTATCAATTCACTGTTGGGATTAAATTTTTTCCATGAAAACCAAAACTCATCAGATAAACTTAGATATTCAAGGTTTTTATTAATTTTACCATTAAGATGTTTGCCTTGAAGGTTCCATTCGGTTTTAGAAATCTCATCCCTTATTATATTGCCATAAAGTTTTAAATTCAATTCAGCAGTATTCAAAGTAGATTTGAATCCTATTACAGTGTCTTCAATAACTATTAACACAAAATGCATTGTATCATTTTGAACTATCTTTTTTTTAATTAGTTCATCCTTTATATAGGCTACTTTTTTCTCAAAAAAAGGATCTAAAAGTCCAATGACCCTAGTTCTTGCAGGAAACTCTTTATTTCTATTTTTTTTCGAAATCCCTAGGGTAAATTCCGTTTTTTGAATTTTTTTCCAAACCCCTTTAATAAGAATCTCAAAATCTTTTAGGTCCTTTTTAGTAACTTGTACAACCATAGGCTGAGGAGCCAAAATTTTCACCTCCCTCCAAGGAATTATTTGATATGGGATCATAGTTAATTCCGCTGGGTGTAATTTTCCTGCAATAGATTTAAAGGTAGCTTGCTGAAAAAAGGTAGCAGTTTTTTTATCAGCCACAATTAAATTACCACCTTTCATTGAGCCTGCAAATAATGGTCCAATAGCTGTAACATCAAAGGGTATAAAACCATTGCAATGTGCACAAAATGTTAGAGATACTATTTTGTCACTGAATTTATCATTTACAATATGATGTGTTTTTACGTAATTTAGGGGGTAACATTTGGTAATACCCCCATATTCTACTACTGCCATTTGCATCTGATCTTCTATAGGCAATTTAGCTATATCAACTGCCATTGGGGGAAAGTCTATTTCTTTGAATAATTGGGATTGATGGGCTTTATAGGCTAATAGTAGTCCAACAATACTTATGAACCAAGGAATAAAAGTCCAAATCTCGAACTTTCTATTTTGAACAGTTATAAAAACAGCTACTAAAAGTACCAACAGTACTATAGCCCAATTTATAGGTTTTTTAATTTTGTAGTGGTAATACACCCATTTTATAGGGAAGGCTTCTATTAAAGACATATATAAACCTGCTGGACCAAAAATTAGGGCAAAAATGGCCAAGATATAAGCAATAGTTTCTAGCATAGCATTTTATAGTGAACTGGTTTTGTTTTCTATTAGAATAACCTATTTTAAGTTACCTCCTTTTACTGCTACTTTCATATTTATGATAACATTTTCGACTAAGAGAACTTGTTGTCTTACTATTTTTGCTATACTAAACACCATAAAAATTTTAGAATACAACAAAGTGACGTGTTAATGCTAAATTTATTTTTAATTTTTAACTTTTAACTCTATACCAATATTCTGTTCTTCCTATGATAGAAATACCTATGTAACCGCGTAATTTCAATTTGTTATTGTCCTCAAGTTTAAGATAGCATTTATAATATTTCCCGCTTTTAGGGTCTAATATTTTTCCTCCACTCCATTCGTCACCATCTTGCTCTAAATCACTAACAAGAACCATCCCTAAAATTGGGGCGTTTTTATGAACACCTGTGCATTTATCACATAACCTATCTCTATCCTCTTTATTTAGAATATCAATAATCTTTGCATGGGCTTTTCCGTTATTTTCGTAGATTTCTACAACGGATTCGATTTTTCCAGTTTCGTCGTCAATAGTGTTCCATTTACCGAAAATAGTTTGCGCTTGGGTTAGTGAAACACTGCTTAAAAAGGCTATAAGAATAATATTTACTTTCATTTTTTTCTTTAATTGGTCGCTAAAATACAGACTTACTTAAATATTTTTTAAGTAGAAATAACATAAATCAAACAAAAGTCAATTATCTGTTTTTAAAGAATGCTTTAATTTAATGCTTTCAATTATTTATCTACAGCTGCCAAAACTACTCTTATTAGGTTAGCTACAGCGTAGTTTTAAGTATGTAGGGGCTAGATTTAAGCATAGGATTTAGACCTTGCAATAGTAGGCGTATCAATTTAGTTCGTCTATCTAAAAACACTATACTCTCCGCAAACTTTATGATGCGGATAGTGTCGCTGCTCTATAACGAGTACACGAAGTCCATTTTTACGCAAATGTATGGATGCTGTGAGTCCGGCAAGTCCACCTCCAATAAGGATTACATCAAAATTCTTCACATAGGTGAAGATACATATTCTAAAGCAAAAACCCCAATAGTAACATTGGGGTTTTGTAGCTTTTAAAATTGCAAAATTTTTCTATATCTAGTTGCTTCCTGATTCTTTTTTGGCGTCTTCTATCATACGCTCATTAGGTAAAATAGCGAGATTTACCCTTCTATTTTTAGATCTTCCTTCGGCGGTGCCATTATCATGTAAAGGTTGGGTTTCACCAAACCAGTTAGTAGTAAAGCGCGAAGAAACCAAGCCTTTCTGTTGTGTAAAATAATTGGTAACCGATTGTGCTCTTTGTTTCGATAAGGTCATGTTATAATCGTCCGGGCCGGTACTATCGGTATGTCCTACCACCAAAACATTTGTATCTGGATATTCGGCCAAGATGCCCGCTAATTTATCGAGGGTCACTTGCGAAGCTGCATTAATATTATGCTTGTTGGTGTCAAAATACACACCACTATTTTCATCAAAGGTTACTACAATACCATTATCTAACCGTTCTACTTGAGCACCCGGAATTTCTTCCTCAATACGTTCCGCTTGTCGGTCCATTTTTCGGCCAATTAGAACTCCGGCACCCCCGCCAACAACACCACCGATAACCGCACCCAACTCACCATTCCCGCCTTTTCCTATATTGTTCCCGATTATGGCGCCTAGAATAGCACCTCCGCCGGCACCGATAACACCTCCTTTTTGGGCATTATTTGCATTTTGTATGGCATCGCAGCCTAGGAGTAGTACTACTGCAACACTTAGGGCAAAACCTTTTTTTAAATTACTTTTCATCTGCTTTTTTTTAATGTTTATTATTTGTTTTATTCCTGCTAAACTTAATACAGAAATGGATTTCGCTACTACACATTTTGTTTTGCGTATACTTCTTGTTCTGTCTTGATGTAAAATATAATCTTTAATTTTTATAAAATTGATAGACTAAGGTAATTGGCTCCCCATCTACCGAAACATTAGATTTTAGGGTCATATTCTGTTCGCCTAATGAGGTGATGTCGAGACGATACCCTAACCCTCCCGAAATATCTCGGAATTTATCATCAGTAAATTTAAACTGAAGCTGGTTGTTGGTGCCCGGTCGTTCTACTACGGACCAACGAATGTAACGGGTAGTGGCACCACACGAATTATTAAGGCTGTAGGTGCCCGTGCTGTTATTGTGTCTAAAAAACCAGTTGCTGCCCTCGAAGCAAGTATCCTCGGCATCGTTGAAGATTACGGATTTGAATTTACCCTGATTTCCTTCGTATGATATTTGACTCAGAACCCAATTGCCATCGAGTACATTCCGATCTACGCGGGCACCTTTGGAAATAGAACATGAGGTAACTAGCAGGAAACTAATCCCCAGAAAAAGAAAATTTTTTTTTAAATGCATCTTTAAAAAGTTTAATTGTTAATCGATATACGTTCGTAAGTCAAAAATAGTTCTTTAACAGGACTACAGTGTGTTTAATTGCATGAGATATCTCACAATTATAATAAAATTTTAATATGCCAAAACTTCGGCCAGTACTTTTTCAAAACGTTGCTTCGGAAGATAACCGTTCTCTAATGATTTTGCGAAAGGAATAGGTGTCTCCAAACTACCAACACGTCGTACAGGCGCATCGAGATATTCAAAACAATGCTCCATGACCAAGGCCGATATATCGCTGGCAATACCTCCAAAAAGACTGTCTTCTTGCAAAATAACCAATCGCCCTGTTTTACGTGCCGAACGGTATATTGCTTCTGTGTCCAAGGGTTGTAGCGTTCGTAAGTCGATGAGATCGGCTTGTATTTCAGGATTTTTCGCTAAGGTTTCCAATGCCCAGTGTACTCCGGCGCCAAAGGATACGATCGTAACGGCCTCCCCTTCTTTTATTAGACTTGCTTTGCCAAAAGGCAGGGTATAATAGTCGGTGGGAACTTCTTGGTAGAAACTTCGGTACAAGGCCTTGTGTTCAAAAAATAACACGGGATTAGGATCATTTATTGCAGTAGCTAGCAATCCTTTGGCATCATAGGGAAAAGCCGGGTATACCACCTTTAATCCGGGCGTTTTTGTAAACCAGGCTTCATTGGTTTGGGAGTGAAATGGCCCTGCCCCCACTCCGGCACCACAAGGCATTCTAATGACCACATCGGCTTTTTCATGCCATCGGTAATGTAATTTGGCTGCATAATTAACGATAGGATTAAAACCTGTACTCACAAAATCTGCAAATTGCATTTCAACCATCGCTTTCATGCCGTTCATAGACAGCCCTATGGCTGCGGCTATAATACCGGACTCGCACAACGGAGTGTTCCTAACTCTTTCCTTGCCAAACGCTTCTACAAAACCCTCCGTAATTTTAAAAACGCCACCATAGTCGGCAATATCCTGACCCATGAGCACTAAATTATCATGTTTCTCCATGGATTGTTTTAAACCTTGAGAAATGGCATCGACAAGCCTAATATTTAAGGTGCTATTATTTGGTTTATATTGCTTGTATTCAAATTTTTGGAATACATCACTTAATTCATTAGTTTCATTAAAAGAAACCTCATCCTCTTCAAAAGCCTGCTGTAAATTTTGATCAATCGCTACCTGAAATTCTTTCTTAATGTCGTTAATATCCGCTTCTTGAATACTTCCGTTCTCCAATAGAAATTTTTCGTAATTCTGTATAGGGTCTTTTGCTGCCCAATCATTTAATAGTGTTTCCGGCACATATTTAATGCCACTTGCTTCTTCATGTCCTCGCATTCTAAAGGTTAAGAATTCTAATAAAACAGGACGTGGATTATGGCGCATACTTTGGCTGAGTTCCTTTATTTTTGAATAGACTTCCAAAATATTGTTTCCGTTAATCACATAGGACTCCATGCCATAGCCAATACCCTTATCTGCCAATTGCCTACATCGGTATTGTTCATTGGTAGGGGTAGATAGTCCGTACCCATTGTTTTCAATGCAGAACAAAACGGGTAACTCCCATACTGAAGCCACATTTAATGCCTCGTGAAAATCGCCTTGACTAGTGCCTCCTTCCCCGGTAAACACGGCTGTTACCTTTTTTTCCTTTTTAAGCAAATGCCCTAAAGCAATACCATTGGCAACTCCCAATTGGGGGCCTAAGTGCGAAATCATTCCCACAATTTTAAAGGCTTGGGTGCCAAAATGAAAACTGCGGTCACGCCCTTTGCTAAAACCACTTAATTTGCCTTGCCATTGCGCAAAAAGACGGTAGAGTGGAATATTTCGGGTTGTAAAAACACCAAGGTTACGATGCATAGGCAAAATGTATTCTGTGGCATCTAGTGCTGTGGTCACGCCAATGGAAATTGCTTCTTGCCCAATGCCACTAAACCACTTGGAAATTTTGCCTTGCCGCAGTAGAATTAACATTTTTTCTTCGATCATTCTCGATTTTAACATCGATTTGTAAAGATCGAGCTGAATTTCAAAAGGAACCTCAAAACCTGTATAGCGCATAAAAGTAACATCTTAAAAGCGATGTAAAATTAGCAAAAACTATCCATTAAAATGAGCTTAGATGCTGTAGTGCCATTCTTCATAATTTTGCTTAATTTTGAATAAACTAAAGTGAGTACTATGAGTGGCATTCCGAGTGTGGATCTGCAGGATTTTATATCCGGTGTACCGTTAAGAAAGGAAAAGTTTACCAAAGAAATTGGTAATGCGTTTGAAGAAATAGGGTTTGTGGCCTTAAAAGGTCATTTTCTTTCCGAACAGTTGGTTGCAGATTTGTATGCAGCGATCAAAGCCTTTTTTAATTTGCCTCAGGAGGTAAAGGATGCCTATGAGATTCCCGGTATTGGTGGACAGCGAGGCTATACTTCATTTGGAAAGGAACACGCAAAAGGCAAAAAAGAAGGCGACTTAAAGGAGTTTTGGCATTTTGGACAATATGTAGAAAATGACGAAAAATTAGCGCAGGAATATCCTCCAAATGTCTTCGTTAAAGAACTTCCGGCGTTTAATGAGGTTGGAAAAAAGGCCTATAAAATGCTCGAAAAGACGGCTAAATATGTCCTCCGCGCCTTGTCACTTCATTTACAATTAGAAGAAAGGTATTTTGATCCCTATATTGCAAACGGAAATTCGATATTGCGACCTATACATTATCCCCCGATTACTAGTGAACCCAAAAATGCAGTCCGCGCTGCAGCGCATGGCGATATAAATTTGATTACCTTATTAATGGGTGCACAAGGAAAGGGACTTCAAGTGCGAAATAATCGTGGGGAATGGATTGATGCCATCGCACAGCCTGATGAGTTAATGATTAATGTAGGAGATATGCTTTCGAGACTTACCAACAATAAATTAAAATCGACCATACATCAGGTCATTAATCCACCCCGAGAATTATGGGGTACTTCTCGGTATTCCATTCCCTTCTTTATGCATCCCATTAGCGAAATGCCCTTACATTGTTTACCGCATTGTATAGATGCCGCACATCCCAAACGGTACGAGGACATTACTGCAGGTGCATTTTTACATGAACGTCTTATCGAATTAGGATTGATAAAAGGGTAACGTATGGATTTAAAGAACCAGCTTAAAAATTTGTTTCCGGAACAAAACGTAGACGCTGAGGAAGAAACTACCGCACAAAAATCGGAAATTTGGCTTCAAGAAGATCCTATCATTTGCAAATACGAAAAACGGAAGGGGAAACCCATTACTATAATAGAGGGGTATTCCGGAGCCGATGACGATTTTAAAAAACTAGCCAAAGAACTAAAAACGAAACTAAGTGTAGGGGGCACGTTTAAAGACGGTGCTATCATTATACAAGGGGATTTTCGGGATAACATCATGGCCATACTAAAAGATAAAGGATTTAGTGTAAAAAGGGTTGGAGGTTAGTTTTTTGTTAATTATTTTTGAATTTTAGTTTTAAACAGTACTTTTAAAGTTCCTACCAACAACAACAACCGATATGAGTTCCCAGTTGCACATTACAAATGGTGATGTTTTCACCCAAAAACTAAAATCCCTTAACTTTAAAGGAGACATAATTACATGGCGAGAGATGCTGTGTGAAGGCAAAACGGAGACCAACGTAGGAAGTGAATCATTTTGGAAAACCCGCTTTGATTTTCTTCATAAAACCTACAAAATATCCAAGAATTGGTACGTAGAAAAAACACTAAAGGAGTACCGATCCCTTTGCAATCACAAGCAGCAAGACCAAATTGTATTGTGGTTTGAATACGATTTATTTTGTCAGATCAATATGTTGGCCGTATTAAGTTGGTTAAAAAACCATCGAAAATATGCAGAAATCTATTTGGCTTGTAGTGGAAAAATAGATGAGAGTAACACCTTATATCAATTGTCTGATCTTACTGACAATCAAATACTTGAACTACATAATAATAAAGTATTACTCACCCAAGACGACATAGAGTATGCCGATTATGTGTGGCAGTTGTATTGTAGCGACAATCCTATTCGCATTCAGAATTTAACCGATTTCGAGGGCTTTCAATTTGAATATCTATCGGACGCACTTCGGGCACACTTGATGCGATTTCCATCGATAAAAAATGGGTTGAACCGTGTAGAACATAATATTCTGGATTTGGCTGTTTCTAAAAAACCAAAATCCAAAACAGAATTAATGTCCACAGTCCTAGGAAATCAAGGGTTATATGGCTTTAGTGATACGCAATACGAGCGAATCGTAACAAAATTAAAACCCCTTTTCACCAACTTCAATCCGGTGCGACTCACCAAAAAAGGCAAGGAAATCCTAGAAGGAAAAACCAGTTATTACGCCTGTATTCAGGAAAACGATTCCTATTTGGGAGGTGCTTTAAAATACAATTTTCTCTACAATACAGAAACGAATCGCATCCTAAAGTTATAACATGCATTTAGGTGCCTCGGAGCTCGTTCTTAATCCGGACAACAGTATTTATCATCTTAATTTGCACTCTTCAGAGTTAGCCCCATTGGTAATTACCGTAGGCGACCCTGATCGTGTAGCAATGGTTTCTCGTTATTTCGACACGGTTGAGGTTCGAAAGCACAAAAGAGAGTTTATCACCCATACAGGAATCCTAAATAAAAAACGTATTACGGTGATTTCTACAGGCATTGGCACCGATAATATCGATATTGTGCTAAATGAGTTAGATGCTTTAGTCAATATTGATTTTTCCACACGCAGCACCTTCAAACGACATACCGCTTTAGATATTATTCGCATAGGTACTTCGGGAGCCATACAGCAAGACATACCGGTAGATTCTTTTTTGATGAGCGAATATGCTGTAGGGCTCGATAGTTTGCTTCATTATTATAAAAGTGAATCGGTTCGTTATCCGGAAATAGAAGACGCCTTTGTGTCCCAAATGCATTGGCCTGTTTCAAAATCCAAGCCTTACGTTACTTACTTTGATGCAGATCTTGCGACTCAATTGCAATCGGATAAAATTAAGTTAGGTTGTACCGCCACCAATGTCGGGTTTTACGGTCCCCAAGGAAGGCGTTTGCGATTAGAAACATCAGATGCCGATTTAAACAAAAAAATGACTGCATTTACCTATAACGGAATGCGCATTACCAATATGGAGATGGAAACCTCGGGCATATACGGACTTTCAAAACTATTAGGACATAGGGCTGTATCGCTCAATTGTATTTTGGCCAACCGGAATACAGGGCAATTTTCTAAAAACCCGGAAAAAGCAATAGATCGGCTTATAATGTATGCCTTGGAAAGGCTTACGGCTCATTAAAAATAGCATCGAAAGCCTTACTGTATTAAAGGAAATCGCCTTTTTAAAGCGTTAGCGCTATAGACTAACATGGTGTAGCATTTAAAATTAACCGTTTAACTTAAATTTATAGGAGTGCATAAAGTAACGATCATTGGGGTTCCCGAGCATTTTAATTTTCCATGGCAATTGGCTATAGATGAAGGTGCCTTCGAAGAACGCGGCATTGATCTTCAGTGGAAGGATATCCCTGAAGGCACCGGAAGAATGAGTAGCATGCTACAAGCGGATGAAACTGATCTTGCCATTATTCTTACTGAAGGAATTGTAAAAAGCATAAGTGATGGTACTTCGGCAAAAATTGTGCAGGAATATATTGCCTCGCCCCTTTTATGGGGTATTCATGTAGGAGAAAAAAGTAGATTTAAGACCCTTACGGAATTGGCCGATGCCAAAGTAGCTATTAGCAGATTTGGCAGTGGCAGTCATCTTATGGCCTATGTACACGCCCAACAGCAACAATGGAACTTTCAAGAACTTCAATTTGAGGTCGTTAACGATATTGAGGGTGCCGTTGAGGCATTAACGGAAGGACGAGCGGATTATTTTATGTGGGAGCACTTCACTACCAAACCTCTGGTAGATCGGCATCTTTTTCGTCGTTTAGGGGACTGTCCAACCCCCTGGCCCTGCTTTGTTATAGCCGCCACAAATCGTTTTCTAGACCAAAACAAGGATACGCTCCGGCATATTTTAGAGGTGATTAATCGTTATACTACCGAATTTAAGATCATTCCCAGTATCGATCGAACCATGGCAAATAGGTATGACCTGGCGCTAGAAGACATTCAAAAATGGCTCGGCAGTACACGGTGGAGTCAAAAACAAATATCTTCTAAAGTTATTGATAATGTGCAATCTAAATTACTTGATTTAAAGTTAATTCCGCATCGAATAGCAGCTGATAAAATTTTAGAAAAACTTTAAAATTTTAAGCGCTACAACTGATTTCTTATTTTTTAATTTTGTTGTACGTCGCATTCGCTTTTTAGCATCCTACGCCTAGTGATACTGGGAAAAACCAAGACCCCATGATTCAGGACAAAAAAAGATATGAAGTTGCGAAAGGCCAATTTGCATTGATTTATAAAACGGTATAGGGATGAAAAATTGGATTTTAACAAAAGGGATAACCCACCTATGTCTATTATGGATCCATCTCTGTTTTGGACAAGATCCATATGTGCAAAAGAGCAATCAATTTATTAGGGCTGAAGCGGTAAGAATAACAGCACAGTACCAACCGCGATTGGTTATGGGGGTAGATCAGGCACTGGCATTTCAGGAAAAGGTAGCTGAATATTTAATTCGACAAAAGGCGGTGCTCGATACCGATTTTTCGCCAAGAAAAAAGCGCTATTATTTAGAACGACTATCCGCTCAGGAAACGTCTGAAATGGCTGATATTTTAGAACGCTTTCGTTTGGAAGAATACATCCGCATTAAAAGCGATATTCAACCTTTACCTTTACTGCGCTCTGAGCCCTTAGATTCGCTACATTAAAAGAAGCATTACCACTGTATTTCTTTGATACCCTTTTGCCGTAGTATCGCATTGGTTTTACTGAAATGACCATTGCCAAACCAAAAACCGCGATTCGCACTCAATGGCGAAGGGTGACCGGAAGTTAATACTCGATGTTTTGTGGAATCGATTAAAATAGATTTTTTTTTGGCAAAGCCACCCCAAAGGAGGAATACAAGACCCTCTTTTTCTTGGGAAAGGGTTGTAATGACCTTATCCGTAAAGATTTCCCATCCCTTGTGCTGATGGCTTCCGGCTTCCTGAGCACGTACGGTGAGGGTGGCGTTCAGCAAGAGAACGCCTTGCGTTGCCCAATGGGTTAAATTACCACTTATAGGATACGGTTTGCCCAGATCGGTCTGTAATTCCTTAAAGATGTTGATTAAAGAAGGAGGATGCGGAACAGTCTCCGGTACCGAAAAACACAGTCCGTGTGCCTGATTGATTCCGTGGTACGGATCCTGACCAATAATAACCACTTTGGTGTTTTCGAAGGTGCAGTGGTTAAAAGCAGCAAAAATAGCGTCTTCATTAGGGTAGCAAGGATAAGTGCTGTATTCCTTTTTCAAAAAGCTGGATAACGCCAAAAAATAGGGTTGTTTCAGTTCATCTCCAAGGTAAGGCTCCCAACTGTTATGAAGGTGTATTTTCATGTTCACAACTCACTTAGTTACCTTCAAAAATAAGTAAATCAACCCAATATACCAGCACGTTTTTTTAAGGTGCTGTCTTTGGCAGAAACCATGCGCACTACAGATTTAAAAGCCGAAACCAAATCGAGGTATGCCTCCTTATTCCTACCTTTGCCTTTATTAAAAGTGAAAATAAAAATCGATACTCTGCTTAAATGGTTTAGGTGAGTGGGTATAAAAAAAATGAAACAATACCCTCAGAAATAAACAATGAATAACCAATGATTTGAAAATAGTTTTATAGATGAAGCAAATAAACCCTAAAACACTCCAAGATTTAGAGTTTTCAACCGTATTACAGCAGTTATCTGCCCGATGCAATACGGTTTTAGGCAAAGAAAATGCCTTGTCCATAGTGCCTTTTAAAAATGAAAGTACCACGATCCAAGCCCTCCAACAAACTTCAGAATACCTTTCTTCTTTTACCAATGAAAATCGTATTCCAAATCACGGCTTTGATGCCATCAGCAAAGAACTCACATTGTTAGGGGTAGAAAATACCACCTTAGAAATTCTGGGCTGTCAACGTATTAATGCGGTATGCACGGCAGTAACGGGACATTTGCGGTTTTTTAAAAAGTTTAAAACCTACTATCCATTGCTTTTTGAGGTTACAGCGAAGATTGAACTTCATCTCGAAATCACCGAGCAGATAGATGCTGTTATTGACCGATTTGGAGACATAAAAGATAATGCATCGGTTGCTTTAAAACAAATTCGTCAACAAATTCAGGAAGTACAAGGAAAAATTAATCAAAGTTTTGGCGCGGCATTACATCATTATCATACCTCTGAGTTTTTAGATGATATTCGGGAATCGGTAGTTGAAAATCGCCGTGTATTGGCCGTAAAGGCCATGTATCGAAAAAAAGTAAAAGGTACCATTTTAGGGTCTTCAAAAACCGGAAGTATTGTCTTTATTGAGCCCGAAACTACCTTGCGTTATTCCAGAACGCTTCACAATTTGGAGTTTGAAGAAAAAGAGGAAGTGCACCGTATTCTAAACACATTGACCCATTTTTTGCGGCCTTTTGCCTCGCAATTAGCGCAGTATCAAGATTTTTTAGTTTTTATGGATGTTACTGCGGCAAAAGCCAAATATGCTTTGGAGATGAATGCCGTAATGCCCGAAATTAATACCTCTAAAGAAATACGGTTACGGGATGCGTACCATCCCTTGCTCTATTTATCCAATAAAAGAAAAAACGAAAAAACCTTTCCGCAGACCATACTTTTGCATCCCGAAAATAGGATTATTGTAATTTCAGGTCCCAATGCTGGAGGAAAAAGCATCACCCTAAAAACCATAGGATTGTTGCAAATTATGCTGCAAAGTGGATTTTTAATTCCGGTACACGAGCGCAGTTCGCTTTGTTTTTTTGATGTAATATTAACCGATATCGGCGATAATCAATCTATCGAAAACCATTTAAGTACGTATAGTTATCGATTAAAGAACATGAACTATTTTTTGCGAAAATGCAATGATAAGACGTTGTTTCTTATCGATGAATTTGGCACCGGTAGTGATCCGGAATTGGGAGGCGCCTTGGCCGAAACTTTTTTGGAAGTATTTTATGAACGAGGAGCCTTTGGGGTTATTACCACTCATTATGCCAATTTAAAGTTGTTGGCCAATGAATTAGCGCACATTTCTAATGCGAATATGCTTTTTGATGGAAAAACGCTGGAACCAACCTACCAATTGGTATTGGGACAAGCAGGGAGTTCGTTTACTTTTGAAGTTGCTCAAAAAAACGGGATTCCTTTTAGTTTGATTAACCGTGCGAAGAAGAAAATTGAAGGTGGTAAAGTGCGGTTTGATGCTACCATAGCTAAACTGCAACAAGAACGTACTAAAATGGCCCTGACTGGGTCTCGGTTGCAAGAAGAAGAATCCAAGGCACGAGAGGAGGCCAAACGTTTAGAAGAACTCAACAGCAAGATTAAATCCAAACTGGAAAATTATCAGGAGCTGTTCGACTACAATCAACGTATGATTTATTTGGGCAATAAAGTAAATACCTTAGCCGAGAAGTATTTTCAGGATCACAAAAAAAGGGTACTCGTATCCGAACTACTTCGCTTGGTGGAGACAGAAAATAGTAAACGAAAGAAAAAAACAGTACAGGAAATTAAAGTTGCTCAGGTAAAAAAAGCGCATGTAGAACAGGAAGTCATCCAAAAAGTAGAGGTTATTCGGGAAAAGAAAAAGGTAGCCAAAAAGAAAGCGGAGGTACAAGAAAAAAACAAACCCAAACCCGTTTTTAAGGTGGGCGACCGGGTTCGGATGCAAGATGGAAAAGCTGTGGGCACCATAGATTCCCTCGAAAAAGGAAAGGCTATTGTCAATTACGGCATGTTTACGACCAATGTGGGTGTAGATCAGTTGGAATTGGTGGAAAAAAGCAAGTAGTTTTCGGTCGCGATTGGGTGCTGTTTGAGGTTCACTTAGAAATTCCGCTCTTTAAATGTCTCCAACATAAATGAGGGTAGCCTTGATGGTGTTTTGAGACAACACTTCAAAACAAAATGACGTCTAAACTAGAAATCAGATCCTTTTAGAATAAAAAGAAATCCAATTTTTGAAATACCCTTAAAAGCAAAAATTTACTACGTTGCTGTAGTATCTTTGTATCATGAAAATTCCAAACAAAATAATTCTTTTTGACGGTGTGTGCAATCTTTGCAATAGCGCCGTGCAGTTTATAATACAACACGATAAAAATGATGTGTTTCGATTTGCAGCCTTGCAAAGCGAAATAGGACGCAAACTTACCAAAGAACGTGGCATAAATACCGAAGAAGTGGACTCTATAGTACTTATTGTGCCCGGAGTGGCCTATTACACCAAAGCCACGGCTGCCTTGATAATTGCCCTAGAATTTGGAGGCTTATGGCAGGTTCTGAACATTTTTAGGTGGCTGCCTGAGCGTTTAACAAATCGCCTATACGATTTTGTAGCAAAGAATCGGTATAAATGGTATGGCAAAAAAGAGCAATGCATGATTCCGACGCCGGAATTAAAATCTAAATTCTTGGAATAAACCAAGAGCTTACTTTAAGTTATTCAGGATAAAATCTAACGTTTTGTTCGTGTTAAGATTTTGTGAGAAGGCTTTATTTTGATGGCTATTTTCTGTTACAAGACCCATATCTTTAAGATGCATTATGGCCGCTTCATATTCCATTGCCACTTTACCGCTTAGCAGGGCCACCATAGGCTCTGCCTGTAAATAGCGCTTATATATTTTACGCAACCCGCTTAGGTATAACCTATCCTTAGTAAAGCCACCACCTCTGTGCGCTCTTAGGGTAATGGTAAAAGCATCGTCCCTATTGAGTTTGTAGTAATTGTGTAGCAAATGAAAGGTATCAGAAAAGCTGAAATCTTTAATTAAGCTATCTGATGCTATTACTCTGTATGCCAATTCTTTGAGACGATTTAAGGTAAGTGATCCACACATGTATTCGCTAAAAACAGCCAATCCTTCTTGGGTTTCTACGTTTTTAGGAAAACCGTTGCTAAAAATTTTTAAAGGTTGGGCTAATCCGTTGTAGGTGGTAACCAAATGCACTCCTATTTCATGATTGGCAAGGGTTAGCAATTGATTCCTACTAAATTTTGCGTTCTTTTTAATAAGCAGCGTCTGTGTCCTATTGCTCACCATTGCATTGGCAGCAATGCTGGTAGAATATCCGATTTTTAGCGGAAAATTATAGTGCGTAATAAACTGTTCAAAATACGTTTTGGCCTCTGCTGAAGAATAATATTTTTCGGTTCTAAGTTCGGTTTTCTCATCAGCAAAATGCAGAATAAATTGTGCATTATGAACGTCTTTTTCCGTTGGTGTGCCGTACACGCGAAGGGAATTGTAGTAGAATTTTTTGTGATCGCCAATATGTTCAATACATTGTATCATATTGGAATAGTAATAAATAATATCTTGATAAAGTTGTTGTGCGGTGCTATCTTTTATCCTTTCCAATGGTTGCGCAAAGAACTTTCGCTGCAGTTCAAAAGGGTTAAACTTTAGTTTTGGATAACTAAACACTGGATTATCTATATATTTTGAAGTAAAAAAGCGCTGTTTTTCCTTCTCCATATTTATAGGATTTACATAGCTCAGGAGTTCAATCTTTTTCACTAATAGATCCAACTCCGTATCTATTTTAAACAAAGTAGGGTGTTCCTTAGTAAGAGTATGTGGAAATGTTGTTGGACTCATATATATATCGGTCTAGGGTATGAAAAGTAGATTGCAAATAAGTGATGCTTTTCGGTTAATAATTGACGTTTAAATATACTTAAAACATTGAATTCAGCAATTGATTAGTTATTTTTTATACCCATTGTTATTGGCTGTAGTTTTTTATATTCCGTAATTTTGTATTTTAGAAACATGGAAGAACAAGGATACATAGAGTTAAGAGTTACAAATAAGGGCAATACTTTAAGTCCTAAAGACATTGATATAAATGAGGTTAAAGATTTTATATCAGATGTAGAGTCTTTCTTATATCCTAACCGAAAGGAAAAGCAAAATCGACCGCATATTTCATATGATATTGAAGAAGGTTCTGCTAAACACAAATTCTTTTTGCCAATTACAGCAGTTATTTTATTCCATGGTTTAACAAGCGAGATAAATAACAGAAATAATCTTGATTTTTTAGATTATAAACGTCAATCAATTATTGACAAATTTCAAAAAAAGGCAATAAAAGAAGGTTATGTAATTGAGTTTAATAATTCATTGTCTAAAGAATCCTCTTTAGTTATTGATTATACTACTAATTTTGAGATGATTGCACCAACTTTTTATGAAAGTGAATTTTATTTATATGGTGAGATATATCAAGAAGGTGGAAAAAGCCCGAATCTTCATATTAGCACGAAAAAGTATGGAAATCTTACAATATCTGCTACTAAAGAGCAAATAATGGATGGTGAGAAAAAAACATATAAGCCATATGGGATTAAAGTTCGTGGGAAAAAAAGTTTTGAAGATGATTCCTTAACAGATTTGGAATTAATGGAATTTATCCAGTATAAGCCTGTGTTTAATAAATCTCTTTTAGATAAAGTAATTGAAAAAGCCTCTGTTAATTTAAGTAAAATTACAAACGTAGATTCTTGGTTAAATGATATTAAAGCTGAAGGAATATGAAAGGAATAGAGAGTGTTCTTTTAGATAGTTCCTTTTGTATTAGGTTATTGAAGTCAGATTCGGATTTTCATCAAAATACAGTAGATTATTTTGAATATTTTTTAGAAAATGGAATTGAAATGTATCTTTCTACAATTGTTGTTAGTGAGTATGCAGTTGGCGACAATCCAGATAATCTTCTTTCTTTAAATTCATTCCGCTTATTAGAATTTGATTATGCAGACGCAAAATTTGCTGGTCAATTTTTAGCAACTTTGAGAAGTCTCGGGAAATTTGGTGATTTTGGTGATAGAAAAGTAGTGATAAACGATATTAAATTGTTTTCTCAAATTCACAATAGAAATATTGATGCATTTATTACAAAAGACAGGAAATCATTACCTAAAATGATTGAGCCTTTGTTGGATTCTCACAACTTAAATTTTGAGTTTATTGACTTGTCTATTCCGTTAAATGATAAGTTAGGACGGTTGTTTTAAATTACAGCCAACAGCGGATTAAGAAAACCAGATCCTATTATTGGGGTGCTTAGCTAGACATCTCATCGTTCCAATTTTTAACTTTTGGTTTCCCTAATTTCCCTAAGGACTTGGCTACTATAACAGCGACTGATGCATCTCCGGTGACATTAACCACTGTTCTGCACATATCTAGCGGTCTATCTACCGCAAAAATGAGTGCCAGACCAATAGCCAATTTATCTGCGGGAAACCCTATGGCTTCCAACACAATAACCAACATTACCATGCCCGCTCCCGGAACGGCTGCCGAACCTATAGAAGCTAATAATGCGGTAAGCACAATGGTTAACTGGTCGGCAAAAGTCAGGTCAAAGCCCAAAGCTTGCGAAATAAAAACAGCAGCTACCCCTTGGTATAAACTGGTACCGTCCATATTAATTGTAGCCCCAACGGGCAATACAAAACTGGATACTTCTTTATCTACTCCAATATGTTCTTCAACACGCTCCATGGTAACAGGAAGCGTAGCCGCACTGGAACTGGTAGAAAACGCCAATAATTGCGCCGGACTTATCTTACTTAAAAAAGTGAGGGCGTTGTATTTAGTAAAGGTTGATATCACCAGCAGGTAAAAGCCAATCATAAGGGCAAGACCCAACACCACGACCCCTGCATATTTTAACAGTGCCAGTAATAAATCCGGATCACTGGAAGATACCACAACACTAGCTAATAAGGCAAAGACAGCATAGGGCGCACTGAGCATGATGAGGTCTACCATTTTCAGGACAACATCGTTTAAGGAATCAAAAAAATCCTTGAGGGGTTTGGCACTTTTTTCGCCAATAAGCAGCAGCGAAATACCCAAAAAAATAGTGAAAAATATCACCTGAAGCATTAAACTGTTATTGCTCATGGCGTAAATTGCATTATCGGGAACCATTTCTTCGAGAAACGTTAAGGGGCCGCTGTCTTTTTGCCTAGAGGCTTCTTCCAATTTAGAGGTTACCCCACTATCAGTGGCATAGGCAGTAGTTAATTTAGTGATAGTTTCTTCGGAAATGCCTTTTCCCGGTTGCAATACATTTACTAAGAACAATCCAATAGTAATGGCCACCACTGTAGTACAAATATAAATACCGATTGTTCTTAGACCAATGTTTTTAAATTTTGAAATATCCTTTAAGTCCGATATTCCTTTCACTAGCGAAGCTAGAATAAGTGGAATGGCTATAAGTTTCAATAATTTTACAAAAATGGTTCCAAAAGGCTGAATCCAATCAAACACGAATTGCGTTCCCCAGCTAATTTGTGTCATTCCGAAACCAAACAGGATGCCTGCGATCATCCCAATTAAGATTTGCCAATGCAATTCGAGTTTTCTCATAAAGTGTTTTTGAACATTATAAATTTAGTGCGCTCTAAAAGTTGGCATTTAGCCTAGGCTTCGGTTTATTAGGGTATAATCTGCTAATACCAGCGCAGCCATGGCTTCTACAATAGGTACCGCCCGTGGTACTACACAAGGATCATGACGCCCTTTGCCTTGTGCGTGCACTACATTTCCATCGCTGTCTATGGTTTCATAGGCCTGTATCACCGTAGCTACAGGTTTAAAAGCCACATTAAAATAAATGTCCATGCCATTACTAATACCTCCTTGAATACCGCCACTATAATTGGTTTTGGTAGAACCATCCGTATTAAAAGGATCGTTATGTGCACTACCTTTCATTGTAACGCCTTCAAAACCACTGCCGTATTCAAAACCCTTGACAGCATTGATAGAGAGCATGGCTTTTCCCAATTCGGCATGTAATTTATCAAAAACAGGTTCTCCGAGACCGATGGGTACATTTTGTAACACACAGGTAATAATACCACCGATGGTGTCGCCTTGTTTTTTAATTTCTTTGATATGGGCTTCCATAGCAGCAGCCACCTCAGGATCCGGGCAGCGCACCGCATTAGATTCTATAAGAGTGAAATTCAAGGTCTTGTACGCCTTATTAAGACGAATAGTACCTACTTGAGAAACAAAAGCATTGATTTTGATCCCTGTTAAGAACTGCTTGGCAATGGCACCGGCCACTACCCTACTGGCGGTTTCTCTGGCCGAACTGCGACCACCGCCCCGGTAATCTCGAAAGCCGTATTTTTGATCATATACATAATCGGCATGCGAGGGTCGGTAAGAATCGCGAATATGCGAATAGTCTTGCGATTTTTGATTGGTGTTATGAATGGCAAATCCTATGGGTGTTCCTGTCGTTTTTCCTTCAAAAATACCTGAGTAAAACTGTACTTCATCCGGTTCTTTACGTTGGGTTACTATAGCAGATTGCCCCGGTTTTCTTCGATCCAATTCTTGCTGAATTGCCGCTATATTAATTGGAATTCCCGGAGGACAACCATCTAAAACACCGCCAATTGCCATGCCATGAGATTCCCCGAAAGTCGTTAGTTTAAATAGGTTCCCAAATGTATTCCCCGCCATACTTGTGTATTTACACCAAAGGTAATTTTTAAATCAGAGAAACAAAAATTTAGGTTTGGCATAATATAGGCTTTAAACAGCTATTGGATTCTTAACCTTAAGATTACGCAAAGATGATAATTAATTGATTGCTGTTTTATGCCTTACGGGTTACCTTTAAATAAAATCGTAGGTATTGAAAAAGAGAAAGTTAGATATAGCCGTAATTTCCGATGTTTACTTAGGCTCGCATGCAGCCCATCCCGATGAGCTATTAGCGTATTTAAGTAGTATACAGCCACGTCTTTTGATTTTAAATGGTGCCCTCATTGATACCTCCGCAACAGAAGACCTAAATTTACCGTCTTCGCATTTTAAGGTGCTACAAAAAATCATCTCCATGGCTATCAATGGCACAGAGGTGATCTACATTACTGCCAATAAAGATGATGTACTTCGAAAATTGGAACGTATCCAAATTGGAACCTTTAAAATACGTAGTGAATACGTCTTACCCATAGCGGGTAAAAAAGCATGGTTTTTTCACGGGGCATCGCTAGAACCTTTAGGCATCTATAGCAAATGGATTTCGAAAATAGGAATTTTGGGATTTATCGTATTACGACGATTCCAAAACGTCAAGGATAAAATATTTAAATACATAGGAATCAACAAGATAAAACCTGCTAAAGATAATACTACTATAGATACGATTTCGGAAGAAAAGCTTCGCAATTTTGAAAAAACAGTTTTGGATTTAGCAATAGCTAAGGCATGCGATTATGTCATTTGCGGACATACACATCAACCTAAAAAAGCGGTTTTTAACCATAGGAACGGAAGTTGTGTTTATTTAAATTCCGGCGATTGGGTTCAAAATTTAACCGCTTTGGAATACGCTTTAAAACGATGGAAGGTGTACCGCTATTGCGAGGACAAACTCTCTTCTTTTTTTGCAGATGAGGATCTTAAGGCAATGGATCTAAATGAAATCAGTGCGCTAGGCAACCCAAAAAAAGCGAAAGAAAAAAGATCAATTAATTGAGTAAGGCCGCCTTTAAGATAGTGATTGGATGCAAAGCCGTCCGTTTGGTACCATCCTGTATTTGATGTCTGCAACTTGTGCCATTCGCAGCAATAATCACTTCCTGCCCAGATTTTCTTATGGCCGGAAATAATTTTAGTTCTCCTATTTGCATACTTATGTCATAATGCTCCTTTTCGTAACCAAAAGAGCCTGCCATACCACAGCATCCGGAGGCAATGATAGAGACCTCGTAATTTTCAGGTAAATTCAAAATGTCGAAAGTTACCTTTTGATTACTCAGTGCCTTTTGATGACAGTGGTTGTGAATTTTGACCGTGCGCGCTTCTGAAGTAAACTGATTTTTTTGCAATTTTCCCTGTGCAATTTCCTGAGCCAAAAACTCTTCAATTAAAAACGCATTATTAGCAACTATTTCTGCCGCTTCTTTATCGGCTACCAATCGTTTATATTCATCGCGGAATGTAAGTACGGCAGAGGGCTCTAACCCAACCACCGGAATTCCTACTTCCGCAAAGCGCTTTAATTGCTCCGTATTGCTCACGGCTAACTTTTGTGCCTGTTTCAAAAACCCTTTAGAAAGAAAAGTACGCCCGCTTTCGGCATAAAAAAGCTGAACATCGTACCCTAGCCGCGTTAAAACTTCTATAGCATCCTTTCCCAAATCCACATCCAGATAATGGGTAAACTCATCAATGTATAAAACTATTTTATCTTTTGATATAGCATATTGATTTTTAATTGATTTGAGGTGTTTATCAAAATCAACACTCCAAACCTTGGGAAGGGATCTTTCTAACGCAACACCCGACCATTTTTTTGCTATGCCCGATAAAAATGAAGACCCGTAAACAGTGTTTGTCATCCAAGAAATTGCGCTCCCTAATTTATTTAATTTGGTATTGTAGGCAAATAACCTGCTCCGTAACGAATACCCGTTAGCCTCTTGGTATTGGTACAGAAATTCCGCTTTTAAGGTGGCCACATCAACATTGCTGGGGCACTCGCTGGCACAGGCTTTACAACTTAAGCAGAGGTCGAATACTTTTTTTAATTCGGGCTGGTCAAATTTATTGCCCTCAGCTCCGGTAGTCAAAAACTCGCGCAAGGCATTAGCTCTTCCTCTTGTGGTATCTTTTTCATTTTTTGTAGCGTGGTAACTGGGGCACATGGCACCAGACATTACGGCGGTCTTTCTACAGTCGCCGCTACCATTGCATTTTTCCGCAGCCTTTAGAATTCCTTCGCTATCCGAAAAATCCATTAAGGTAGTAATTTGGGGCTCTTCCCTATCAATTTCATAACGCAAGGCTTCATCCATGGGGTAGGCATCTACAATTTTTCCGGGATTAAAAATGCCATTAGGGTCAAAATACGATTTTATGCGTTTTAGTAGTTCGTAGTTCTTGGCACCGATCATTATAGGTATAAATTCGGCACGTACAATGCCATCACCATGTTCTCCACTAAAGGAGCCGTTGTACTTCTTGGTAAGCTTGGCTACATCCGAGGTAATCGCCCTAAATAAGACAACATCGGTCGATTTTTTAAGATTAAGAATTGGTCTTAGGTGCAATTCACCGGCGCCGGCATGGGCATAGTACACCGCATCTTGATGATACGCTTTCATGATCTGGGTAAACTCGCCAATAAAATCTTTGAGGTCGGGTAAGGCTACCGCAGTATCTTCAATACAAGCTACAGCTTTCATATCGCCCACAATATTACCCAAAAGACCCAAGCCTGCTTTTCTCAGCTCTATGGCCTTATGGATATCCTCTCCTTTTAAAACAGGATGGGCATAGCTTAGCCCGGATCGTTCAATAGTATTCAACAGTGATCGGAGTTGCTTTTCCAGCTCTTCTTCGGTGTTAGCTTTTACCTCCAACATAAGCAACGCTGCTGGATCTTCTTCTACAAAAAAGCGATTTTCCAGTTGTGCCCTATTATTTTTTGTGCAATCCAAGATTACCTTGTCCATCATCTCACAAGTATGCAAGTCATGCTTCATCACCGGAACCACATCAGCCAAACAATCTTCTAAGCTGCGATAATGAGTAACCACCATGGCCGCTAATTTTGGCGGTAGCACATCGAGTTGCAAGGTAATCTCGGTCGTAAATGCCAAGGTACCTTCACTACCACTAAGTAGTTTGCAAAGATTTAGATCATCATTTCCTCCAAAAATTTGGGCGTCTAAAAGTGCATCAACAGCATAACCCGTGTTGCGCCTGTGGATTTTTGGTTTTGGAAAATTTGTTTTTATTTCAATTTGTACATCCTTATTTTTTAGTTCTTTATATATCTTTTTGTAAATTTTTCCTTCAAGGTTTTTAAATTGAATTTTATCTTCAAATTCCGATTTTGAAATGGCTTTAAATTCCGCTTCAGACCCATCAGACAAAATGGTTTTCATAGACACCACTTTATCCCGGGTAACGCCATATTGAATAGAGGTAGTTCCCGAAGAATTGTTGCCTACCATACCCCCAATCATACAACGATTGGCGGTAGATGTATTAGGACCAAAAAAAAGTCCGTAAGGTGCTAAAAAAAGGTTTAACTCATCTCTAATGACCCCAGGCTGCACCGTCACCTGCCTTTTGGCTTCATCCAAATGAACTATGGAAGTGAAATATTTAGACACATCAACCACTATACCTTCACCAACACATTGACCTGCCAAAGAGGTGCCCGCCGTTCTGGGAATGAGCCCTATAGCGTGCTTTTTGGCAAAAATAATAAGATTTTTGATATCCTTTTCGGTTTTAGGAAAAGCCACTGCCAGCGGTATTTTCCGGTACACCGAAGCATCGGTAGCATAGAGCGTTGTGCTTAATTTGTCTGTGAGCAATTCGCCAGAGAGTGTGTTATGAAGCTCCTTAAAAATATTTTTATCCAACCTAAACAATTTTGAGAACAAATTTAAGTTTTATTGAACAATGAACTAAAATAAATACCTAAAAAGAAATTTATGAAAATGCAGAAGCTGATTTTATGTATTGCCCTTATTGGATCGTTTAGTGTTGGTGCGCAACAGATTGCAGATCATGCTTTGGGTCTTAGGTTGGGCGATAGTGATGGTTTTGGAGCCGAAATATCGTATCAAAAATCAATTGGTCGCTACAACAGGGTTGAGGCCGATTTAGGCTGGCGAAATAATCGCAATTTTGACGCCTTTAAGCTCACCGGATTGTACCATTGGGTACGAACGCTTGATGGCAATTTTAATTGGTATTATGGTGTTGGAGGTGGATTAGGCAGTGTCGATTTCAATTCCTTTCCTAATCAAAGTACTCCAGATGGCGGATTGTTTGTATTTGCGGCAGGTACTATTGGTGTTGAATATAATTTTGATATTCCGCTATTGTTGTCGCTCGATTTTAGGCCTGAGATTGGTCTGGTTGGTTTTGATGATTTCTCGGATAATTTTGATTTTGATATCGCCCTCGGTATTCGGTATCAATTCTAAAGGAAACAACCACCGAATAAGCCCAAACGTTACAAAAAAGAACATGTACGCTACATTGCCAAGTCCGCATGTCCATCTGCACCACAACGGAAAGTAACACACGGGCAAGCGAATGCCCCCGCATGCATATCACGATTCTTGTGTAACTCCGATATTGCGTTAATGCGCATACTGTTTCATAAATGTTAAGGGCTTTTTTTATACATGATATATACCTACATTTGCAAAAAAATATATTCAAATGAGGAAATTCGTATGGATTTTAGTATTAGGTGTAGTACTATTTGCTTGTAAATCAAAGCCAGATGGTTTTGAAATCTCAGCCACTTTAACCGGTGAATTGGAGGATGGCACCTTGGTTTTTCTTAAAAAAATTGGGGATAACAATCAGCCCGTAGATGTAGACACAACAACCGTTCAAGGTAATACATTTTTTTTCTCGGGGGCTGCCGATGTGCCGGAGCTTCACTACATCTTTATAGACAAAGGATTGGGGTACGGAACCGTAATCGTGGAAAAGGGTGAAATTAACGTTCAAGGACATAAGGATAGTCTCGGTCTTGCGAAGATAGAAGGCACTTTACAAAATGATATTTTTGGAGATTATTTGGAGCAATCCAGAGAAATTTCAGCAAGGGCAATGTCTATTAACAGCGATCTGCAAAATGCCAATGCGGCAAGAGACACCATAAGCATAAAATCTTTGCGCGATGAGTTTTTTGAATTGCAAGAGGAATATAAAAATTTTGAAATAGATTATATCAAAAAACACCCCAATGGATTGATTTCTGCGTTGCTCTTAGATCGGGCATTTGCGACTAAATCTTTACCTGAAAATGAAATTTCGGAACTTTTTGAAGCATTAACCCCCGAAATAAAAGCCACTAAAGTAGCTAAGAGCATACAAGAGCGTTTGGGTAAAACTAAAGACACCTCCATAGGTGCTGTCGCTCCGGAATTTTCGGCACCCACTCCGGAGGGTGCAGAATTGGCATTAAAAGAAGCTATGGGCAAAATTACAATTGTCGATTTTTGGGCGGCATGGTGCAAACCTTGTCGAATGGAAAATCCTAACGTAGTGCAAGTGTATAACAAATACCAAGATAAGGGATTGCGTATTCTCGGAGTTTCTTTAGATAAAAATGCAGCCGATTGGCACAAGGCCATTGCAGACGATGGTTTGGCATGGCAGCATGTTTCTAACTTGGCCTATTACGATGATGAAATAGCCAAACTTTATAATGTAAATGCCATACCGGCTACATTTATTTTGGATGAAAACGGGGTTATTATTGCCAAAGACCTTAGAGGTCCGGCCTTGGAAGAAAAAATAGCTGAATTGCTGCAATAATGCAATTTAAAGGGTCAAATCCTATATGGCTGGTAGCTTTGTAAGATTCATAAATAAATGATTTTAATAGAATAAGCCCGAATTCCAATTTTCGGGCTTTTTTGGTTCTAGTGAAAATCTATTGCGTCCTCAGCCCCGTTTAAACCGGAGGCTTTAAATGCCAATGTGTACGTTCTTAATGGATTTACAATACCATGTAGTATCCGATTTTAAAAGTTAGTTTCAAAATTGTTAAACCAGTTTGTCTGTCCTGAGGCTTATACATAACCCGTGGACTAATATGTACGCTATGCCATTTTCGAGACAAGTAAAAAGGCTATTGAAGCTTCCCTGTTTTTTCCAACACAAAAAGAAAAACGATCGGTATAGCCAAGAGAAATACCATCAACGTATCTGTTACTAAAAGCGAAGGTCTAAATAGCAGCGTACAAAGGTAACCCCCTATGGCACCCCCAAAATGAGCCGTATGGCCAATATTGCCCAGCCTACTTTTCATGCCGTAAATAGAATAGAGCAAATACCCAATCCCAACCACATAGGCGGGCACTGGAATAGGGATAAACATGAACCCCAGTTGCATCTCAGGGCGCAATAGTATAGCAGCATATAAGATACCTGTAACCGCACCACTGGCGCCCACGGCACTGTAATAGGGTTCAGTTTTATGAAAATATAGTGCCAATACGCTACCTGCTAAAAGGCTCACAAAATAGATGAAAAGGAATAGCGACTGACTAAAATCGGTAATGACCACATTTGCAAAAAAATAAAGCGTAAACATATTAAAGAATAAATGTGTTATATCTACATGAAGAAAACCGGAGGTGATCATCCGTTCTTTTTGTCCGGATTGTATTTGGGCAATCCCAAATTTATAACGGTCAAAAAACGACAGGTCGTTAAAACCTTTTAATGAAATAGCGATGTTAGCAGCAATGATGGCAATGGTAGCTATATGAAGTTGGTTCATTTTGTATTGCTAATTATGTAATGGTTCAAATATAGCTATATTTGCCTAACTTTTAAGACATGCAGCTACTTGTATTTGTATTGGCGTATCCGCTTTTGTGGCTCATTTCCGTGCTCCCGTATTCCTTGTTTTATTTTTTTTCTGATGTGATTTTTATCCTTGTATATCCAATTTTTGGGTATCGCAAAAAAGTAGTTTCGGAAAATCTTAGACTCGTGTTTCCCGAAAAATCGGAAGCAGAGCGAAAGCACATTGAGGTTACCTTTTACAAACACATGTGCGATATGTTTTTGGAAATGATTAAAACCATGAACCTTTCTAAATCGGAAGTAAAAAAACGCTACGAAGTTATCAACATTGAGGTACTTAGAGAACTGGAAAAATCTAAGAGTATCCTAATTCTTTGTGCCCATTATGCCAATTGGGAGTGGAATGTGAGCCTCAACAATTATGTGCAATCCAAAGGCTATGCAGTATATCAAAAAATAGAGAATGTATATTTTGACCGGCTCCTTAGAAAAATGCGGGCTAAATGGAATACCACGCCAATTACGCAAAGCGATACGGTAAAAGTCATCATGCGCAACGAGCAAATGGGAATCCGAGCCTCTTATGGAATGGTTAGCGACCAGTCGCCCCAAAAACATAAGGCGCAGTATTGGAGCGACTTTATGGGGATTAAAGTGCCTGTTTTTAACGGTGCCGAAACCATTGCGCGCAAATTAGATTTGGCGGTTGTTTTCTTAAAAGTGACAAAAGTAAAGCGAGGGTATTATCGGGCAGAGCTTATTCCAATTACTACAGCAGCTTCAGCAACCGAAAAAAACGAAATTACAGATCGATTTTTAAGAGAAACCGAAAAACAAATTCGTGAAAAACCCGAGTATTATTTTTGGACACACAAACGGTGGAAACACAAAGACAAGGTGCCGCTAAAGTTTGTTTAATCTAAAGAATTCCCCGAGGCAAGCCATAGCCATAGTCAGTATCAAGAAATTATTTATTTCTGATATTTCAGCTACCTTATAGTTAAAAAGGCATGAATGAACATTCACCGCTTGATAAGGTAGTTTTTAGCAAGAAACAAAACCACGGACAGCGATGTAAGTTTTTGAGCAACAATAGACTTACAAAACGTAAAGTACATTGGCCGTATTGAAATGAGAATCTTCAAGAAAAAATACCTTATCCTAGCAGGAATTTTATGCTATTTGCTGTTCAATTATTCGTGTTTTACGATGCGAAGTTCTAAAAAGGAAACTGCTGAATTTTTTGAAAATAAGAAGGTCTCCTTTGTAGATACAACACTTCAATGGGAAGGGCGGCGCATTCATTATATTGAAACAGGGACACCTACGGCACCTACTTTGGTTTTTATTCACGGTTCGCCCGGCAGCTGGGATGCCTATAAGACCTACCTTACAGATGCAGAATTGCTTGGCAACTTTAGAATGATTGCGCCCGATAGACCCGGATTCGGATTTAGTAATTTTCGAAAAAGCCTTAATTTGGAAGCACAGGCTCGGCTGCTCAACAAACTTATTTCGGAACTAACTAATGGACAAGCGATCACTTTAATTGGTCATTCCTATGGCGGTCCACTAATCGTGGCCATGGCATTAGAACGGCCAGATCTTTACCGTAATTTGGTGGTTTTAGCAGGTGCCCTAGACCCCACTGCGGAAAAACCGGAACGATGGCGGTATCCGTTTTACTATTTTCCACTAAAGTATATTGTGCCGGGATCTTTAAAACCCGCCAACGATGAATTGATCTATCTAAAAACCGATTTAAAACAACTGGAACCTAAATTGGAATTCCTTTCGCAGAACGTACTCCTTATGCACGGTACCCGCGACCGTTTGGTGCCCTATAGTAATGTAGCTTTTATGCAACGTAAATTTACGGGTGCAGCTACCCTAAAGACGATTAACCTACCCGATGAAGATCATTTTTTTCTTTGGGAAAGGGAGGCCGACGTGAAGCGAGCCTTACGCAATTGGTTATCTACAGTGCCGTAATTCACTTAGTTTTATATTAAAACACGGTGCTGCGTATTTTTTTAGTATTTTTCACAATCAAAATTAATACGCATGGAATTTTTGGAAACCATCTATACCGAAGTCATTGGTTTTTTGGGAATTCAACAGGCTTGGAATCTCTTGAAAGCCGGTAATTACGCCGCCTTTACCACCTACGAAGGTATAGTAGCCTTAGTTTACCCTATTATTCCCTTGCTCGTTTTACTGGAATTAGGGCTGGGAATTATTTATAAAAGACCACAGGCAAAAGTATATAAAGTCAATTTTTTGATCTACATTTTTAATCGTATTGTAGGGAGGTTTATAGCCATAGCACTGGTTGTGCTTATCATTGGGTGGCTTCAAAAATATGCCCTTTTTCAAACTACCTTAACCTGGTACTGGTTTATCTATGCGTACATTGTTTGGGAATTTGGACATTTTATATATCATTACTTGGGGCATAAAGTGCGTCTTTTTTGGTGTTTGCATAGCACCCACCATGCACCGGAAGATATGAATCTGTCGGTTACTTACGCCCATTTTTTTCTGGAAGCCCCTTATGCCGATAGTATTCGTACCACGGTGTGTATCTTGTTGGGGGTACAACCGGAATTGTTATTTATGATTATGCTGGTAGATGGTACTTGGGGCGCATTTATACACGTAGGTGAAAATCTTATGCGTGACGGGCGAATGGGATTTTTAGAAAAATGGATTCTTACACCCTCACATCACCGAGTGCATCATGCTCGGAATCCGCTGTATATGGACACCAATTTCTGCAATTTGCTCAATATTTGGGATCGGGTTTTCGGCACCTATCAATTGGAACAAAAAGACCTTCAAATTGAATATGGCATTACCCGAAAAATGGATTCCGGTAATTTTTTTGACGTATACTTTGGCGAATTCATTGCCTTGGCAAAAGATGTTTGGAAGGCTCCCGGAATAGTCAACAAATTAAAATATTTGGTATTCCCTCCGGGTTGGAGCCATACCGGAGCGCATCAAACTGCGAAAATGGTGAGAAGTGCGTATCTAAACTCCCAATAAACTAAGGTTTTTTCGTTTGCAGACTGCCATGGTTTAAGGGAAGCAATGTATCTTCCCTATTATATCCCGGCCACATTTTTGATGTCGCTTATGATACGATCGGCCAAGGCATCAGCCTCAGGTTGACTTTTTGCTTCGGTGTATATACGAATGATAGGTTCGGTGTTCGATTTTCTCAAATGTACCCATTGTGCTTCAAAATCGATCTTAACGCCATCAATAGTGTTTACCTTTTCTTTTTTATAACGTGCTGCCATCGCTTTTAAAATACCATCTACATCTAATTCAGGAGTCAACGCAATTTTTTTCTTACTCATAAAATAACTGGGGTAGCTATTTCGAAGCTCGGCTACCGTACCACCGCGTTCTGCCATCAACATTAAAAACAACGCAGTACCAACCAACGCATCTCTACCATAATGGCTTTGCGGATAAATAATGCCACCATTGCCTTCGCCCCCAATTATAGCATTATTCTCTTTCATTTTTGAAACTACATTTACCTCCCCAACCGCTGCTGCCTCATAGGTTCCGCCGTGTTTTTCGGTAATATCGTGTAAAGCTCTGGTAGAGGAAAGATTAGAGACCGTATTTCCTTGCGTTTTGCTCAACACATAGTCGGCACAAGCTACCAGCGTATATTCTTCTCCGAACATAGCACCTGTATTGCTAATAAATGCCAAACGATCTACATCAGGATCTACAACGATACCAAAATCGGCTTCCTCTTTTACAACCAAAGCGCAAATATCGCCCAGATGTTCCTTTAGAGGTTCGGGGTTATGAGGAAAATGCCCTGTAGGCTCGCAGTACAATTTTACTACTTCAACACCCAATTCTTGTAAAAGTTTGGGTATGGCAATGCCACCGGTAGAATTAACCCCATCAACCACAACTTTAAATTTAGCGGCCTTTATCACGTCAGCATCAACCAAGGGAAGGTTAAGCACCTCATCGATATGAATATCAATGTACGCATCGTTTTGAGTAATCGTTCCTAATGCATCTACCTCGACAAAGCTAAAATTCTCATTTTCTGCGATTTCAAGAATAAGTGCTCCTTGTTGTGCATCTAAAAATTCGCCTTTTTCATTCAGTAATTTTAACGCATTCCATTGTTTGGGATTGTGGCTGGCGGTGAGTATAATGCCCCCGTCTGCATGTTCCATAGGTACCGCTATTTCTACAGTAGGCGTGGTAGAAAGACCTAAATCTATGATATCTATTCCCAAACCCACCAAAGTAGAGACTACTAAATGTTGAAGCATTTCACCGGACAAACGCGCATCTCTACCAATAACCACGGTGAGTTTTTCCTTCTTTGCGTACGATTTTAGCCAAGTGCCATAAGCAGCTGCAAATTTTACGGCATCCAAGGGGGTTAAATTGTTTCCGGGCGTTCCGCCAATGGTACCTCGAATACCAGAAATAGATTTAATTAGTGTCATCAATCAAAAAGTTTCTACAAATATAATCGTATAGGTAAGAAATCTAGCGTGCTATTTCGTATTTTCCGTTTTTATGTGAAGGCATACACCCTATGAATTTTTTGGCTCATATTTATTTATCCTTTGATGACGATGAAATAACCATTGGAAATTTTATTGCTGACAGTATTAAGGGCAACAAATTTCAACATTTATCCAAAGGAATTCAAAAGGGAATTCTACTTCATCGTGCCATAGATACCTTTACCGACGCGCATCCAACGGTGCGCATAAGCACCAAACGTCTTCATGCGCATTACAGTCATTACAGTAGGGTTATTGTCGATATTTTTTACGATCATTTCTTAGCCGTAAATTGGCAGTTGTATTCCCAAACACCACTGCCTGTTTTTGTAGATCAATTTTACGACCTGCTGCAAGAAAATTTTGAAGTCCTGCCCGAGGGCACCCAACGTATGATGCCTTATATGATATCGGATAATTGGCTTTTAAATTATGCTAAGATGGAAGGGATTGCCAAGGTGTTGAATGGGATGAATAGACGCACACAGCACAGATCTAAAATGAATTTGGCGATTTCCGATCTGGAAACACATTATGAAGAATTTCAGAACGAGTTTTCCTCCTTTTTTGAAGAATTGATTATCTTTTCAAAAATTAAATTTACGTCCCTATGCGAAGATTAGTGCTCCTCCCCTGCTTTTTTTTATTGCTACATTGCGGAAAAAAAGAAGCCCATCCCACTGGTTTAGTTACCGAACGCGCCATGGTGGTATCTGCCCGTGAAGAAGCCTCACAAATCGGGGTGCAGATTTTACAAATGGGAGGCAATGCCTTTGACGCCATGGTAGCTACGGAGATGGCTTTGGCAGTTGCCTATCCCTTTGCCGGTAATTTGGGCGGTGGCGGATTTATGGTGTATCGAAAAGCCGATGGCAATGTGGGTAGCCTGGATTACCGAGAGAAAGCACCTTTGGCAGCGCATAAGGATATGTATCTTGATTCGTTAGGTACAATAGTTCCTAAAAAAAGTACCTTGGGTGCCACTGCCGTGGGCGTGCCGGGTACGGTAGCCGGGATTATTGAAGTACATCAAAAAATGGGCTCCTTACCTTTAAATGTAATTCTTCAACCGGTCATAGACCTCGCAGAAAAGGGAGTCGTAGTTACGGAAAAACAAGCTACCCGGCTAGCGAATGCGAAAGCCCTTTTTATAGAAGTAAATGGAGATAGTACGTTTTTTGCGCAAGATTTTAAGGCGGGAGATACTATAAAATATACCGCTTTAGCCGCTACACTGCAAAAGATTGCTTCTATGGGTAGAGACGGTTTTTATAAGGGGGAAACGGCGGAAAAATTGGCTCGTTTTATTCAAGAAAAGGGCGGGTATGTAACCGAAGAAGATTTAGCCTCCTACGAAGCCGTATGGCGACAACCAATACAGTTTAACTATAAGGATTTAAAAATCATTTCTATGAGTCCACCCAGTAGCGGCGGTGTTACCATGAACCAAATGTTTACAATGATGGCTTCGTATCCGTTGGCAACGTACGGACATAATTCTGCGAAAACAATTCAACTTTTTACCGAGGCGGCAAGGCGAGCCTATGCCGATCGTAATTATTTTTTGGGCGATCCAGATTTTGTGTCCATTCCTTTAGACGTGCTTCTAAGCACACAATATCTTACGCAGCGCATGGCCAATTTCTCTTTTGATAAAGCCACTAAATCCGAAGATGTAAGTCATGGGGAAATTGAAATTATAGAAAGTGATGAAACCACGCACTATTCCATAGTAGATCAAGAGGGTAATGCGGTTTCGGTAACGACTACTTTAAACGGTGCCTACGGTTCCAAACTATTTTCGGACGAACTCGGTTTTTTTCTAAACAATGAAATGGACGATTTTAGTGCGAAGTCCGGAGAGCCCAATATGTTTGGGCTTATTGGAGCCGAAGCCAACAGTATTGCGCCTGGAAAGCGCATGCTGAGTAGTATGACGCCGACTATTGTAGAAAAAGATGGAAAACTGTGGATGGTAGTAGGTACCCCCGGCGGATCTACAATAATAACCGCTGTAGCGCAGACCATTTTAAATGTGTACGAGTTTAACCTGAGCATGCAAGAGGCTGTAGATGCGCCCCGTTTTCATCATCAATGGTTACCCGATCAGATTGTGTTTGAGCCCGAAGGATTTTCTAAAGAACTTAAACAGCATCTTGCCCGTAAAGGGTACATCATCAATGAAGAACGCACCCCTATAATAGGAAAAGTAGATGCCATTCGCAGATTACCCGATGGGCGATTGGAAGCCGGTGCCGATACGCGGGGAGACGATACCGCTATAGGGTTTTAGGCCGTTTGTTTAGAATCTTTTTCGCTAAAACGTACTTAAAGGTTTTGGCTAATGTCTTTGCTTTTTTCAGATTTAAATAGCCGTACTACTTTAGAGCCCTTGAAGTGCTGCCCCGGCAATCAACCCAAAAAAAAGGCACCTATTCTTGTAAAAAAGAATTATATTAGAGGTAAAAGCTATCCGGATTGGGTTACAAGGCTTACTAGGTGGAGTCAAAAATAAATACAGTATGAGGTATAAACATTTTGCCTTAGGGCAGCTATTCAGCTTTATGGTTATGATAAGTTGTGCGCCGCAAGCTAAAAATCAAAAAACCGGAACGACAGACGAGGTAGTAGCCTTAAATCCTGTTATTATGGCCTACTATGTGCCAGAGTCACCCTATGAACCGGAAAAAATCCCGGTTGAAAAGTTGACCCATATCATCTATTCTTTCACCCATGTTATAGATGGGGAAATGAAATTTAGAAATCCTGAAGAAGCAGGGCCAAAGCTTGCGGCACTCGTGCAACAAAAGGAACGTAATCCTGCCCTAAAGGTGATGATAGCCTGTGGTGGATGGGGTGCCGATGGATTTTCGGATATGGCATTAAGCGAAGAAAGTCGAACAAAATTTATTAAAAGTGCTGCCGATTTTATAGAAAAATATGAGCTCGACGGGATGGACATGGATTGGGAGTATCCGGGCATTTCCGGTGCAGGTACCAAAGCACGTGAAGTAGATACAAAGAATTTTACTGCACTCATGAAAGGTTTGCGCGAGATGCTGGATACCTTTAATACCCCTAAATTATTAACCTTCGCTTCGGCCGGATGGAAGCGGTACTACGACCATATTGAGCTCAATGAGGTCATGAAGTATGCGGATTTTACCAATGTAATGACCTATGATCAAGTTTCCGGCGTTTCTATCTATACAGGACATCATACGCCATTAGGCGATGTAAAAAGCCAATCCATGCAAGGCACACCATTTCATGCGCATTTGGATAGTTTATATCAAAGGGGTCAAAATCGTGATGCAGACCCTCATTCCGCCGAAAAAATTGTGGATTTTTTGATCGATGAAGGCGTTGATCCAAAACAGATCGTTATCGGAAGTGCATTTTATGGTAGGGTGTGGAAAGGTGTTCCGCCGGCCAATAATGGTCTTTACCAGTTGAGTACAGGGTTGCATACAGGGTGGATGGCGTATCACGAAATTAGAAACTCATTTGAACCCAATACTGATTTTCAGCGCTTTTGGGATTCTGAAGCCAAAGCACCCTTTCTGTATCATGCGGCGGACAGCTTATTTGTATCGTACGACGACACGGTTTCTGTGGCATTAAAAACCAAATATACCATAGATAAAGGTCTCGGCGGAATCATGTTCTGGGAATTGGGTAATGATACCAAAGAAAAAGGGAGTTTGCTGGACGCAATTTATAAAGCCACTGCCAAATAAGTCTGTTAGCCCAAATCGCCACTATGGGCTCAAAAAGGTTTTAGAGCCCCAATACAATTGGGAGCTCACTAAACAAAAACCACCTCAAAAAATCATACAATATATTTTCATAACAGTGCTATAGCCCATGGCTTAACCCATGGGCTTTTTAAAAATTACAACGTGGCCAAACTGTAGTAAGAATACAATCTAAGGGCAATCCCCTGAGTTTCCATATGGATCCCACCTTTGGAGCGGTCCAAACTGCTATTGGTAATTTTGGGTGCCGTAAAATAATGAATTTGGGAATAAAAAATTTCTTGAACCTGACTATCCCCGAGGCAAGCCATAGGGGTATTTCGCCAATTTCATTTTGGCCTTTGGGCCAAAAACCGAAATTTTGTATTTCACCTCACCCTGTACTGCAAAAAGACAGTTCCGACCTCTCCAAAGGAGAGGTAAATAGGAAACCCCGACCCTTGGGTCGGGGAATCTTTAGATTGACGACCTTAAGGTGAAAATGAAACTGGTAAAACTTGCCCTGATCACTTCAATAAACGCAGTATGGCATTTAGCTTAGGGATTTGCCCCGGGGCTAGTCAGGTTCAAGAAATTCTTTGTTTTTCCTTTTGATAAAAAACCAAATAAACCACAACCTGAGAAATTGTGAGCCCAAAAGAGCGGCAAACAGATACGCTTGGCAATTGGAAATATTGTACAATCGCGTGCTAAAAAGTGTTAAAATCGATAAAGTGAGTGATTTTTCTGTTAAAATGTGTAATTTTATCGATGAATCGCATGGATGAAGTGATTTTTTTCCTACATTTGAATTGAAAATGAATCCAAATTTTAACTAAAATCGTTTATTATGAACACTAAAAAAATCGTTTTTGCCGTTATGGCCGTTGGTATGTTGGTAGCATCAACTTACATCCCTAGCAATGATACCGACGCACTTGGAGTTGACAGAACAAAAGTTATCAAAAAGGCTCCAATCGCAAAATAATTCACATATTTTGTCCAAAAAATTTTTAAGGCAATAATTTCATTGCCTTTTTTTCGTTGTATTAGAACAATATTGCTTCTAATTAAAACATGCGAAAGAAAAATACGTTTAATAAGTTAGCAAAAAAAAGGCTAATTATAGAGACTATGATATTTATTTCTATAGTTATCTCTCCTTTCGTATTTAATTTGCATGAATATTTGCCTACAGATCCAGAAGCCGAAATAAAAATATTTTGGTTTTCAATAGATAATCATGGCTTCGCAGATGTTTCGACTTATGCTTGGTTTATGCTAACTAAATTAGTTCCTCTTTATCTTATAACGCTTTGGTTTTTTACATGTAAAGAATGGTGGTATCATTCTATTCTAATTCCATTAATGATGTATGCGTTTCAGATATTTGAAGGTATATTTTCAAATGATCGTAATGTAGATACTGAGAATATTCTATGGTTGCTTCCAGTCTGCATGGTAGTAATTCCCTTTGTTTATTTTATCAGAATAAAGCTTTACGATAAACATGTTCACGGTATAGACCTAGAAGCCATTGATGCCGAACTAAAAGCCTATAAAGAAAAAGAAGAACTAAAAAACGGCAATACTCCTCGCAACGATCCACAAACAGACAATCAAACGGTAGCCCCATCCGAAAATACGTCTTCCGGCAAGTTAGATCAATTTATCGCTGAGTTTCAAGGAAAAGTGGAAAGATTGTTCGATATAAAACTGTAGCTACTTCCGCTTACAGCATGGCTTTCCTTCTAATATTCAATTTAAAGTTGCGCTAAAAGTTGTAAATTAGCCCCGACTACGTAGTAGTAGTATGTAGCATAAAACCGTTTCGGCGCATGAACCAACCTTCTTCTCCTTTTAGCAAGCAGCAACTACTTCCACAGGAAGAAACCTTAGAAATTTTTAAGCAAAAAGGAGAACTTTACATTGGTATCCCAAGAGAGAATCAATACCAAGAAAAACGTATTTGCCTTACTCCCGACGCGGTGAATGCCATTACAGCCCATGGTCATAGAATTTTGATAGAGGCCGGTGCCGGCGATGGTGCCAATTTTAGTGATCTGGACTACACCAATGCCGGTGCCGAGATAACCCGAGATACGAAACGGGTATTTTCCTGCCCATTAGTGCTAAAAGTAGAACCGCCCACCCTGTCCGAAATAGCACTACTGCATCCGCAAACGACCATTATATCGGCCTTGCAAATAAAAACTCAGAACAAAAAATATTTTGAGGAACTCGCTAAGAAAAGAGTTACGGCCATTGCCTTTGAGTATATCAGAGACGAAGATGGCAAATACCCTGCGGTGCGTTCGCTAGGGGAAATTGCGGGAATTTCTACCGTCTTAATTGCGTCCGAAATTATGGCGGCAACCAACAAGGGAAATGGTCTTATGTTTGGCAATATCAGTGGCGTTCCACCGGTAGAAGTGGTCATTATTGGTGCAGGAACGGTAGGCGAATTTGCCGCTCGCTCTGCTATTGGCTTAGGAGCGAATATCAAAATATTCGATAATTCCATTTCAAAATTACGCACCATACAGACCAATTTAAAACAGACCGTTTATACTTCTACATTGCAACCCAAAAACCTATTGAAAGCACTGAAAAGATGTGATGTGGCCATTGGAGCCATAAGAGGCAAAGACCGTTCGCCTGTGGTTGTTTCTAACACCATGGTGGAGCATATGAAAAAAGGTGCTGTAATTATTGATGTAAGTATCGATATGGGCGGCTGTTTTGAAACCAGTGAAGTTACAAGTCATGATAAGCCTACACGCGTAAAATATGGCGTTATCCATTATGCCGTTCCCAATATTCCATCGCGCTACCCTAAAACCGCATCCATATCAATAAGCAATATTTTTACCCCTTATTTGCTAAAAATTGGGGAAGATGGCGGTATTGAGAACGGTTTGCGATACGATAAAGGGCTGCGAAACGGTTTGTACCTCTATCGCGGTATTTTAACAAATAAGTCTGTAGGCGAGTGGTTTGATCTTTCGTACAGTGATATCAACTTTCTTATATTTTAGACAATGGCATTTTTAAAGCGTTTGGGCTTTTATATCATCGGTCTTGCTATAGGCCTTATTTTCTTAACTTACTTTTTAAAAGGCAAAGCAGACGAAGCGGGTGTAGAATTTTGTTATTTCCCCAATTGTAGGGTACTTAAAGATATCCGCTCCAAAACCTTGGCGTATGCGCCTGTAGTACAAGACTTAATAGATAGGCAACAATTAGACGCTACCACCATTGCTTATTTTTTAAAGGACGGCACTATAAATTTTAGAAAAAGTGATACACAATCACAACCTTGTAAAACATACGTCATAGAAGGGAACTCTAAAGGAACAGACGCTTTTATGGAAGTTGTAAATTGTGACTCGATAGCGACCATTCAGCATTTTTCATCTTCACGGTAAAACGTTTTGGGGCTGTTTATATTTTTCGTCGTTTGCGTTCTTTTTTGAGCAAATCTAATTCCCTGCTGGTTTGTCCGGCCACAGAGGTATTTTCTTCGGCCCTTCTAATTAGGTATGGCATGACATCGCGGACGGGGCCAAAGGGCAGGTACTTTGCCACATTATAGCCTTTTGCTGCCAAATTAAAGGTAATATGGTCGCTCATTCCATATAATTGTCCAAACCAAATACGAGGGTCATTTAGGGCAATTTTCATGGTATTCATTTGTTCCATGAGCTTATACGTACTACGTTCGTTATGCGTTCCGGCAAATAATGCAATGCGTTCCAAATGGGCTAAACTATAGGTGATACAGGCATCAAAATTTTCATCCGTTGCTTTTTTAGAGGGACAAATTGGCGATGCGTATGCCATTGCCTCTGCCCTATCGTTCTCCTTTTCTAAATACGCTCCACGAACTACTTTAATGCCTATTTTAAATCCCTGTTTTTCACTTTTATGGTAAAGCTCTTTCAGGTAATCCATCCGATCCCAACGGTACATTTGAAGCGTATTAAAGACAATGGTTTTTTCGGTATTGTATTTTTGCATCATTTTTTCTGCCAGCTCATCTGCTGCCTTTTGCATCCAGCTTTCTTCGGCATCAATTAAAAGCGCTGCATCTAAGTTTGAGGCTTCTTTGCACACACGCTCATACCGTTGCACTACCTGAAGCCATTCTACATTCTCTTTTTCGGTTAATGGTTTTGAGGCACCCACTTTTTCAAAAAGTGCCAATCGTCCAAAACCTGAAGGCTTAAAAACAGCAAACGGAATAGCTGCTTTTTCTTTCATAAACCGCAACATGTTCAAGGTTTTTTCCAGCGCAAAATCAAATTGAGCTTCTTCTTCCTTACCTTCCACAGAAAAATCCAATACCGATTTTACACCCTTATCGCACATTTTATCAATGACAGGCAAGCAGTCTTCCTCCGTGACACCTCCGCAGAAATGATCAAAAACCGTAGCTCGGATTAGACCTTCAATGGGCAGGTGCGCTTTAATAGCAAAATGGGTTACCGCCGCACCAATTTTTACCAAAGGTTCATTGGCTATTAGTTTGAATAAAAAGTAGGCACGCTCCAATTCGGAATCCGATTTTAAGGAAAAAGCCGTCGCCGTGTCTTCAAATAGGGTATCAATCATTACAAAATGGACATTTGATCAAATATAACACGGAAATAATGTTTCCTAGCTTGAAAAATAATCTTTATTTTGTGGTTCAGATCAATTTCGAATGGATTCCATTATTACCGATTCTTACGCTGTACATTTTAATGAAACGGCCTATGCTGCACTGCATCAACACCTACAGCAAACGCACTATTCTAAACTATTTATTCTGACAGATGAGAATACAAAGGAATTTTGTTTGCCTAGTTTTAAGTGCAATTTAGGAGGCCTCGACGATGCACAAGTGTTTTCAATTACAGCCGGTGAAATTCACAAAAACATAGCCACCTGCACCAAAGTTTGGCAATGGTTGTCCGATAAGGATGCCGATCGCAAGAGTCTGTTGTTAAATTTAGGAGGCGGCGTGGTCACAGATTTGGGTGGCTTTGTAGCTTCTACCTTTAAGAGAGGGATTAACTTTATTAATGTACCTACTTCACTGCTCGCAATGGTAGATGCTTCCGTAGGAGGGAAAACAGGGGTGGATTTAGGTGCCCTTAAAAACCAAATTGGAGTAATCAATCAGCCTAAAATGGTTTTGGTTATTTCTGATTTTTTAAAAACCCTGGATGAACGACAACTGAATAGCGGGTATGCCGAAATGTTAAAACACGGACTTATTAGAAATCGAGGCTATTGGGAGCACCTAAAGACATTGGATGGCTATGACGCCTTAGACGCATGGATATATGCCTCCGTACAAATAAAAAATGAAATCGTGTTACAAGATCCAACGGAACAACATCTCCGAAAAAGCTTAAACTTCGGACATACTTTAGGGCATGCCGTGGAGTCCTTTTTTTTAGAAAGTAAAGATCACGAGCTATTGTTGCATGGCGAAGCCATTGCGGTGGGAATGGTTATGGAAGCCTATCTTTCTTATAAAGCATGTGGACTTTCCAAGGCTGATTTAGACGATATTAGAACCACTTTTTTAAACCGTTATAAAAAAGTGGATTTTGAGGGCATTGATTTCTCTGAAATAATAACCTTACTCCAATTTGATAAGAAAAATTCTCACGGCAAGGTAAATTTTGCCCTGTTAGAAACTATTGGTCATACCGTAATTGATGTGCAAATTTCCAATGAGGTACTACAGGACGCATTGGCATACTACAAAGATTAAGCGGTAGACCTACTTGTTTTCAGTGTTTTACAACTCTTTTGTAGCGCCGATGTAAAAAAAATATAGTTTAGAGATTGTAAACCTTCTAAACTATATTTTATGAAACGTGTTCTTGTAGATTACAAAAAATTAAGCCTTGACGTGGCTGCGCTTTTAATTGAGAATTACCCCTACGGTTATGGAGACGAAGATATAATTACCTTTAAGAATAGTCAGGGTGAAATTGTTGAAGCCGTAGAAATACGTACCACCGATACGATTTATTTAGTTAAAATAAGCAAAAGCTTATCTCACTTCATTGCTAATTTTGACGAAAAACTGGAAAAAGAATTGAGTGCCAAAACCGTTGAAGTGAAAAAAGGAGATATCGATTTTGATGATGATAGCGATGACCCTATTGCTTTGTTGAATTTAGAGCCCGAAATGGACGACGATCTAGACTACAATTAAGCCCCAAGATACCGCTCTTCCAAAATTCGCTTATGGTGTGCTTGGTGTCCGCTAATTACAAAACCCAAACCGGCTACACTCCAAGGTATTTGGCTGGCTATGCCTCTACGATGTAATTGAGCCTCCGTAAAATTCTGGAATAAGGTGATGGTAGACTTTCGGACAGCACTATATTCTTCCACAAAACTTTCGGCCGTTCGTAGCTTGTAATCTGCAGAAAACACAAACAAGTCTTGATCAAAACCCGGTAAAGGCGTACTGTCATTCCTAGAAAAACGCAATGCACGGTATTGAAAAACACGTTCCGTATCTATAATATGCCCCAAAACCTCCGCCAGTGTCCATTTACCTTCCATATAGGTATTCTGAAAACAATCTTTTGCTATTGAACCTATAAAATGTACAAACTCGTGCATACCTTCCAATAAGCTATTGTGCAATTCTAGATCGTCTATTGCATTAAGGTATGTGCTATAAAAATGTTCAAAATGATAGGGCGCTAAATCCGATTTTTTCACAGTAATTAAGGTTTAATTGTTTAATTAATCTTGAAGCACTTTGCATCATAAATAGGAGTTACCCGTGAATAGGTTCTTAAAAACACGCATCGGTATAAAAATAAAAATCCCAAACGCGATACGGAATGGGATTATAAAAGATGATTCGAAAACAAAGAAGATTACAACTCGTTAAATATAGTATGCATTAATCGCTTTTTGTCGTTAATGCTCTCCTCTAAAGAAATCATGGTTTCGGTGCGACTTATGCCGTCGATATCGTCGATTTTAAAAATAATATTTTTGGCATGATTGGTGTCTTTGGCTCGTATCTTACAAAAAATATTGAATTTCCCGGTAGTAATGTGTGCTACGGTTACAAAAGGAAGTTGATTTAATCGCTCCAAAACAAATTTGGTTTGATGTGTTTTTTCTAGAAAAATTCCAACATAGGCAATAAAAGCATAACCCAGTTGCACATAATCCAAGGTGAGCGAAGAACCTTTAATAATTCCTGCCTCTTCCATTTTTTTTACCCGCACATGCACCGTACCTGCGGAAATAAGAAGTTTTTTGGCTATATCTGTAAATGGGGTTCTGGTATTGTCGATCAACATATCCAGAATCTGATGATCTACTTCGTCTAATTTAACTTTGCTCATGGTTATTATTTTTGGCAAAAGTAAAGAATTAGGAAATTAAATTCAATAAAACTTCAATTTTTTTAGTAAATCTGTAAAGATTGTTCCCTTCTTGAAGAAATATTTTACATATTACCTTAGCAATTTACCAACAAGATGCGTACTTTGTTGTAGAACTGAAAGATCTTCTGCCATAGTACAATCGAAAGTTTTATGTCCGAAATACCCTTCTAAAAGACCTAAATCCGATAAAACCGGTTCAAAATGCACCAAAGTACCATGAAGCTTTTCCTTATACAAGATACCGGCATGGACTCCCTGATCATATTTTGGATTTAAAAGATGTACATTTTTCACCACAACATCAAAAAACAGGGTATTGTTTTCGGGGATGCTCAGATATTCTTTAAAATCATACTCCCGCAATGTGTCGTTTGCAATGGTGTCTAAGGCCTTGTACAAGGCCCAAAAAATATATTCACGTGTTTTTTCTCTTTCGTAATCCTCATGAAAATGTCCAGCTTCAAACAAAACGGTTGGGGTGTGTAACATTTGAAAACAATCGCCCACACAATTGGGATTAAAAGAGTCATCGAACCGCCCTACTTGACCCGGAATCATTTGTTGTAAGCCTTGGTTCATGGCTGCAATAAGTTGCATACTTAAGCGTCTGGAGGTTGAAATGCTTCTTTCTTTATCCAGTGCGGGAGCCAGAAATGATACGGTTGCAGGTTTTGGCGTTAGACCTACGTTAAAAATAGTGCGCTGATCGTGCAAATTGAAGGCAAAATCGGGTCTACAGGTATCAAAAAGCGTTCTCAAAATTCGGCTTTCCGGTTGCGACTGCTGCTGCGCATCCCTGTTTAAATCTACTAGATTGGCATTAACCCTGGAAAATACCAAAGCACCATCCGGATTCAGTTGAAGTATCATTTCTAACGTACAGCGATTCGCAATTACAGCAACTAATGGGTGATCTGTTTTTAAAAAATTTAGAAGATCAATAACCGCTTTGGTAGTTGTAGCTTCATTGCCGTGCATCTGAGACCACATCAAAATTTTAGTATCACCTTTTCCGAAAGAGACTTTATATATAGCTCTACCCTGAACCGATGCGCCCAACTTTACGGAGTTAAAACGAGAAGGTAAACTGTCTACATAGGTTGTAATCTGTTCTGGGTGCACATACCTACCGCTAATTGCGCTTTGTTTGATTTTGGTGTACGCTATCTCAGGAGCCTTCATTACGGATTCTTTTAAATTCCATACAAAAATACCTTCAAAATAATTTACATTTGTAAACAATTTAAGCTGATTAATTGGTATTTTATGATTTCAAATTATTACAAATGTAAACGATTGTACAATAGAAATTTACTAAAATAAATAAATGCATTTAATAGACTCTATATCAATTGTATGAATTTTATTATGTAAACTAAAAAATTAAATATTACATATCGATTTATAGGGATTTAGCAACAAAAAATACTGTGATTGACTGAAAAATAAATACAATGATACATACGGATGCTATTGTGCAGCGATTAACGCAACTACAGGAATTCTACGGGCTGTCTGCCGCTGCTTTTGCAGATAAAATACAGGTACAACGCTCTAGTATTTCGCATTTGCTTACGGGTAGAAATAAACCAAGTTTGGAGTTTATTCTTAAAATTATTGCAGCTTTTCCCGAAGTCACTTTAGATTGGTTGCTATTGGGAAAGGGAAATTTCCCAAACGAAACACCTTCAAGAAGTCTCCCTTTAGGATCGGAATCCGCACCCGAAGAAGTAAATGATTTTCGCAGCGTTACAAACCAAAGGCAACTATCGCGAATTATACTGCTATATTCCGATGGCAGCTTTGAAAATTTCGATCAAAATAGATAATAATACGAAAGTTATGAACTTTGATACGAAGATTTTTTCGTTATTTGCAACATGAGTAGATTTAGTATTCTTGTATTTTTAGGCTCCTTTTTTTTACTGAGTTGTTATGAGCCATCCAGAAACTGTTCCCAATTTAAGAACGGTACTTTTACATTTACGACAACCATAGACGGAGAGGCTAAAACAACTACTTTTAGAAGAAATGAAGGCGTAGAAATCGAGGTTTTTGAGGGTGAAAGGGATACCGCTGATGTGCGATGGATTAATGATTGTGAGTATATTGTAAAAAAGATAAACCCCAAAAGTATTGCAGAAGGAAAGGCCATTCATATAAAAATATTGAGCACCACGGCAGATGCGTATACCTTTGAATACGGATTGGTAGGGAGCAGCGCAAAGACCGTTGGTACCGCAATTAAAAGTAAATAACAAAGATGGAGGTAAAGGTACGCATCCACCTAGCAATAGTACCCATTCCACAATCAGAACGCACAGAATGCGCATTATATTCAGATTTTTCCGGTTAGCGTTTGGAATATTATGCTGGAAATGAGCGCATAAAAATTGGGCGTAAAATTCAAAAAATACCCTACAGTACAATGAACCTATGAGGTTCTTACCAATAGGCTTTGCTACATTACGCATAGGAAAATTTATGAAGCTATTTATTGCGAAAACAGGAACGCAGGCCGGTTTTTAGGGCATCTCCTAGTTAGGCCTACTAAAGACCATTTTGGGTTGCTCTTTTTGCTGCTTTTTAAACAAACGTTGTTGCTGCTTTACGGTAAGTGTGCTGCCGTCCGGACTCCAACCCGGAGGCCCAAAAATGTACATGAACGCATGCCACAGGTTTTTGGAATTCTTTACATCTCTAATAATGTCCTTGTATTCATGCGTTAAAATCACAATCGGATTATAAGAATCGGGTGCATGAATTACGCCGTATTTCACATCAATATTATCATCTAACTCCTTCCAAGTACCGAATATTTTATCAAAAATATTGAGAAATCCGCCGTGGTTCTTATCTAAGTATTCTACATTTTGAGCATGGTGCACTTGGTGCATGGTATGTGTATTGAATATTTTTTCGATAAAGCCCATTTTTGGAACGTAAACCGAATGCAATTGAAACTGCCATAATGCTTCTATACCTAAGCAGACCACAACCATTTCGGGAGCAAACCCTACAGCGGGCATCCACATATAGAATAAGGGTTTGTATAAAATAGTAAACCATCCGTTACGAACAGCGGTGCCCAAATTAAAATTATCAGACGAGTGGTGCACAATATGCGCCGCCCAAAGCACACGAACTTCGTGGTTGGCTCTATGAAACCAATAATAGGTAAAATCATCGGCTAATTGGCATAAAAGCCAAACGTACCACGCATAGCCAAAAGATTCGTAGCCCAGTATATTTGTCCGAATACCGTTGACCTCAGGATTAAATAGGCCATACACATATTCAAAAATAACCACAGCAGAAACCACTTTTATTAAGGGTGCTATAATAGCCGAACCTACGCCCATAAAACCACTGGCAAACAAATCTTTCCATTCGTAAAGATGGTCATCTCCATGTACTTTGCTATAAGTAAGTTCTAATAAGATGAAGGCAATAAAACAAGGTACTCCGTAAACAAGTGGGTTTGTAAAATCCATACAATTTTTAATATTTCGGCTAAATATAAGGTTATTTACATAGTTTGAAAAGAACTGTATACATTTTAAATCTAGAATAAGGTGGGTTGCCCCGGATTTTGTGTATTGTCTTTAGTGTTTAGTGTTTCTTCGTCTACCACATCGATATCTTCGGGTTCTTTATCTTCTGGCTCTTGATACGGCTGAGAGGGTAATGCATTTACATGTTTCACCTTTTCGGGTGTTAATTGATTTCCCATGGCTTTAATTCCTTTTATAGCAATAAAATCATCTAGCTCAACAATAAGATTGTCTTTAGGATCCTTACCCTTAATTTTGGCAAATGCCACTTCAATCACCGGTCTCCAATCCGTAGAAACCAATTCTAAAAAGGATTTGGGGTGTTCCGTTATAAAGACTTCTTCTTTGTTTTCCTGTTCTACCAAAAATCGCTTTACATAGTAGCGGTCTTTTTCACCTTCATAATAGATAGCGGTTATGGGTTTCTTCGGATTCCATTTTTCCAAAACAATCATATCGTCATCAAAATGACTGGTTAAATCGGGTACCATAGTTTTTACAACTCCTTTTTGAGTAATGACCAACAAAAGATCATCGCCTTTAAATTCTCCCAATAACGCTCCTCTATCATCTACATTTAAACGACGTACGATTTCATCGTACCAAATTTTTCTTGGCTTTAAGGTTGAAACCCCTTTTTCTTTTAATTCTATGCGCTTTATGGCGTATTTAGTAACAATATTTCCTTTAGACGCCCTTCCTTTTATAAGGACATCGGCAAAGTCGATATCCCACTTTAGCTTTTTTATGCTGCCTGCCTGTCGTAGATTTACGGTAATTATTTCTGCTTCTCCATTAGGGTTTTCAGAAAAATACAGAATTTCGGAATTGGGTTTGCCTGTGGTAAGGTCATAGGTTTTGTCGCGGGTAATTCCGGTAACGTTAAACCGTTTAATGTAACTAGCACCGCCTTTTCCGTCTTTATATATGAGATTATAAATTGTTCTGCTATCTTTTTTCTTAAAAACAGCAACATGAATAATATTTTTTCCTATAAACGTTTTGGCATCTACCTTGGTCACGGTCATTTTACCGTCTTTGGTGAACACGATAATGTCATCTATATCACTGCAATCCGTAACGTATTCGTCCTTTTTTAAGGCAGTACCTACAAAACCTTCTTCTCGGTTTACGAAGAGTTTGGTATTTCTGATGACTACTTTAGTAGCCTCAATATCATCAAATACGCGAATTTCAGACTTCCGCTCTCTACCTTTTCCGTAGGTTGCTTTAAGGTTTTTAAAATACGTGATTGCATAATCCGTCAAATGAGCTAAATGATGCTTTACTTCTGCTAATTTAGCTTCTAAACTATCTAGTAACTGTTGCGCTTTGTCTAAATCGAATTTTGAAATTCTTTTGATGCGGATTTCGGTAAGTCGAAGAATATCTTCTTCCGTTACTGCCCTTTTTAGATGCGCAGTAAAGGGTTTTAACCCTTCATCTATGGCCTTAATTACGCCCTCCCAAGTTTCTTCCTCTTCAATATCGCGATAAATTCTGTTTTCGATAAATATCCGCTCTAAGGACGCAAAATGCCATTGTTCTTCTAATTCTTTGCGTTGAATTTCCAATTCCTGACGCAGGAGTTCTACCGTATAGTCCGTAGAACGTTCCAACATTTCTGTTACGCCTATGAATAAAGGTTTGTTGTCTTCTATAATACAACCCAAGGGCGAAATGGAGGATTCACAGGCGGTAAAGGCATAGAGCGCATCTATTGTTTTGTCCGGAGATATGCCGCTGGGCAGGTGTATCAATATTTCTACTTCAGCTGCCGTATTGTCTTCAATTTTTTTTATTTTAATTTTCCCTTTGTCGTTAGCTTTTAATATAGAATCAATTAAAGTAGAAGTGTTAGTTCCGTACGGTATTTCATTAATAACCAGTGTGTTTCTATCTAATTGATTTATTTTAGCCCGTACTCTAATTTTACCTCCTCTTAGACCATCATTGTAATTGGTTACATCGATAATCCCGGCCGTAGGAAAATCAGGAAAGAGCGCAAAACGTTGCCCTTTTAAATGTTTTATGGAAGCATCAATAAGTTCATTAAAATTGTGTGGTAACACTTTCGTTGAAAGTCCCACAGCAATACCTTCTGCGCCTTGAGCCAAAAGTAAGGGGAATTTAACGGGTAAGTTTACAGGCTCTTTTTTTCTGCCATCATAAGACAATTGCCATTCCGTAATTTTTGGACTGAATACGACTTCTAAGGCAAATTTGGAAAGGCGTGCTTCAATATACCGAGGAGCGGCAGCCCCATCTCCCGTAAGAATGTTACCCCAATTTCCCTGAGTGTCTATGAGAAGTTCCTTTTGCCCTATCTGCACCATGGCGTCCCCAATACTGGCATCTCCATGCGGGTGGTATTGCATGGTGTGACCCACCACATTGGCTACCTTATTATACCTACCGTCGTCTAATTCCTTTAATGCATGCATGATACGCCGTTGTACAGGCTTAAAACCATCTTCAATGGCCGGTACAGCACGTTCCAAAATAACATAAGAAGCGTAATCTAGAAACCAATCTTTGTACATCCCCGTAACCTTGGTCAACGCTTCTTGGGATCCTTCTTGTTTTTCCGTATTACCCGGATTTAATTCTTTATTATCTTCCATAGATGAAAACTAGGTATTCGTTTGTTTTATAGTTAGTTTTCTTCAATTAAGTCTATTTCTACTTTAAGATTATTGATGATGAATTCCTGACGATCCGGTGTGTTTTTTCCCATGTAAAACTCCAATAACTGCTCTATAGATACCGCTTTATCCATCATCACCGGCTCTAGTCGAATATCGGCACCAATAAAATGTTTGAATTCGTCCGGAGAAATTTCACCTAGTCCTTTAAAACGAGTAATTTCCGGTTTTCCTGACAGTTTTTCTATTGCTGCTCGCTTTTCATCTTGACTGTAACAATAAAAAGTTTCTTTTTTATTTCGTACTCTAAACAAGGGTGTCTGCAAAATAAATAAGTGATTCTCTTTTATGAGTTCCGGAAAAAATTGCAAAAAGAAGGTAATTAGCAGCAAGCGAATGTGCATGCCATCGACGTCGGCGTCTGTAGCAATTACGATTTTATTGTATCGCAAGTCTTCCATAGATTCTTCGATATTTAATGCGGCTTGCAACAGGTTGAATTCTTCGTTCTCGTATACAATTTTTTTAGACATCCCATAAGAGTTCAATGGCTTTCCGCGCAGGCTGAACACCGCCTGTGTATTTACATCGCGCGATTTGGTGATAGAGCCTGATGCCGAATCGCCCTCGGTTATAAAAAGGGTACTTTCCAAACTCCGATCGTGTTTTGTATCGCCCAAATGAACGCGACAATCTCGTAGTTTTTTGTTGTGTAAGCTTGCTTTTTTAGCGCGATCTCTAGCTAATTTGCGTATGCCTGAAAGTTCTTTTCGTTCTCGTTCGGCTTGCATAATCTTTCGCTGCAATGCTTCTGCTGTTTCAGGATTTTTATGCAAATAATTATCGAGTTGCGTTCCAATAAAATCATTAATATAGGAGCGAACCGTGGGCAAGTTTCCACCCATATCCGTAGAGCCTAATTTGGTTTTGGTCTGACTCTCGAATACTGGTTCCATAACCTTAATTGCGATAGCCGAGATAATTGATTTTCGAATATCGGCAGCCTCATAATTTTTACCGTAAAAATCCCGAATGGTCTTGGCCAAGGCCTCCCTAAAAGCAGCCTGATGTGTGCCTCCTTGAGTGGTGTGCTGCCCATTTACAAAGGAGTGGTATTCTTCACTGTATTGCGATTTGCTATGCGTAAGCGCAACCTCTATATCTTCGCCTTTGAGGTGAATGATAGGGTACACCATATCATCCAAACTATTGTTGTCTTCTAAGAGATCTTTAAGTCCATTTTCAGAATAAAACTTTGTTCCATTAAAAATTATGGTAAGACCAGGATTTAGGTACACATAATTTTTGAGCATGCGTTCTACATACTCGTTGCGGTATTTGTACTTTTTAAAAATAGATTCATCGGGCACAAAAGTAACCCGAGTACCCTTTCGCTTGGTCGTCTCTGTAGGCCCTTCTTCTTTCACCAAATTACCTTGCGAAAATTCGGCAGCCTTCACCAAATTTTCCCGAGAAGATTGTACCTTAAAATAACTGGAAAGTGCATTTACTGCTTTGGTGCCTACCCCATTAAGTCCAACGGATTTTTTAAAGGCACGGGTATCATACTTCCCCCCCGTATTCATTTTGGAAACCACATCGACCAATTTGCCCAATGGAATACCACGACCATAATCCCGAACATCGACAATATTATCTTTGATATTTATTTCGATGGTTTTTCCGGAACCCATGACAAATTCGTCAATGCAATTGTCTATCGTTTCCTTCAATAAAATATAAATACCATCATCTGCCGAGGAGCCATCGCCCAGCTTACCAATATACATTCCTGGACGCAAGCGAATATGCTCTTTCCAGTCCAGCGAACGTATATTATCCTCTGTATATTGGGTATTTTCTGCCATTGATTGGGATTATTGAGAAGTCTCCGCTAATATAGGAAGTGTTGCAAAAAGATAAAACCCCTAGCCCTTAAAGTAATTAACAATGCAAAAGCGGACAATGTTAATAGCACTGTCTACGTATAGAAAGGTAAATAAGCCACAATACGTACTACATTGGGCTGCTACACATTAAACCTAAAGTGCATAATGTCGCCATCCTTAACCACATAATCCTTACCTTCTACACGCATTTTACCGGCTTCCTTTACTTTGGCTTCACTGCCAAAAGCAATATAATCATCAAAAGCAATTACTTCGGCTCTTATAAACCCTTTTTCAAAATCGGTATGGATTACGCCTGCCGCCTGCGGGGCGGTGGCACCTTTGGGAATTGTCCATGCCCGAACTTCCTTTACCCCTGCCGTAAAATACGTTTCTAAATTCAATAATTTGTATGCCCCTCGGATCAATTTTGCAGAACCGGGCTCAGTTAATCCTAAATCTTCCAAAAATAGTTGACGCTCTTCAAAGGTTTCTAATTCCGTAATATCGGCCTCAGTACCTACAGCAAGGACTACAATTTCCGCATTTTCCTGCGCCACGGCCAATTTTACTTTTTCTACATACGCATTTCCTGTTACTGCGGCATCCTCGTCTACATTACACACGTACATGACCGGTTTATCCGTAATCAGTTGCAATGGGGTTACAAATTCCTTTCTATCTTCAATCCGGATGTCAATGGCTCTTATTGAAATTCCTTTTTCCAAGCCCTCTTTAAGCTTTGTTAAAACCGATTCTTCTTTCTGCGCCTCTTTATTTCCTGTTTTAGCAGCGCGCTTTACCTTGTCCATTTTTTTCTCAACCGCTTCCAAATCTTTTAGCTGTAACTCCATGTCTATGGTTTCTTTATCGCGGATGGGATTTACGGAACCATCTACGTGCACAATGTTATCGTTATCAAAACAACGTAATACATGCAAAATGGCGTCCGTTTCCCGTATGTTTCCTAAAAATTGATTTCCTAAACCTTCTCCTTTACTGGCACCTTTCACCAAACCCGCAATATCTACAATCTCTACTGTGGCTGGCACCACACGCTCTGGATTCACTATGGCTTCCAATTTTTGCAATCGGGTATCCGGCACATTAACCACCCCAATATTGGGCTCAATGGTGCAAAAGGGGAAATTGGCACTTTGTGCCTTAGCATTGGATAAACAATTAAAAAGAGTAGATTTTCCTACATTGGGCAACCCTACAATACCTGCTTTCATTTTCTTTTTTTAGAGCGGCAAATATACTATTTCCGTTTCTTTTATGAGAACATCTACAAGAGTTAAATAGATTACGTAATCCTAGGACGTATAACTCACTATTCATTTGGCAGTCAGACAAGGTAATTCCCTTATGCGGCATACTAAATACCTAGCCATTTTTCTTGCAGCATGCACACCATTAAACGCATGTGTATGGAGTATACCGTTACAAATATTTTTTAAGATGTGCCTTTACAAAGACCGCACTATCCGTAATACTCTGCATGGAATTGTATTTAAAATTACCGCCTTGTTCTATATAGTAGTATTCCAACGCATCATGATCTAAGGTGGCTAACATGGAAACATAGTCAATGGAGCCATTGCCCATTTCGGAGTAATCGCCCGTTACTTTGTCCATATCCTTAATGTGCCACATTACAAAACGTCCCGGATTTTCGGCAATCCACTTCGCTGGACTCTTGGCAGACGATTTTACTACCCAATACATATCCATTTGCAATTTTACCCATTTCGGGTCGGTTTCTGCTAGGATTATATCATATCCTATTTGACCATCGTGATCTGTAAATTCAAAATCGTGATTGTGGTAAGCAAAACCGAGTCCTGCTTGGGTCACCCGCTCACCAATACGATTTAATTTTTCGGATAATAGTTTAAAATTGTCAAGGGTTCGGTATTCCGGTGCCAACCAAGGCCAAGTAATATATTTGGCGCCAATACTCAGGGAGCCTTCTATGCATTGATCCACATAGCGTTGCAATGTATCGCTGGACTTATCAAAATAGCTGGAAAAATCATAATGTCCGCTACTCACGGTAAAATCTAAATCCGTGATCATTTTTTTGAATTCTTTGGCCTTAATGCCGTAATAAGCGCCTTTTTCGCCATCAAATCCATAAATCTCTCCATCCTCATACCCCAAAGCTCTTACCGTGCCTAATGTAGAAACAGGGTCTTTGGCCATCGCATCCCTTATGGTAAAAAGCTGTATCCCCATTTTATAGGAAGCTAAAGAACTATTGGAAAATCCGGTAATCGGTAATACCGCTGTGGCTATAACCACCCCAGACTGTTGGATAAACTTTCGTCTACCAGGATAAGGAATTGAATTCATTTGCAGTGAATAAGAGTTTTTTCAAAGATACTATAAGCTGATATTTAAAATACCCGCTTCCTTCTATTTTTAAATAAAAAATTTCTTGAAACTGACTATCCCCGAGGCAAGCCATAGGGGTATACTTCTACTACGTTCAGTACGGGTTTCGCCAGTTTCATTTTGGCCTTTGGGCCAAAAACCAAAATTTTGTATTTTACTTCACCCGGAACTGCAAAAAGGCAGTTCCAACCCTCTAAAGGAGCGATAAATAGGAAACCCTGACCTAAGGGTCGGGGACTCTTTAGATTGAATGGCATTGCCATAAAAACAGCCGTAGACGAACGATCCCTGTAAAAAAAACAGCGACAGCGAACCTTATTTTTATGGAATAATGAGCTCTTTTTATGCTAAGATTACCCTAGGTATTTCTTAAAGAACGCTATGGTTCGTTGCCACGCCAATTCGGCAGCGGCTTTGTCGTATCTGGGCGTAGTGTTGTTATGAAAACCGTGGTTAACCTCGGGGTAATTTATAAACTCATAGGTCTTTCCATGTTTTTTTAAGGCAGCTTCGTAAGCCGGCCAACCTTCATTCACCCGGGTATCTAGGGCGGCGTTTTGGATGAGTAAGGGGGCTTTTATGTTTGCAATATCTTCCTGCGGTTGCCCGCCATAAAAGGGTACCGCAGCGGCTAAGTCGGGTAGTTTTACGGCCAACATATTGGATACCCAACCTCCAAAACAAAATCCCACAACACCCACTTTTCCACTACAATGCGGATGTACCTTTAGATAGTGGTAGGCGGCAATAAAATCTTCTAAGATTTCGTTACGATCGCGTTGGCGTTGCATTTCGCGTCCTTCGTCATCATTCCCAGGATAGCCGCCTAAAGGCGATAAAGCATCCGGCGCTAGCGAAATAAACCCTTCCAAAGCCGCTTGCCGAGCCGTATCTTCAATATAAGGATTAAGACCTCGATTTTCATGCACCACCAGAATACCACCCAACTTTTTAGTATTCCCGGCAGGTTGCGAAAGCAATCCTTTTATCGTACCTCCTCCTTTGGGGGAATCGTAGCTTATCACATCGGAATCTAATCTGGGATCCTCCGGTGAAACCACAACAGAATCCATGTAATTCGGCATTAAAAAACTCATTAGTGAGGCTACCGTTATGCCGCCAACGGCGTATACCGACAGTTTTTCTATAAAGGTGCGACGCGCTATGCGATTGTGGGCATAATCATCATATAAATCAAATACTTCTTGGGTAAGGTGTTCTTTGCTGATTTTCATGTGTTTATTTTTAGTACTGTTACGTGATCCCATGGAACGCCCTACGATAATTATACTCCTGTGCGTCACTATTTTTACATGAGTGTTTCATTTACCTTCATTTATCGTAAGCCTTCATCATGGCTTTTTTTATGTAGGTTTCTGCAGTTCTTCCTAATAAAACCTGCTGTAGGTTTTTAGGAGTATTGTGATCTTATGGGTGCTATGGTTGTGCTTTCGAAATATAGGTAGTTTTACCGATTAAATAAAATGAATTTGTTATAAAAGCACATAATCGATTACGGATATTGTGCCTTAACAACGAAAATGTAAATCAAAAACCTTACTTTTAAGCCTATTTTAACTTAAACAACAACCGATGAATATGTTACGAAAGAACACACTTACGAAATCGCTTTTTATGCTGTTTTTTGCGATGGCTTTGTGCAGCAGCTATGGCCAAAAAAAACTAGGAGGATTGGCCTTGTACACCGTTAGGGATGACATGGGAATTAATGCGCGCGCAACCTTAATGGCCGTTGCCGATGCCGGATACAAAAATATTGAAGCCGCAGGCTATGCCGATGGTAAATTTTATGGAATGACTCCTGTAGAATTTAAAAACCTACTAAAAGAATTGGGTCTAAACCCTATTAGTACCCATCAAGGCTCTGTGACCTTAGAAAATGCCGATGCCATGATTGCTGATGTAAAGGCAGCCGGATTTAAATATTTTGTGATCCCGGTACCGCCAATGGGTACGTTTACCTTTGATGCAACTACGCGAACTATGGGAATGACCGGTGGTGCAGCGCAACTGGCCAACGTACTCACCACCTTGGGAGAAAAATGCAAAAAAGCCGGATTACAGTTGCTGTATCACAACCATGATTTTGAGTTTAAAAAAGATAAGGACGGGATTGTTCCTATCGATTATTTGCTGGAGAATACTGATCCGAAATTAGTAAATTTCCAGATGGATCTGTATTGGGTAACCAAGGCAGAAGCGAGTCCTATTGCTTATTTTAAGAAATACCCCGGTCGTTTTAAAATTTGGCATGTAAAAGATATGGATACTGAGGGAAAATTTGCTCCCGTGGGCAATGGCACTATCGATTTTAGCAAAATTTTAGCCAACAAAAAATTATCCGGGATGAAGTATTATATGGTAGAACAAGACAACACCTTCGACCTTAAACCTTTAGAAGCCATTAGAATTAGCCATAAAGGCATTCAAAAATTTGGATTTAAATAACGCCTTTTTATCAAATTACGACCGAATCCATTTTAAACATCCGTCTCTTGAACTTTCATGAGACGGATTTTTTTTGAATCTTTAGGGCAGTTAATAATCCTTATGGTCAACATTAGGGATCCGCATGTTGAAGTTTTAATCAAAACCGATTATTTTGTACCTTACTGTCTGGAAAAACAAAAAAACAACGTATTTGCATCGGAAATAAGTAAACACCTGCACTAACAAAGTCCATCATTACCTATTTTTATGTCCATAAAAGGATTGTATATTCTAATAGTATTCGCTTTCATAAGGACGCTATCGCCAATAAAGGCTCAAGAACTGTCTCAACATGTTTGGAAGGACAGAGTGCTAATCGTGTTTTCAACAAATGTCACAAACCCTAACTTTTTGCATCAAATTTCGGTATTGCAGCATGACATACAAGGAATGAACGAGCGCAAATTGGTGGTTTATCAATGTATGCCAAAACAATACAAAATGGGGCTTCAAAATAAGAGCACCTGGCGTAACGGAGCCCAATGGTACCAACGCTATAAAAAGGAGAAAAGTGATTTCGAAATCGTACTCATCGGTTTAGACGGTGGCGTAAAGCTTCGAAAAACACAATGGGTGTCTCTAGAAACACTTTTTACGCTCATAGACGGCATGCCTATGCGACAGGCTGAGTTGCGAAATCCAAAGTAAAAAACCGTCTCAAATACGCAGAGACGGTTTGCTTTGTGATGAAATTACAACTAAGGTTTAAGGCAGCACTTCGGTAGCAATGAGTTCAAAATTTTGAATCGTCTTATTACCTGCTGATATGGCGATGCCTTCTTCAGATTGTGATTCAAAACCTTCCAATTCCACTTCCACATCATAGGAGCCTGCAACAAGCCCCATTACCGTATACCCTCCTGTAACATCGGTAAAAGCCGTTGTGTTCAGGGTATCTGCTGCGAATATAGCAACCTGTACCCCTTCTAATCCAACAGCCAATGCCTCTTGGGTAGTGGTAACCACCCCTGCAAGCGTTCCTGCGGTAGTCATATTACTGGCTTTAATCACCGGTTTAAAGTTAAACCCCGTAATTCCTCCAATATCGTGACGACCACCCTTCGGAATGAAAGAACGGCTTACATCAAAATCGAGCAAGAGATCGGAAGACAAACCACCACTTACGACCAAGTTGGGTTTAATAAATACTTTAATCCCACTTTGTGATCCACTAGGTACTTGCAAATCGTAGGTAGTGCCATCGGTAAGCACCACATTAATACCCTTTACAAATACCCTTATTAGATCATAAGATCCTACAGGCACATCGGCATTCACCAATTGAGCCGAAATGCCATTGGTAAGATCCAATAAATTTACAGTAATCTCATTCTCCATGAGCACTTCAAAAGAAGCAGCTTCGTCGGCTGCCTCGTCTATTTCATTACTTTCTCCTTTTAAGCGGGCATCCAATTTAAAAATGGTCACATTAGCCTCAGCCACTAAATCGGATGGAAAAGGGGCGTCCGTAAGTATCACGCTTAAGCGACCAGTAGCACTACTACTATCATTAGCATCTGAACAGCCAAAAAATAAGACGGCTGCAACACTTAATACGATAAACAAATACGTATTTTTCATAAGTTCTGATTTTAATTTAAAAAATAATTCAACTTTTTGGTTTCGCCTCCTAATAAGGGTACACCTTTAAAACAGCGCAAGTTGCTTATACCCTACCTAAAAAGCGCTCTTTATCTATTTTTTTCGATGAACTACCCCATTTATTTTAAACGTTTTAGGCTTATACCTAACCAACGTCCTGTAATACCCCATATTGCTTACTTTTGAATTTCCATTACAGGTTTTTTACCAATAAACACAATAGATCCTTTTATGCCACAGGTTCATTATAAACTGTACAAACCCTTCGGAATGTTAAGTCAATTACATTCTAATGATCCCAAAGAGATGCGTAAAAAACGGTTTTTAGACGCACTGTTCCCTTTTCCAAAAGGCAGCATGCCTATAGGGCGCTTAGATGAAAAATCGGAAGGTTTGTTACTCATGACCACCGATGGTAAATTGAGTGATACTGTGAACAGTTCAGGAATTGAAAAAGAATATTATGCGCAATTAGACGGCGAAATCTCTGGAGATGCGGCAGAAACATTAGCTAAAGGCGTCCACATTGGAATCTGCGGAAAAAAATATCTAACTAAACCTTGTCGTGTAAGGGTATTGGGGGTAACGCCAAATTTACCAAAGGCCGATATCAAATTGCGTATAGATCGCCACAGACCCAGTTCATGGATTAGCATAACACTCACAGAAGGCAAGTTTAGACAAGTTCGTAAAATGACAGCCGCCGTGGGATTTCCTACCTTAAGACTGGTACGCGTACGCATTGCCGGTATATCCCTTGGAACTATGGCTCCCGGTGAGGTAGCTGCCTGCAATCTACCCCACCTCTTGCAGTAATTTTTTAGATTTCCGATACGGAAAAGAATTGAAAATACTGCGTTTGGCAAACCGATATTGTTTTGGTGAATTAATGAGTTTACTATAAATATTTTTCGACACTCCAAAATATTCGTAGGTACTCCCGTCCAAAAATGTAACTTCTAACAAAAGACCTTTGTGTTGAAAATCGGCTATACCAGATTCCGTTATGGTTTTGGTATAGGCAACCAAATTGGCTGCTTTGGTTTCCGGTGCCATGCTTACCAAAAAATGATAGCCATCTATAATCGTTCTACTTCTAATTTCCGCTTCCTCACGGAGTGGGTCGCCCTCCTGAAACTTGTCCGGGTGCCATTGCTTTACCAAGTCCCGATATTTTATTTTTAGTGTTTTCAATTCGATTTCCTTTTCAATGGAAAACATTTTTTTGTATTCGGTAATACGTTTCATAGGTATCGATTTTAATAACCAGCCGCGAAAGTACTCCTTTTATGTGGATGTGAAGGTCGCTACCCCCAAACGAACGTCAATTCCCGTAAAGGGAAGAGCTACTGAAACCTATTTTTTACTATATTGGATCTTAAAGTGAATTCTTTGTAATCTAAACACTGCTACTATGCCTCATTTTAAGACACTGCCAACGCTACTTTTAGTACTTACCACTCTGTCTTCATGTGGCGAGTCAAAAAAAGCGTCCAAAAAATTGCCGGAACAGCAAAGCACCACCGAAGCTGCTAGTTTTATTTCCATTTTTGACGGTCAATCTTTAGAGGATTGGGAAGGAGATCCCACCTACTGGCGGGTAGAAGACGGGAATTTGGTAGGCGAGGTTACACCTACTACCCTACTCAAAAAAAATACCTTTATTATATGGAAAGGTGGACAACCTTCTGATTTTGAATTGGAATTGGAGTTCAACATAGCAGATGCCGGAAATAGTGGCATTAATTACCGCAGTGAACGATTAGACAGCGTACCTTTTGCGCTCCGGGGCTACCAAGCCGATATTGATGGTAAAATCAGATATACGGGGCAAAATTACGAAGAACGCAAACGCACGACTTTGGCTTACAGAGGTGAAAAAGTAACCGTAAGTACACAACCTAACCCTGAAAAAGAGGGATCGTTTCGTGCCAACATCGCACAAAATGCCTGGCAAAGTAGAGCGGTGGTGGGCTCTTTGGGACATATAGATTCTTTAAAATCAAAAATTAAGCATGAAGACTGGAACAGCTGTCGCCTTGTCATTCAAGGGAATCGTATGCAGCACTATATCAACGGAATTTTAATGAGCGATGTTATGGATAATGACACCATAAACAGACGGTTAGCAGGCTATCTGGGGGTTCAGGTGCATGTAGGCCCTCCTATGAAAGTGGCCTATCGCAATATTCGTTTAAAAAAGTTGTAGTTCCTATTTTTTAAGGCAACACCTTGATTCCAGCACTAGCTACCTTAACCATCACCTTTTCTTGCGTTTGTTCAACGCCTTATCTCCTCGGGTTTTGGGCTTTTTGTATTTTACTTTTATGGTGCGTTTGTATTTGCTTCCTAGGTTTGTTTTTTTGTTTTTTTCGGACTTCTCATGAAAACTAGCACCTTTAGAACCGTCTTCCGAAGGTTTTATCGGGTTATTCGGCTCTGTGTTTTTAGGCGTCTCTTCCGGTGTTAATTGCTCTGAAATTTGGACTTCCGGAGGACAGGCTAAGGTCGGTATTTTCATTTGCATCAGCGCTTCTATTCGCTCTTTGGCAGGGCGTTCTGTTTCCGTAAAAAACAAAATGGCTTTGCCTTTTTCTGTTGCCCGCCCGGTTCTTCCTATTCTATGGATGTAGTTTTCAGGAAACATAGGGGTGTCAAAGTTAATGACGTGCGAAATTTTCTCCAAATCCAGTCCGCGTGCCATGACATCGGTAGTGACCATAATTCGATTTTTGCCCTCATCAAATTGTTTTATAGATCGCAATCTGTAGTTTTGGGTTTTGTTAGAATGAATAAGGCATAACTCTTCCCCAAAAAATTCATCCAAGGATTCAAATAGGCGATCGGCACTTTTTTTGTTAGACACAAAGACCAACACCTTATGAAAAACGACGGTGTCCTGAAGCAAATGGATTACAACGTTTACCTTCGTATAAAAATTGGGAACGGCATACGCTTGTTGCGCAATATTTTCTAAAGGGGTACCGCTAAGGGCTACTGATACTTTTTCCGGCTGCACAAAAAAGTCATTAATAAGAGCGTCCACCTCGTCCGTCATGGTAGCCGAAAACATGATGTTCTGACGCCGTTCGGGCAAAAGTTCAAAAATATTGGTCAGTTGAAATCGAAAGCCAAGATCGAGCATTACATCTACTTCATCAATCACCAACTTATGAATCAATTTTAGGCGAAGCGCACCACTCAATACCAAATCGTACAATCTACCGGGCGTGGCCACCACAATATCAGAACCATCGGCTAAGGCATTTTTTTGTCGGTTCATAGGCACACCACCATAGACACCAACGGTTTTTACACTTGTGTATTTGGCAAATTTTTCAATTTCGCTAACCACTTGCACCACCAGTTCTCTGGTGGGTACCAGGACCAACACCCTTGGATGCCGGTCTTTATTAAAGGCAAATGTTTGTAAAATGGGCAACATATACGCTAACGTCTTTCCTGTTCCGGTCTGGGCAATGCCTACCATATCTTTCCCGGCGGTAATCACTCCATAGGAAGCCGATTGTATAGGGGTGGGCTTCTCAAACCCCATATCCGATATCGCATTGCGTAAGGCTTGTGAAATTTTAAAATCTTCAAAGGTAGCTGTCATCTTTTTTATGTTGCATTTTTTTTGATGTACGATTTAGCATTCTGCGGGACAATATGCACTCTTTGGTCACAGCGCTATTAAATGAGCGTGATGCGTACTTTTTTTTGTTTTAATTTAGTTTTGTTTAAATGCGTCGCAAGCGTTTGAGCAATTTCTACTGGCACTGCGACAAAGGTACAATCCTGTTTTAACTCAATTACCCCTAGTTGATCGGGATGAATGTTACCTTGCTTGAAAAACAATCCGGCAATATCGCCCTTAGAAATCTTATCTTTTCGCCCTCCGGACAATAATAATGTTTGCCAATACGGCGGTTTCACCTTCGCCTTTTTTCCAAGGGTAACGATGCTCGAATCTTTAATAAAATCTGGCAAAACCTCCTTTTCCCATTGCAGCACATAGGCGGTACCCTTGGCATTTACGCGTGCAGTTCTTCCATTTCTGTGTGTAAATTCCTTTTCTTGTAACGGCAATTCTAAATGTACAATATACTTCAATTCGGGAATATCAATGCCTCTGGCCGCCAAATCGGTCGCTATAATAATCTTATAACTGCCGTTTCTGAATTTTATAAGGGTGCGTTCCCTTTCCTTTTGCTCCATATCCCCGTGAAAACAGCCGTGGACAATATTATTTTTATCTAAAAATCGGCTCACTTTCAGAATACTTTCCCTGAGGTTACAGAAAACAATTCCGGATTGGTGTTCTTCTTCTTGTATAAGATCAAAAAGGGTGGCTAACTTATTCTTCTGCGAGGCTAATACCGTTTTTAAAGTTAATTTTGAAGCAACTCCTCCTAAATAATTGACTGTTTTGGGTTGTTGTAATCGCACAAAAGCGGGAATGCGAACACTTTCGGTGGCAGAGGTTAAAATTCGTTTGCGAACGGCAGGCAGGGCTCCTAAAATAAATTTCATCTCGTCTTCAAAACCCACTTCCAGCGATTTATCAAACTCATCCAAAATCAAGGTCTTTATGTGCTTTGTGGTAATTCTTTCATTGTCAATATGATCGGAGATACGCCCCGGGGTGCCAATTAAAATCGTGGGGGCATGTTTTAATTCCGTTTTATCTTTGGCCATGGCTCTGCCACCATAGACTGCATTAACCTTATAGCCAGAACCCATTTCGCGAATTACCTGCTCTATTTGCAGGGCCAGTTCCCGGGAAGGCACTAAAATTAAAGCCTGAATTTCGGGCAGGTTTGGATCTAAAATTTCGATAATGGGCAACAAAAATGCCAAGGTCTTGCCAGTGCCTGTGGGACTGAGCAAAATGGTGTTGGTATTGGCGCAGATGACCCCTATTGCTTCCTCTTGCATGGGATTTAGTTGATGAATATTTAATTTTTCTAAAATATCCTTTTGTGTTTTTAGCGCGTTGGCCATAGGTCTGTTTATATTTCTGCTACTGTATGTCATTTGGGTGATCGCTATTACCATGGCTTCTCATTTACGAAAACACAGGCTGCTGTATTGTACTTGTAAAGCTCAGGGATACCAAAGAAATATAAGATTACCCTAGATAATCTTTCTGTTGCCGTAAAGATAGCTACTCTTTTGTCAGAAAATGGCAAGCTGTAAATTTTTGAGAATCAGGAGGCATTACAATCATGCTCTTGTGAAGCTTAAAATAGTGCTATTCCCCGATTTCCTTTTGAGGATTTCGCTCTCAGATTTACGCTATGGCTAACCCATACAACCCACTTTGCTGTTACTCCAATGAATTAGCAAGGACTTAGGATTTCCCTACACTCCGAAATCTCGAAAACAGCGCCAATTTTTTCTTCGTGTTAATAAAATATACGCCCGTAAGCATCAAAATAGCGGCTAAGACCGATTGCGTGGAAATTTGTTCTTTTAAAAAAAACCAACCTAAAAGTAATGCGACAATAGGGTTTACATAGGTGGAGGTTGCTACTTTTTCGGGCGACACTGTTTTTAAGAGGTAATTAAAGGACGTAAAAGCTACAATACTACCAAAAAGAACAAGCAGTACCATCGAAATCTGCACGGGGCTGCTCCAGGCTGTTGGTAGTGACCAATATTCTCCAAAAAGCAAACTTGCAATACTCAGCATGATGCCTCCGGTAACCATTTGATAGCCTGTATTTACAAAATAATTAGAGGGAAGATCTGATGTACCTACAAAGATGCTCCCATAAGACCAACTGATCATACAAAAGAAAATCATTACCATACCCGCAACCGAGCCTTCTTGGGTTAGTACCTGTTTCTGACTTACTAACAAATAAATGCCGATGATGCCCAATACCACACCCACCACAGACATGGCCTTAATTTTCTTTCCTTGCAATACACGCATCAAGAGTAAAATTACAAGGGGTTGTGCCGATATTTCTAATGCCGCAAAACCACTGTCTACAAATTTTAGTGCCCAAACCACTACCCCATTTCCAAAGGTAAGGAACAGAAATCCGGCAATGACCGTATTTTTAAATTGCTTCGGTGTAATGCGTATAGAAATTCCCATTATTTTGGCAATGATAAAAATGAGAATACCGGCGGTCAAAAATCGTATAGCAGCCAACATGAAAGGCGGGAGTTCTGAAACAGCAATTTTATTGAGCAAATAGGTAGATCCCCAAATTACGTAAATGGCAAAGAAGGCAAGGATAATTAGCGACGTTTTTGGCAGCTTGGCCATAGTTTATGCTGTTCTATTGTTGTACAAATTTATTTTAAAGCCCATTGGGGTCGCAATTACATATGCACAGCAAAGGTACAGCCTTATGGTTTCTGGTTGTAAAATTACACAAACGAAACAAACTGCACTCAACTATTAAAAAATGTTACTGTGTTGGCGGAATGAAAAGTGACTACGACCGCATGTCCTGAGAAAAACCTTGTAATTCAAAAATTTCAAGATCAAAATACGGGACGGCGGCAATGATGTGGTCAAAAATATCGGCCATGATATATTCATAATTCTGCCATCGTTTGTCGGCACTAAAGGCATAGATTTCTAACGGTATTCCCTGAGTGGTGGGTGCCAACTGTCGGGTCATAATCATCATATCTTTGTTAATTGCAGAATGCCCTTGTATGTAGCTTTCGATGTATTTCCGAAAAACCCCCAAATTGGTCAGGTTGCGTCCGTTGAGCAACAGCGTTTTGTCTATTTCTTGTTGATGATTGTAGTTTTTGATTTCGGTTTGACGATGGTGTAAATAGTCGGCAATAATCGTTATAGCACGAAGTCTATCCACATCAGTTTCCGTAAGATATTTAATGCTCTTCATGCGAATATTGATGGCTCTTCGAATACGTCTACCTCCGGATTCGGACATACCGCGCCAGTTTTTAAAAGAGTCGGAGATTAAGGCATAGGTGGGTATGGTGGTGATGGTTTTGTCAAAATTTTGCACTTTAACAGTAGCCAAGTTAATTTCGATGACATCGCCATCGGCACCGTATTTTTCAAAAGTAATCCAGTCCCCTATGCGCACCATATCGTTTATGGAAACCTGAATACTGGCCACAAACCCCAACAGCGTATCCTTAAAAATCAATAAAATAACCGCAGAAACGGCACCTAAACTGGTGATAAAAGTGACGAATTTTATCTCTGTTAGGATGGCTATGGCCGAAAAGATGCCCAATACCCATATAAATATCATAAACACCTGTACGTAGCTGTCTATGGGTTTTTGTTTAAAATTATCTAAGGTCTTTAAATAATCCTTGCAGGCATTTAGCACACTGCGCACTAGCCATAAAAGTAGCACTATAGCAAAAACCCATAGTGCTTTTTCCACCAAAATTTCTACATAAGGAAAATCGGAAAATACTGTGGGCACAAATTCTAGCGCCAGAAGAAAAGGTACAATATGGGCTATATTGCGGGGTACTTTATTTTGTATAACAATATCATCAAATTTGGTTTCCGTACGCTTCGCAAATTGCGTAAAGGAACTTAAAATCAATTTTCGCAAAATAAAATCGATAAAAAAAATCAAGAAAAGCAATGCGATGAGTAAGAGTACCGCATTGGCTATCTCTATCCACAACGGATTAATTTGAAAATCGGAAAGTATCTCCGTGAGCCATTTTTTTAACATACCAATACATCTATACTATATGAATTGCAAAAATACACATTGCACTATGAATGTAAGAGATGTATTTGCCTTTTCCGCTTTACGATATCATTACGATTTGCATATAATCTCCAGAGATTTTACCACTATTCCTTTTAACCTAATGTTTTAGGCAGCTAATACCCGGGCCACTTCTATAAGGTCCGAACACGTCAGGTCTGCCTCGGCAACCAAAGGATACTGGAATTGCGACGGACGTGCAATAAAACAACTTTGAATACCTGCTTGTTGTGCGCCCATAATATCCCAGCCGTGTGCTGCGATCATCATGGCATCATTCCCAGCACAATTCATAGTTTTAAGGGCGTGCGCATACGCATTGGGATGAGGTTTATAATAGCCAACACTTTCCACACTTAAAACCATATCAAAATAAGGACGTATTCCGGCGTAATTCAGTTGGGCTTCAGCTACTTTAAGGTCGCCATTGGTTAGTGCTGCTATTTTATATTGTGCCAACTTTAGATTTGTAAGTCCTTCGGCAACATCAGGATGAGCAGGTAGTTTTGTAATGGTACTCAATATATTTTGAATATCAGCGGGAGTCAGAGACACATTAAACTGTTGCGACACCATTTCAAAGGTGGCTGCTGCAATGGCGCTAAAACTTCGATAACGTTGCGACACGGATTCTACAAGGGAATAATGAAGTAATGTTGAAAACCAAATTGCAAAAGCAAAATCGTTTTTTAGCGCAAAATTTACCTTAGATTTTAAGGGTTGCATATTGAGAAGCGTCTCGTTTACATCAAAAATTAATAACTTAGGCTTTGTCAACATGGATGAAAAGATATAATAGGCAACGTAGTTTAGAGATTTCCTGTAGCGTTAAGTCGATCTAATTCCTCGTTGGTAAATAGTCGAGATCGAATCATGAATCGGACTCCCATAGGAATTTCTAGTGAAAAACTAGAACCACGCCCTTTGGTGACATCTAGTGTAAGGTGGGTATGTTTCCAATATTCATATTGATCTCTCGACATGTAAAACGGACAATCGTGTACCCTACCCAATAAGATATCGCTCTCGCCAATTTTAAATTCTCCGTATTCAAAACACATGGGAGATGAGCCATCGCAACAGCCACCACTTTGGTGAAACATTAATGGTCCGAAGCGTTTCCGTAGTGTTTCTATGACTTCTTCGGCTTTAGGGGTTGCCTCTACTCGTGTTACTGCTATAGTATTCATACGTTTATTTTTAAGGATGATACACCATCTTTAGGTTGCAAAATTTTATTAAAAATTAAAGAGAAGGTAGCGGATTACCTTCTCTTCAAAAATTAGATCACTATCTTCTTAGATTGATCTAAAAAAAACCTAATTTCTTCTTATCGTAAGAAATAAGCATGTTCTTGGTGTTTCTATAATGGTTAAGCATCATCTTGTGGTTTTCTCTACCAAATCCGGATTTTTTATACCCTCCAAAAGGCGCGTGAGCCGGATAAGCGTGATAACAATTTACCCATACCCTACCCGCTTTAATAGCACGTGGCATTTGGTAAATTTCATGCGCGTCTCGGGTCCATATTCCGGCACCCAAGCCATATAATGTATCGTTGGCAATGGCTATGGCTTCGTCTGCATTTTTAAAGGTGGTTACGGAAGTTACAGGACCAAAAATTTCTTCCTGAAAAATTCGCATTTTATTATGTCCTTTAAAAATGGTAGGTTGTATGTAATAGCCGTTTTCTAAACCGGAATTGAGGTGTGCCGAATCTCCTCCACAAAGCACTTCGGCTCCTTCTTGTTTTCCTATGTCTAAATACGAAAGAATTTTTTCATATTGATCATTCGATGCTTGTGCCCCCATCATGGTATCGTCGGCCAACGGATGACCCATTTTTATAGCCTTGGTTCTGGCCACAACCCGTTCCATAAAGCGGTCATAAATAGATTCATCTACCAAAATTCGGGACGGACAGGTACATACCTCTCCTTGGTTCAAGGCAAACATAACGGCACCTTCTACACATTTGTCAAAAAAGTCATCATCGGCATCAGCAATACTCTTCATAAAAATATTGGGCGATTTCCCTCCCAATTCCATGGTCACAGGAATAAGGTTTTCCGAGGCATATTGCATAATCAATCTGCCGGTAGTGGTTTCTCCTGTAAAGGCCACTTTAGCGATCCGAGGCGACATGGCCAAGGGTTTTCCTGCTTCGGTTCCAAAACCGGTAACCACATTTAATACGCCCGGAGGCACAATATCTTGAATTAACTCCATAAGCACCATTATGCTGGTAGGCGTTTGTTCAGCAGGCTTTACCACCGTGCAGCAGCCGGCAGCCAGCGCAGGTGCTATTTTCCATGTGGCCATAAGCAATGGAAAATTCCAAGGTATAATCTGTCCAACCACACCTAGGGGTTCTTGCAGATTAATACTGATGGTATTAGAATCGTGTTCGGAGATAGAACTTTCATCGGCTCGTATGGCACCTGCAAAATATCTAAAATGATCTATACAGAGCGGTAAGTCGGCTGCCCTAGTTTCCCGGAGTGCTTTCCCGTTGTCCACGGTTTCTATTCGTGCTAAAAATTCCAAATTTTCTTCAATGACATCGGCTATTTTTAGGAGCACGTTGGCTCTCGCAGCGGCGGAAGTGGTAGACCATTTCGGAAATGCCGCATGGGCCGCATCTAATGCCCTATTAATATCGTCTTTGTTTCCTCTCGCTGCTTGTGTAAAGACTTTGCCGTCTATAGGGCTAATATTATCAAAATACTCCCCACTACTGGGTTTTACCCATTCACCTCCAATAAAGTGATCATACCTTTCTTTAAATTTGGGTCGTTCTACGGTATTGTAGACTGCTTCTTGTGTTTCCATATTCGCTTATTTATTAGATTATTTTCTCCTAAGAAAGGTACTAAATTTATTCTTTTTGAAAGAAAATTAGATTCGCTAAGTATCAACAATTATGATTATTTAACAATATTAATCCCTGTATTTTGTCAATATTATAATTTGAAGGGTTATTTTTGGTTTTTCAATGAATATCACCCGTCGGGTTACGAATCATAGAATGAATTTTTAGGATATCTATTGGGTTGAAAAAAAATGAATTAAGGTACTTGCTGACTGTCTTCTACCTCTTCATTAAGATCTAATTTTCGAAATTTCGGAGCCCATAATGCCGTACTACTTACTGTAATCAGGGTCATTATTCCTCCAAAAACGACTGCATTAACGGTACCCATCAGTTTTGCCGTTAATCCACTTTCGAACGCACCTAACTCGTTGGAAGATCCTACGAAAATAGCGTTTACAGAAGCCACTCTACCTCGCATATGATCGGGGATTTTTAATTGCAATATCGTTTGGCGGATGATCATTGAAATACCGTCTGTAACGCCGCTAAAAAATAAGGCCATCACCGAAAGCCAATACCACGATGAAAGCCCAAAAACAATAATACAAAGTCCAAAACCAAAAATCGCAACAAGTAATTTTAGTCCGGCCTTTTTAGTTAAAGGGAAATATGCCGACAAGAACATCATTAAAAAAGCGCCTACAGCAGGAGCAGCGCGCAAAACGCCAAATCCATCTGCGCCCACTTTTAAAATATCTTGTGCAAAAATAGGCAACAAAGCCACAGCACCACCAAATAACACCGCAACCATATCTAATGCAAGGGCAACGAGAATTACCTTGGTATCTCTTACAAATTTCAGTCCCACTTTTAAGCTTTTCCACAGGGGATCTCTCAAATTAGGATTTAATAACGGCTTTTTTTGGATGCGGCTAAGGCTCAGCATAGCGACACCAACAAAGGCAAGAATGAGACACATAGCCCAATGAACCCCAATCCATCCAATGGCAAATCCTGCAAGAGCAGGGCCAAGTACCGCGCCTATTTGCCATACCGAACTGCTCCAAGTAGCCGCATTAGCATAGACTTTTTTAGGAACAATTAAGGCAAAAAGTGAAAAGACGGTAGGTCCTATAAAGGCACGTACTAACCCTCCGAGAAAAACCAAAAAATAGATGGTGTACAGGGTGGCAGTAAACGATATTGTACTCGTTATTCTAGGCCAAGTGAGTAGAAAAAGTCCGAAACTGATCCCGAAAAACCCCAATAAACACCAAAATAAGAGTGTTCTTTTTTCCTTCTGATCCACAATATGACCCGCAAACAGTGCCATGCCAACCGCAGGAATAACCTCCATTAAACCGATAATCCCTAACGATAGTGGATTTTTTGTAAGGCTGTACACTTCCCATTCTATTATTACAAATTGCATGGACCACGCAAATACCATGGCAAAGCGTACAATAAGAAATATATTGAACTCTTGAAACCGCAAAGCGGCATAAGGATCCGATTTGGTCATAAACAATGAAACCCTCATCGAGGGATTTAGTACAGTAATGTACATTGCCTCTCCCACCGAAAAGGGAAAACCAATAGTAAATTTGCAGGTAAAACGGTTTCTGTAACAACCCTAACCATGTCACCTTAAATGATTACATTACCTATATTATAAAGAAACTACAAACTTCTATGAGTTGTTTTTGCGACGAAGTATGACCCAAATTGACAACAGTTCAACGGTATGTACCGAACTACACTTTCTTTACTCTAACAGCGTTCATGCCTTTTTGCCCACGCTCCAATTCAAAAGAAACCTTATCGTTTTCTTCAATGGCTTCGAGGACACCACTTACATGTACAAAATACTTTTCCTGGTTTTCACTGTCTATGATAAAACCAAAACCTTTAGAACTATCAAAAAAAGAAACTTTACCCTTCCGAATAGGATCTTCGGGTTCTTGTTCTTCCTTTTTAGGTACCCCAATAACGATACTCTCAGCATCCACTTTAATTCTTTTCGATGGATCTGGCGGCGTATCGGTAAGTTGACCAAATTCATCTACATAAACCAACATATTCTCCAAGCCTCCACCGGTAGCATTGGCCTTTCGTTCTACTTTCTTTTTCTGCTTTTCCTCTTTTTTCTTTAAGCGTTTTTTTTCTCTTTCCTTTTTACCAAAGGTTTCTTGAGCTCTCGCCATAGGTGCTTTTAATTTTTTAAGTTAATTTTAATTACAGATCTCTGTTACCCGCTTATAATAGCAATAAAAAATACGAAGTATTTGTTATAGTCTAATTCAATTTGCCAGGAAGTTTACGGTTGCGCTGTAATTTAACACTAAAAAAACAACACTCCAATATCCGTTACAAATATAAGGTGCAATTTTTGATTATTATGGATTGTTTACGCAATTGATGTTCAAAAACACAGACAAAAATAACAAGCCGTTGCTAAAAGCGTAGTATTACAGCACATCTACAGAAAGTAAAAAATCGTCTGCGGTAATATATAGCGTATGTTCGTCTGCCGAAAATGTACAATTTGAAGTCGCTAATCCTGTGTGAATCCTTGCAATAGCCTTGGCTTTTTCGGTAAAAACCCAAACACCACCCGGTCCTGTAGCAAAAAGATAGTTACGAGAATGCATTACCATGCCATCGGGCAAGCCCTGTTCCCCTTCTTTTCCTATGAGATGTGTAACATCATAAAACAAATGTTTGTTGGCTACCTGCCCGGGATCCTCGATATCATAGGTATACCAAACCGCATGCGATTCGTCTGAAACTGCCACGTATAAGGTTTTTTCATCGGTGGAAAGTACAATGCCATTAGGCCGTGATAGTTTATCCAATAGAATTAGTTCACCATTGGTACGCAAGAAATACACGCCTTGAAAATCGAGTTCTTTGCTCGGGTCTGCCATCCCAGCTGGAAGGCCATAAGGAGGATCTGTAAAATAGAGGTTACCTTCTCTGTCGAATACGCCATCATTGGGGCTATTCAATTTTTTTCCTTGGTAATTGTCTACAAGGGTTATGAAATTGGTCGACGGTGCATCTAAAGGGGCGTTCATTTTAACAATTCTTCGATCGCCATGTTGCATGAGCACCAATTCGCCCTGCGGATTAAGCAATAGTCCATTAGCACCGGGTTCTTTACTGTAATAGCCGGCACCGCTATAGCCCGATGGTTGCAGGTAAACCGTAGTGTCGTTTACAGCGTCCCATTTATACACCTTATTCCCGGGGATTTCTGAAAAAAGCAAATAATTTCCCGATGAAATCCAAAGAGGCCCTTCAGTCCATTGAAAACCCCCTGCTAGAACTTTTAGTTCAGCTTCGGGATCTAATAGATTCAGCGCTTCATCGTCCAAAATTTCAATCGAAAAATGGAATTCTTTTGTTTCCGGTTGAGAGATTTCCTTTTGTGGCACTTCCTTACAGGCCAACAAAAGGATGGCAAATGGCAGTAAGGTTATTCTAAGCTTTTTCATTCTTAACAGTTTCTCATTTAACTACTTCTAAAGATACACTTTTAAAGAAAATAGCTAGTGGTTTTTGATGAAGTAGAAAATCTATTCTTAAAAATTCAATTTCACAGGTTATAGGTATACATGCTATCCTGTTTTTTGTTAAATTTATAACAAGCAACCTGAATTTCAGATTGCCAAATAACAATTTCACCGTAAAATCGTTAGGAATATAACCTTAAAAGTATAAAGCTATGCAGTTTCTATCGCCGCAAATCGCATCGTTGATAAAAAAGAAAAAAGAAAAATCACTCATTAAAAAGGAGAACTCCTGTGGTATTTTTCAGGATTACGGTAAAAATGTAAAGCCAATGTCCACTACTGAACCGTAAGCTTATTTTGGGCATTTACTATTCAAATAACTTTTTATCCAGTCCGGGTATAAGTTTTAATGCGTTTTCATAATATACCTTCCTTAGCACATTATCTGGCAAATCTAAACCATACATAGCCCAAAAGGCATGGTACTTTTTATGATATGGAAAATATTCGTCTGCCGTTTCCAGCACCCGGAAATAGGTAGGAAATTCTTCCGGGATCCAACTGTCTTTTCCGAACAAAATACGGTCTTGATAGGTGATAAAAAATTGCCTGGCATGCCGCGGTTGCCTTCCGAGTTCAGCGATAATGGCTCCTATGCCTACAGACATGTTGGGGTACTTGTCCATTAATTTTCCTAACGTATCCAAATCATTGGCATACCACCCCATGTGGGCATTTATAAATTTTGTGTTCGGATGCTTGGCAAACACGCGGTGCTGTTCCGATATAATTTGTTGCCAGGGTGCCGGATCGGTATCGCTCCTTTTTCTCCCCGGTCTTGTTTTTAATTCTAACCATCGTTCATTGTCGCCATTGACATCGTCCCAAAATGATTTAGGGTCAGCAGCATGTATAAGCACCGGAATGCCCAACTCCCCACATTTTTTCCAAATAGGATCTAACCGCACATCATCTATAGCCAAACGATTTCCATTTTCGTCCGTATCTCTAAGTCCTAAACCTTTGAATACTTTTAACCCTTTTGCTCCATTTTTTACGTCTTCTTCAAGTTGTGCAACAGCCTTTGCTGCCCATTGGGCACCCCCAGCCCCATTAAATTGCACGTTCGCAAAAACTACAAATCTGGAAGGATAGTTTTGACTGATGTTCTGTACTGCACTTTTGATAGCCTCTCCGGAACCGCCACTGAGGTTTACCATAATCCCCATGTTCAGTTTATCCATGTCTGAAATTAATTGGGATAAGTCCTGACTCCCCATATTGCGTTGATGACTATGTACATCAATAAATGGAAATTTCGCTTTTTTTACCTCATGTGCTGGCACAACCAAGGTAGATTTGGGGTTGTAATCTTCAAAACTCATTTCTTGTGCTTTCAAACTAGAGAAGATTATGGCACAAAGTACCAGAGACAACATAATTTTTCGCATACGTTTAGAATTTTAAAGGTTTTCTGTCAAGATTCATTTTTCAGATTATAATTTTTAAGTCGCACGTAATCTTCCGGACTATCAATATCTGCAGTTTTTCCAGCGGATTTCATCGCTAAAATACGGTCTTTATAGTTTTCTATAATCATTTTAGCGCCAAAATCATCATGCAACATAGCCAATTCCCGAAAGTAATCCGGACTAAATAGGGCAGGCACGCCATATCTGTTCTTGTATTTTGTAGCTATAATGCTGTTGGGAGCTTCTTCAAAACGAAGCATCATTTCGTTGAGAAAAGCAGTATTTACAAGCGGTTGATCGGCAAGCATTAGTAGCACACCTTTCGGTTTGTTTGGGTGATTTTGAATATATTGTACTCCAAAGGCAATGGAAGTGCCCAAACCAGATGCCCAGTTTTTGTTCTCTAAGTATTTTACACCGTGTATCGGTTTATTTTTTTTAATTTTTTCGGCATGAGCTCCTAAAATCACAATGACCTCGTTAGCATGCGAGGCCGTAGCTTGCTGAATGGCGTTTTCTAGTAAGGTGCCATTTTTCCACGGTAACAATTGCTTGACGCTTCCCATACGAGAAGAATTCCCGGCAGCGAGAATGAGGATCACGAACTTCTTCATTGTGCGCTGTATTTAATCATGTATGCCGCCTTTTTTATCTTTAAGCATCATTGGGGTTTGCTTCCGAATTACGGAAAGGATCTCAGCTATAATAGCAATGGCTATTTCTTGTGGCGTCTCTGCCCCTATATTGATACCGGCGGGTCCGTGAATGCTTTCCACAAATTCTAGAGCTACATCCGGGTCGTGCTCCATAATTGCGGCCAATATCTTTTCCCTACGTTTGGCAGGTCCTAAAAGACCGAGGTACAACGGTTTTGCCTCACGCAACTGCAACATATACTTTAAATCTTTTGCATAACTATGTGTCATGACTACCACGGCCGTTTGTGCGTCTATAGCACTACAGTCTAAGGCTTCAGGTAATGCTGTTATAAGTTCTTCTGCCCCTATAAAATCCGTTACTTCTTTAGCCTCCATGGGGGTAGCCACAATACCTACTTCCCAACCCATAAAGGCCGCACAAGAAGAAAGCTGAACTGCGTCATGTTCCGTACCAATGATCATTAGCTTATAACAGGGTTTCATGCGTTCCTCAAAAACGCGTAGTTCACTTTGTCTTTTATTCATCGGATGCACAGGCATGCTTTTGTCCTGAAATTGCACATGCGTACCCAATCCATCCGTGGTACCTTCCTGTAGCTGAAAATAGGAGCCTATTGTAAAATGGGCTCTATGTTGCATGGTTCTTTTAAAGATTTCTAAAAAATCCGATGTCGGGGCAAAAGGTTCTATCAGGATGTATAGGATGCCTTCGCAACCCAAACGATACCGTCCATCATAGGTCATCATTTTCGGTTTTTTTGTCGTAAAAACACTAGCGGCTTGGCGGTACACTTCTTTTTCTACGCAGCCTCCGCTTACAGCACCAACCATGTGACCGTCTTCTAGGATGAGCATGCGTACTCCCGGTTTTCGATACGAAGAACCTTCCAGATGCACCACTGTAGCCAAAACGGTAAATTTTCCATTTTTTAGAGCCTTTTCATAGGCTTGTACTATTTTTTTGAACTCGTGTGTCATTTAAAACTAGGTATAACAGGTACAAAGGGTACCACACTGCCTTTATCATACGTTTCCTCCTTTGGCGACAGTCTTACAAAACCATCGACCCATACCAAACTTGTTAAATCGCCAGAACCGTTTTCGTTGATTGGCCATGCCCACAAAACGCCATCTTCCAATTGGACTTTTACCCCCATAAAACGTGTTAAGCTACCCGAAACTTTTGCGCTTTCCCTTAACTTTACCGTTCCTTTGGGAACCGCTAATCCCAAGGAAGTAGCGAGCCAATCTTTAAAATAAACATGGTAATTTACAAAAGTAGATACGGGATTCCCCGGAAACGAAAAAATTAACTTTCCGGAAGCCTGATGGTGTCCAAACCAAAACGGTTTCCCCGGCTTTTGCAACACGCCGTGAAATATTTTTGTAACCTCCAATTCCGAGAGTATTTCTGGAATAAAATCGAATTTTCCCTTAGACACGCCTCCGCTTAGCAGTAGTAGGTCCGACTCACGCAAGGCATCTGCAAGCTCCCTTCTCAGCACTGCTTTGTCATCTGGCATATGCCGCAAATTGGGCGTAATCCCTTCATGGCCTAACAAGGCAAACAGGGAATGTACATTGGATTTTCGGATTTGGTGTGGCAGCGGTATTTGATCCACTTCTACCAATTCATCTCCCGTTGAAACCAGTGTTATTTTCGGTACTTTTTTAACCAAAACCGAGGCTTTACCCACGCTTGCCAATACTCCAATAGACGCCGCTGTAATTTTGCTGTTTGCCTCTAAAACAACACTTCCCTTTTTTGTGTCGCTACCTTGGTAATGCACATTTGCTCCTTTTTCAGGTATGTTATGAAGGATAACCGAATCATTTTCTATGGAAATATCTTCGTACATCACTACCGTATCGGCATTTTTTGGCAGCACTGCTCCGGTCATAATTTCCAAACAGCATTCCATATTGTTAAGCGCACCTTGTGCCGTTCCGGCCGCTATAACACCAACTATCCGAAATTGACTGCCGTGTTGCAAGCCCTTAAACGCAATGGCAATACCGTCTTTAGTAGCTCTATCGAACGGCGGAAAATCCCGATCGGCATACACAGGCTCTGCCAACACCCTACCCAATGCCCTAAACAACGGTACTTCCTCTGTGCCGTAGTGCCTTTGGGCAGCCAATACATGGTCATAGGCCTTAGCAAATGTAATCATACCATTTTTTTATTTTTTATACATGCTACTGCATCTTTTCAATTCTTAATTTTTCAAAAAAAACAGCGGGTATAAAACCTCCTTGGCAAAACGTTGAGGATCACGTTATAAATTATTTTCCGTATCAAGCCGTAGTAACTGTCATTTTGTTAATACCACCAACCACGTTGTAAATAGTGGCTCTTTCCGAAATTTTTTGTAGCGCTCCTGCCGCTGCTTTACTTCGAATTCCGGACTGGCAGACGGCATAAATAGGTTCTATAAAGTTGATTTCGTTTACGCGTCTTTCCAATTCGTTTAGCGGAATATTGATGGAGTTTGGAAGATGAAAGGTATCGAACTCTTGTGGGGTGCGCACATCCAGAATTTGAAATGATTTTCCGGCATGAATTTCCTTCTGAAAGTCGCCCGCATGTATCTCTTGCGTCGTAAAACAATGTCCCCATTCATAAAAATCTCGAAGAATCTTTATGGTCTTATTTTCTGATTTTACCGGAAATGACATCTTAACTATAGATTGATTTAATCCATTATATAGCAATAATTTACCAGACAACACCTCACCTACTCCTGTAAGCACTTTAACCGCTTCTAAAGCCTGAAAATTACCAATAATTCCGGGAATTACACCTAAAACACCATTGTCATTGCAATTGGGAATTTCATTGGGTGTGGGCATTTCCGGGAACAAGCAACGGTAAGTAGGTCCGTCTTTGTAATTAAACACACTTACCTGACCTTCAAAAGCGTGCAAAGCCCCATATACAAATGGCTTTTTAAGGATCACGCATGCGTCATTGATTAAAAAACGAGTGGCAAAATTATCGGAAGCATCTACCACTACATCAAACTCAGCAATGAGGTCGAGCGCATTTTCCTTGGTTAGAGCGACTTCATAAGGCTTAAAAATTGTGGTTGTATTTTGCGCTTTTAAAAAGGACAATGCCACCTTCAGTTTAGATTTTCCCACATCCCCTTCGGTGTACAACACTTGCCGCTGAAGATTTGTGATGTCAATAGTATCATGTTCTACGAGGCCTAAAGTACCTACACCCATAGCATTGAGGTATTGCACTACCGGAATGCCAAGTCCACCAATACCTACTACTAAAACCTTGGATTCACTCAATTTATGTTGCGCATCAGCACCGAATTCCTTCAGCACCGTCTGACGTATATACCGATTGGTTTTCATTTTGAATTCAATTTTGAAATAGCCTCCTCATAGTCTTCTTTGGAATTGGCGTTGAGCAACACTTTGTCATTTACGGGATACACCAATGCCACTTCCGAATTTATTAAAAATTTCCTCGGACAGGTTACCGTACCATTATTCAGAAAAAGGAAGGAATCTTTTAGCCCGTCGGGTTCCCAAATAGCACATAAGGGTTCGGGAAGTCCACTCTCACGGGTCGCAAATGCAGTCGCTTTTTTTTTGGGATCGCGATGCGCTATTAACTGTCCTAAAGCTGCTGAATCCATTAAGGGCAAATCACATGCGAGAACCAGCCAAGCTGCATCAGGATAATCTAAATGAGCACTTAGAAGGCCATTGTAAGGCCCTTTATATTCATTTTTATCTACAATAACAGGAATGTCATTGGGCAGTTCTTGTACTTGATCTGTTCGTACACTTAAAAATGTTTTATCGCACACTTGGTTCAATAAATGATATAAATGTTCCCGTTGCGGAATACCATGGTATGCAATGGTACTTTTGTCGCTGCCCATTCTGCTACTCTTACCGCCAGAAAGTACCAATCCGTATAATCTATCGCTACTCATCACCTTTACATCTCATTTTTTAGCCCCCTATAGACGTCATGGAGTTATTAAATACATTTTCGTAGTTTTCTTGTGCTTCAAAACCTGTCTTAGCTCTGCTTCCAACAGCCTTTAAAATAGCGTTCTTAATATTTGATTCGGAATCTCCTCCACGTAATATGCTCCTTAAATTAGAGGTTGGTTTGCCATACAAACAGGTAATTACATCTCCGGTCGCAGAAATTCGGAGTCGGTTACAGCTTCCACAAAACGTACGGCTAAACGAAGGAATAAGACCAAAGGTACTTCTATGACCTTCTATTTTATAATTGATGGAGGTTGATGTTTTTGGAGATTCTAGCTTTTCAATTTCCGGAAAGGCAGATGCAATATGCTCCAAAATGCGTTTATAGTCCCAATGAATGGTATTGAATTTTTTTGAACCCCCGTTAAAAGGCATTTCTTCCAAAAAACGTACCGAAACCGGATAATGCTTCATCAATTCTAAAATGGGAATAATATCTTGTATGTTCTGATTTTGGAGCACTATAAAATTGATACGCACATTAAATCCCTCCGAGATTAATCGAATTAAATTATTGTGTACCGTATCGTATTGGTTTCGCCGTGTAATACGTTCAAAAGTATCCCTGTTGATTGCATCTAAACTTACATTAATATTCCGAATTCCTAAGGCCTTTAATTCATCGATGTGGGCGCCAATTAATGTGGCATTCGTGGTGATCGATATATCTTTAAGATCCTTTAATAGCGACAAATGTCGTAGCAATTTCATCAAATCTTTACGAACAAAAGGCTCGCCTCCAGTTATTCTAATTTTATCGATACCTTGGCTCACCAGTATCTCACTTAACCTACAAAGTTCTGCTATGGTAAAGAGTTTGTTGTTTTTCACAAAATCAATTCCTTCCGAAGGCATGCAATAATTGCAGCGCAGGTTACAGCGATCTGTAACGGCCAAACGCAGGTAATTAATAATTCTATTGTGATTGTCTATAAGCATCTTCTAACCTGTTTTTACTATCCTCCACTTACGGGCGGAATTAAGGCAATTTCATCAAAAGTATCAATTTTTTTATCGTCCGTAGCATACGCACTATTCACAGCAATGGCTAAAGAGGAAAGTTGTAATAATTGTGGGTATTTTTCACCTAAATACCGCTTTAAATCGCCCACGGTTTTTTTTCCGCCTTGCGCAAAGACACTGTCTTTAGGAATTGTTAATGCGGAACTTCCTACGATATCCTTGGTAATTCCAAACAGCAATACAGTCATGATATCTTTTCTTTTGTTAATCCCTAAGGCAAGTTACTAAAAATGCTAAGGACCCGATCTACTTTAACAGATATTTAAAGGAAAATAGCACTCCATTTTGTCCGTTTTAGTGCGGCAATCTATACAAACAAGGCTGTTTGATAGTAAATTACGTAGACACCGGCCAGAACAAGTAAAAATGCGGTAATCCGTTCCATATAAGGCAGTATTTTCCTTAAATAACGCAGTAGAAAATTCTTGGCAAACATAGCTAATAAAATAGTGAGTATCATCATGCCGCTTATCCCTGAAAAATACGCAAGAATATAGGCACCGCCCTCCAAACTACTATCTGCCGCCATCGCCTGAGTAGCTACAATAAGAAATAATGGGAACAAACACCCTAACGCCCCTATGGCATAGGCGATACCGAATAAAAAAGCCTCGATAGCTTCGGTTTTAGGATTCGAATTTTGAAGCTGCAAGGAGAATGAAATTGATTTACCTAAAAGCATTAAAACACCTAAGATGATAAGTACAAGTCCCATGCCTACCGTGATCCATTTCATATAGGCTTTAAGTATTTGCGCCGCCATTATAATCATGACTCCCGCCAACAAATAAATAAGAAGTATGCCCAAAATACTTAAAAAAGCCAATTTAAACCCTCGCAATAAACGGATGGAAAGTTGGGATTCATCGGTGGTATTTCGCGAAATAAATGCGAGAATATACCCGGGTAATAATGCTACGGCACAGGGCGCAAAAAAAGCAAGCACACCTTGTAAAAATGAGAAGCCTACAAAATCCATTTAATTTAAGAGCTGCTCAAATAGCTTGCGATATTCTTCCTCGGAAAGCGTACTTTTATTTTTTTGGAATAGAATATCCCCTTCTTTGTTAATGCCAACCGTGGTCGCTTGACTCTCTACACCAAAATCTAACATGACTTTTGGGTTTCCCGGAGCAACCGGAAATTGGAATGCCTTATCCTTGGCGAGATTAGTCATGACCTCTTTGTCATCCGTGGGATCTATACTTATGGCCACAAAGTTTACTTTGTCTTTGTATTCCGGATAAGCAGCGGAAATTGCCGGCCAATTTTTGGCACACATGGGGCACCAAGATGCGGTAAAGTAAACTACCGTAGGTTTGTTTTCCGCCAAAGATTGTTTCAAACTTACCTGCGCCCCGGTTATAGTAGTTACCTCAAATTGAGGGGCCTTTTTTAATTCCTCTTTTAATGCTGTTTCTACTTTCTCAGGCGTAGCTTCCACCGCATTTGTGGCATCGGATTTTTTAAAATTACACGCAGCTAAAACCATGACTACAGAAAGAACTAATGCGTATACTTTTACGGGTTTTATCATAATATGGGTATAATGATTTTTACTATACTGTTCGCTTCCTTCTAAAAAACTTAGGTTATCAATAAGGAATAACGATTGCTATAAAGGTATTCAAATTATCAGGGGCTTCCATGTATTTAACAGATTTTTAAAGAGGAATCCTTAGGGAAATGTGCTTTATAAATTCAGCCAATAGGTCATTTTAAGAGTGATAGACCAATCCCTCCCCGTAAAGGGAGCCGTTAGATAATTATTGGTATAGACCAAAAACAGGTCCGAAGCCGGCTTGTAACGCCATTGAAACCGGGAGTTGAGATTGAAATTTTTAGTTTGCTCATTGTACTGGAACAAATTGGCAAAAAACAGGGTATTGGTAAAAGTGATGTCTACTTCGGAGCCCACGAGCCAAAATTCGGTTTTGTTCCACGGATCTGGCATATTGATTTGATTGTAATTAACATTGGCACTAAGACTTACAAAAGGTTGAAAACGATATCCCAACTCACTGGCAATACTCGTACGGTTCCCATGGAGGTAATAGCCCCCATAGCGTCCGCCAATAGCATAGGTAAAGAGGCTTTGGGGTTTAGACACAAAATCGATCGAGATACCGTTCCAATTACTTTTTGTTCCGGTAGCCAAGGAGTCCTTTCCCGATCGCGTAGGATCGAAAGGAGCAAGCAGTTCTATCTGTTCATTTTGGAACGCCATATTTAAGGTGCTGCGACTTCTGAATTCTACCAAATATTCCATCGCATTAAAATTGTCGGTTCGCTTTAGGTCTTCTGTAAAAAAATAACTGCCGTTTAGCCTCGGTCCATGGCTTAGGATAAAACCCTCCTTTGGAAAAAACAAATACCCTGCAAAAGAATTGATGTTCACATAGCCTCGTCTGGGTACAAAGCCCACTTCTGCTGTATACTTTTCTTCCACCCATTCTTCTTGAATACGCCAATTCCAGTGCCTACTTTTATATTCCAAATGGGCTGCCTGGGTAATTCCATTACCGATTTTTCCTGGAGCATAGGATTGTAAAAAGAAAGCTTTTCCGGTCCATAAATTGTTCGGGGAGGCCAAATTGTACTCCAATCCCAAATTGCGGTTAAATTTTGGAAAGATGGTGCGGATGGAATCGTTGTCGATAGGGTAGTTTAGTGATTCTTTATTTACAAACAATAAATTGATATTAGATCTGCTGAACATTCTTCGCTGTAGGGAAACAACACCAAAATTTTGATTGGGCAACCCTATATGATCAATGCTCGATGTTTGGATATCCATGACCCCCAAACGCCACTTTTCATTGAGATTACCACTAAGTCGAACCCCAGCATCAATAGGAACCCCCAAGCCAATGCGCCTTGAAAAGAACGGACGAATATTGGTATAGCCAAAATTGGCAAACAGATCGCCATTTTCTAAAAAGAACTGTCGGCGTTCCGGAAAAAAAAGCTCGAATCGATCCAGATTGGTTACCTGCCTGTCCACTTCCACTTGCGAAAAATCGGGATTCACGGTAACATCCAAATTTAAAGATGAGGTAAGGCTCCATTTTAGATCGCCCCCTATTTTACCATCCAATTCGGTATCGCCATTGGCAAGAACATCCCTCGTTGAGCTCCCTAAAACATAAGGGATTAGGGAAATATTAGTGCCGGGCGAAGGTGGTGGGGCATCCCAAACCAACACCCCGGTATAGGCTAGGGAAGCCGTTGGAAATTGGCGGGGAATGGGTGTCCAACTCGATTTTTCACCCGATTTAAGATCGAGCCGGCTGAAATTTATACCCCATTCGGTAACATCGGCTTCATAGCGAATGGATTTAAACGGGATGGCCATTTCCAGCACCCACTTTTCATCGTCCTGGGTTACCTCGGATCGCCATTTGGTGTCCCAGTTCAAATCCACGTTTCCTCCATTGTACATGGTTCCGTCCCATTGCGCTCCAAAGGCATTGGCACCAAAGGAAAAACCGGTTGTTTGGTTGTTAAACGGATCTAAAAAGAGTAAGAAATTGTCGTTTTTACCAAAAATAAAATCCCTACGAAGCGATTCTACAAAATAGGCCGCTTTGGTAGCGTTGTAAAAAGTGGCTAGTACGTACAGGTTTTCAGTATCATACGTCATCCGTATCTCGGTGGTTTCTTGGGCTTTTCCCGTGTCCATGGGCAGCACCATAAAAAAATCTTTGGCCACATCGGTATCTTTCCAAGCTTGTTCATCGCCCACGCCATCGAGTATGATCGGAAATACGGTTTTACGGATGTGTATCTTAAAAGACTCATTCTTTTTTTGGGCATGTAATGGGGAAAAGAGCGCTATAAAAAAAAGGAACAGGCCCATTCTTAGATAGGGCACATCGGAACAATATGCATTACGGCCAAATATAAAGCTATTCATTAAACACAAACAGAGGTTGGTTAAAACGCTCTAAATTACGGGTTTTTTAGGGTTACGGCACCAGATGGAGCCACAATTTGTATAGAGACACCTTATCATGAACCTAAAAAATATGCGTAGAAGGTAAAAAACCTCACTTTCCCCTCACTATTTTATCTCGTATCTCTCGCCAAGTGACCAATACAATGTTATTTTCTTTCAACAAGGCATCATTTGCGGTATCAGAAAAGAACTCATAATCGGCTTGGCGCCATGCCGCTCCCCATTCGGGATGATCTACCGTAACGGCTTGCATTTCTGCATCGTCAAAAGCGAGATGAATCAACAAACAATTAAGTCCGGGGTTCAAATTGTTTAAAAGTGTCTCGTAGTATTGATGCGTTCCTTTTTCCTGATCTTCGGGTAATTTGGTGGGAATGGCGTCGGCAACAACGTCAGTTTCATTAAGTAATTCGGTTATGGTACTGCCCATAGTATAAATTCTACCATCTAAAAGTACCGGAAGCTGAAATTCCTTCCCTATTTTAATATAAACTTCAAGAAATTTAGGAGTGCTCACCGCAGCACCCATATGCGCATCTAAATGGGTAACGTCAATGCCAAATTGATACGCTTTTTTAACTTGGTTTCGCAATTCAATTTCCACATGTTTCGGAGAAGCATGCGCAATTAGGCTATCTACGGAGCTATAGAAATACCCATCTTCGTTCACTAAACTCGGTACCACGTCGGTTGAGGTTACAGGTCCCCATTTATAGTATTTCCATTCACTTGTTAAGGTAAGGTGCAGTCCTAAATCGGCTCCCTTGTTCTTTCGGGCATAGGCTGCAATTTCGGGAAACCAAGGACAAGGCACCATAATGCTGGCCGAGTTAACAGGTGTTTCCTCTAAACCGGCTATACTGGCTCGGTTTTCTGAATGAGTTACACCCAAGTCATCGGCATGAATGATAAGCAATTTAGCGTCTTTAGCATAACCCAAACGTTCTGCTACAGTTAAACTTTGCGAAAATAGGGGTGCAAAAAACAACAGAAATAAGGCATTCAAAATGAATTTAGAGTTCATGAAGATATTATTTACATATTGAAAATAAATTAGTTACAGTATATTCAGGCAACTATCAATCCGCTTTAACAATTATTAACAAACTTTATTGAAAGATATATAATTTTATCCACAAATGGACGTTTCATAGCCGAACATTAATTTATTTGAAGATGAAATTTTATCAAAAGATCAGCACCCTTTTTATAGCCACTTTTCTTTTTTTTTCCTGCGGAAATGCCGATGATGACGTTTCTTTTAATCCTAATCTTAATGGTGATTTAGGAGCGGGTAAGCCCGTTGACAACTGCTTAAATCTGGGCGAAAATCAACTGATATTATCGATACAAGACCAATTTACAACGCTCCCGGGTAAGGTTTCTATTTTGTTTAAAGTATCTGACACGAATGGGGCACCGGTGCCAGGATTAACAGCGAATCAATTTACAATTTACGAACAGGGTCGTAATGACGATTGTTTTAATACCATTTCTACATCGGAATCTTTTGCGAGAATTTCTCCCAATGCTCAAGTATTTAACAGCAAGACCATTTTGGTGCTCGATTTAAGCAATAGTGTCCTGAGCAGCAGCCTGCCTGAATTAAAATTGGCTTCGATAAGTTTTGTGAATAATGTAATGCCGCAAACTACTCAAGAGGCCTTTAAAATGGCGATTTATTGGTTTGATGGTGAAAACAAATTACATTTATTAAATCCGCTTACGGCTTCCAAGGACGCATTAATAACTGCTATAGAAGGCATTACAACCGATATTAGCAAGGATCCGTCCACAGATTTGTATGGGGCTGTTATTAAAGCAACGGATATTGCCTCCAATCTTTTACGGGAAAGTGCCAATCAAGATATTATTAGTGCAGCCTCGGTAGTTATTTTTACCGACGGTACAGACCAAGCGTCTCGTTTTACCAAGGATGCCGCTCTAAAAAAAGTTAATGAAGCCAATCCTAATATTTCGTTCTTCAGTATCGGACTAGGTGCGGAAATAGATACTCAAGTATTAGAAGATATCGGCAAAACCTTTAGCGTTTTTGCCGGAAACAAAGCCGAACTAGAAAATACGTTCAACGCTATTTCCTTACGTATTTCGGAGCGTGCCAACAGTTTTTACTTATTTGAGTACTGTACGCCCAAACGCGATGGCAGCGGGGAAAGTAACTTGGCAATACAGGTAAGAGACGGCAGCCGCCAAGGTGCGGTACAATCTAAGTTTAACGCCAAAGGATTTACGGGAGGTTGCGAATAACAAAACGAAATACCTATTAAAAGGAGTTCCGTAAAGGGTACTCTTTTTTCTTTGAATATGCCTGCCTATAAATAAGGCCTATTTAAGCATTAAGGCGTTTTTAAAATCACTAGTTCCTGTAGTTAAATCTATAAGATAGCCGTTCATAACGGCATATCGTATTTCACCTTCCTTTTCTAATAAAAAGGTAGCATTTGCACCGGGCTGTAGTTTTAGATTGCGCCGTTTGTAGTTGGCACTTACCACATGTATCGGAAGGGTCACATGCTTTATATTATTTGGTACATTTTCTACCCGTACATGGGTGTAACCCGATTTTAAAAGTTGCAAAATATCCATTTTGGATAAGACGTCAATGGATTTAATTATTTCCGGAACCAATTTCCCTTCTTTTAACCTGTAGGTATTGGCATCAAAGGTTTCATAGCCATAATAGGTCGATAAATCGCCCTGATCTGCTATTTGTCCAGCCACATAAAAATCTTTATTCCCTGGAAAATCATTTTCGACACGATTAATGCCTATATCCAACCTATAGTCTTTTCCAAGCAGATGGTAGGTTACCCCTTCTATTTTAAGGTCAAAAAGTTTTCGGTCGTTTTCCGGTATCTTTTCATAATCGGCAACAGGTATATTCATATAACTTTTGTTGGCAATAGTAGCTAGGGCAGATAAAATGGAGACGTAATTAAGCTTTCTAATTTCTTGTTTTTCAATATCATTGGGATATCCACCCGATTCAATTAAAATTGCACTGGTGCCCCATTTCTGAATATTGTCGCCAAAAGCTCGGGGTTCAAAATCATCGTTATACCGACCTACCTGACCCGGTGCGTAATTTTGTATGATGCTGTTCATATACACGATAACCTTCATGGCATTGGCACGAACGGTATTGATGTCCTTTTCATAGTTAAAAGCCGGTGCCAAATATGATATTGTCGCCGGTTTTTCTGTCCGCTCCGCATTATAATAGGTGCTTTGGTCGTGCAAGTTAAAACCAAAATCGGCCTGCAAACTATCTCGCACTCTTTTCAAAATTCTACTTTCCGGAGATTGTAGTTGCAGGGCATCCCTGTTGATATCGATTCCCAGCGTATTCCTTCGCTGAAAGTTTTCTGCACCATCCGGATTCAGCATGGGTAAAAAGTGGAGGGTAAGCGCCGCTAGCATTTCCTTTTTCTCTGCTACAAAATCATCACTTTGTAAAAAATTAAAAATATCAAAAATGGCTTGGGTTGCCGTAGGCTCATTGCCGTGCATTTGCGACCATAAAAATACATCTGTTTCCCCTGTGCCAATACTGATAAGTGAAATACTGCGCCCTTCAATAGACTCTCCCACTTTTGCAACAGTGAATTCATCTACAGCTTTAAGTTTAGCTATTAAAGGCTGTAGCTCTGAATGTTTTATACGACGCTCGGCGAGCGTACTTTCTTGGTATTTTTCGTAGCTATCGTATAAGGCCGAAGTTACATTATTTAATTGTCCGAAGGCATTACAAACATAGCCTAAAGCCAATAGCACTAGTAGATATTTTATTTTCATTGGTTCACTTTATTTTTGGTGTGGGTTTAAAATTAAGATTTTTGGTAGCTTTTTTTACCTTCCGTAGAAATTCTTTTCCGGGATCGGTCTTTTGCGTTCGGTAGGCACTATCTTTTTCTAGCCATAACGCATGCTGCTCAAATTGGGTGTATTCATAATGGCCAATAAGGTAATCGATGGGATATTTGCGTTTCAAATAGTGAACCAACCAAATGTTGGCTTTTTTTTGAGCTCGTGTCAGCGGACGTTCCTCAGTGCCTCCTACATTTTCGATCCCGATAGCACTATGATTAAGCCCGATTACATGCCGCGCCATAGTAGTTTCCGGCATTAAGCGATATATGGTTCCGTCCTGATCTACCAAAAACTGAGAAGACACATTAAGGCCACTTACACCTTCTAATTCCGGCCTCCAATTTGGTAGCGTAGGCTGATTAAAGGCTGAGAAAGATCCTTTTAACGTTGGTATAGCTGTCCAATGCAGCACAATCATCTTGGGTACAATAGTACTTGTATCTTGCGCTATACCATACCGTTGAACCATATATTGCCGGGTAAGCAGCTCCCTTTCTTCATTAAACAAAATAGGAATATCCACGATTTTTTGGGATGATTTACAAGCTGTTATCAGCAATAGCATACCGAGGATTCTAATTTGCTTCATGTATTCCTTTATTTTAGTCGTTGCGGTTTATAACCATAGTACTTATTCATTACGAACACGGGTGGATTTGATGGGTCATTTTAGATCATTGTGCACGTATTCTATACGCTAATCAAAATTTAGATGCTCCTACACATGCCTACCATTATCATCGCCGTCCTTAAGGACAAGGGCAGACATCGAAACTTACGGTAAAGGTTCCTTTTGAAGCCTTGTTGATATGCTTCGAGCTTATTTATTTTGTTTTAGATTCCGTAGGTGCTGTCATTGCAGCACTATCTTTCTTAACTGCATATTGAATTTCAATTTTTTTCCGGCCCCATTCTTTGGCTATTTTTTTGTCTAATCCCATATAAATATCGATTCTATTGCGCCATCGGTGATGCATTTTATCCTTGACCAAATAAATACCTTCAAAACCATCAATTTTAACCATTGTATTGTATTGCAGTCCTTTTTTTAGCAAATCTCTGGATACTGCAATATACTTTAAGCCCGGTTTTAAGGAATCTCCCCAAGCGGTGATACCGGAATGCTCATAAGACGTTTGGTTAGGCAACGAATTATAGGCGGTTGCTGTAACCACCATAGGAATCCATACATAGGGGTCTTCTTTTTCTACAGGGCTGCAACCAAACAGCAGTGTACTAAAAATCCAGATGAGGCCGTATGTCCGCGTCATGATAGTCTCATTTTTTTAGTGTACTGTATTTTCGAGCCACAGGATATCTATATCACTTTCTTTCCAAACATCCGATAATTTCTTAGGTACCGGCGTAAAGGCATACGTAAAAGAACTTAACACAATATCTTCGTCGCCGTCGCCGTCCACATCCGCAGCATCCATCAAAAACCAACGACCTAACGCCGCATCTGTAAAAGTGTACGGTTGAAAATGGTAGTGCTGCGGCATCTTATTTTCTAAATATACAAATGAAAGTTCAGGTTTGGCATCATAATCTGGAAAAGTTGAAAGCAGCCCAAAATCGATATCTCCATCCTTATCAAAATCTCTTGCAACCACACGGGTTGCACCGTTTAAGGGATAGAAATAGGTTTCTTGAAAATTATTTTGGCCATCATTTAAATGAATTCGCATCCCGTGATAGGGTTTATGCACGTACGATTTATCGGCATTATCACCATTTACGGTAATGATGTCCATATGACCGTCGCCGTTGTAATCTGCCAACTCAAACCAGCTGCTGCCATACACAGGACTAAACCGGATAGCCTGCTGCATAGCGAATTGTAAGTTTTCCTTTTGATATAAAATGGTGATGCTTTCATTACCTTGCGAAGTAAGCACCACCAAATCGTCCTTCCCGTCTTTGTCCATATCTGAGGGTACAACACGGATTACCCCGGGTTGCTTTAATAGCACTGTTTTTAGAAAACTTCCGGAAATATCCTTTTTTAGCAGGGATAATTGACCGGTAAAATCACCAAATTCGCTCACTATAATCTCATCAATTCCATCCTTGTCCAAATCATGAACTAAGGTATGCACAGGCCTATGCAAAGAGTCGGCTATTATTGTATTTTCCCCCTTTTGCCACATAACAATACTCCCTAAGGCCTGTTCGGAAGGATCTAAATACCCCACTAAAGTACTATACGAGGTATCTTGTAAGTGCGTATGGGCTGTGATACCGCTACGCATATTCGAAATCAAGGTGTTGGTTTGCTTTGTTGTAAAATCGTAAGACCGTAAATTACCCCTTAAATCTCCCGTTAGTAAAACCTTAAATGGTTTGTTATATTCCATAAAAGTTAGGAGCGATCCTTTTGTGCTATCCAAATTTATGGGTTGAGGTTTAAATAGTACCAATTCTTTAGATGCCACGCCGGCTTTAACCGCTTCTAAGGTGTCCGGCGCTAAAGTCAACACATAATTTTTTAAGAGGTGCCAATCCGATTCGGAAATTAAGGGTGCATACGGATAAACTCCTGCTTGTAAAATAAGGCCTTGCTCATGAAACGAAACGCCTTTGAACTTGTTGTATGAAGCGTCCTTTACGCCTAAACGGGCTCCCATTTCGGGCAATATGGCAGATTCCCAAATCGTTTCGGGCAAGGCGTCAATGGCCGGCAATACATGACAACTGCCACAATAATTTTGATAAAGCGCCACCGCCCTTTTTTCTTTGGGAGAGGAACAGGAAATACTTAAACTAAAAAAGACCCCCCATATAGAATACCGCGGAATCATAACCTTTATTTTTCTCATTGTAGCCAGTCGCATTAAAAAATGAAGATAGGCATAGGACGTATGGCATCCAAAACAATAGCTAAAAAAATCCATTATTCTAGGATGTCCTTCGAAGGTCTATACTAGTACCGGTTGCACTTTAAGGGTTGAAAACACTCCCATGAGATATCCCTCTGAGAATTGGTTCTACGCTTGTAAATGGAACAAATTCATCGTTTTAAGTAGATTGCAAGGCTTCGCTTCACTTTTTAAAATAGGTGAACTATCTTTTTACTACATTCATTTTGAGTGGAACAAGAAAAGGGTCGTTCTGTGCACTCCCCCAAAAAGTAAAAACCTTACATTAGTGGTCTGTATTGATTTTCCCTTTTTTGAATGAAATAGCGTATTTATGAAATTATTGAAAAGACTACTGCTTGTACTTGGCTTGCTGCTCGTTCTAGCTATCATTTATAATTATCCTAAACTACATATTATTTCAGGGTTTGCAGCTAAAAATATGGCGTCTACCGTGTTTATTGCGAAAAGATCCGTAGAATCCATCAACAAAAATGACCATAATGTACCCTTAATTAAATTGGCAAACTCAGAGGTTGATAAGGAAAATCAGAAAGCTTCGGCCAGCGTTTTTGGTCTCATGAAAAGGGAAGCAGTATACCGTGATGGACTGGGAGCTGTGCTCTTAAATTCACACGACACCTTAGTAAATAGTACGCCGAATAGAACCCCAGTCCGCCGAGACGCACCATTTCCGTACGGCCAAGGAGAACCTCGGGATACGATTTTTGAAAACGTAGATTATCCTATGCTCGAGGCTGCCATCGGCAAGGCATTTTCCGATTCGGAAACACAAAAGACGAGAACGGTTCTCGTACTGTATAAAGATCGAATTATTGCAGAACACTATACCGATGGGTTTACCAAAAACACCCCTATTTTGGGATGGTCGGCCACCAAAAGCGTATTGGCAACATTATATGGCATTTTAGAATATCAAGGTACGCTAAACGTTACGCAAACTGCCTCTATTGAAGCGTGGAAAAACGACAATCGGAGGCAAATCACCCTTAACCATTTGCTGCGTATGCAAAGTGGCTTGGCCTGGGATGAAGATTACGCGGCTATTTCCGATGTTACCAAAATGTTGTTTTTGGATGGTGATATGAGTTTGGCTCAAAAAAACAAACAAGCTATTGCAAAACCCGGAGAAAAGTGGAACTATTCATCCGGCACTTCAAATCTGTTATCCGGTATCTTACGGCAGCAATTTAAGTCGCATCAAGCCTATTTAGATTTTCCATACCACGCCTTAATCGATAAAATTGGAATGCATTCTATGCTGCTAGAAACCGATATGGTTGGTAATTTTGTAGGTTCTTCGTATGCTTGGGCAACCACACGCGATTGGGCCAAGTTTGGCTTGTTATACCTACATAAGGGCAACTGGAACGGCGAACAGCTCTTTAAACCGTCTTGGGTAGCCTATGTTACTCAACCCACCGAACATTCTAATGGCACCTATGGGGCGCATTTTTGGCTCAATGCCCACGGAAAATTTCCTGACGTACCCCGGGATATGTATTCCGCCAACGGCTATCAGGGACAATATGTGTTTATAATTCCGTCCAAAGAAGTGGTGGTGGTACGTACCGGATTGGCTGAAAACCCCAAGTTCGACGTAAATTTATTTTTAAAAGATATTTTAGCGGCCATTCATTAGTTTTTTAACGCAACCACAAAGAATGGCCATACCAATACGTCATTCATTGCGATCTATATATCGTATTAGGATACACAAATCGGTAGCTATAAAGTTTTGGTTTTATGTACCCGCAGCATTTTACAAGCTAAACTTTCAACCTAAAAAATAACCCGCGACAGCGTATAAAGAGACGTTAAGATAATTAAAGTTCCCACGATGATTAACAACTGTCTTTTCGGGATTTTTTTGGTGATATAAGCCCCCAGAGGAGCCGCAATGGTACCTCCTATAATGAGTCCTAAAATTATTTGCCAGCTCTGAATTCCGGCAAAATAAATTAAAATTCCAGCACTGGTATACGTCACAAAAAACTCCGCAGTATTTACCGTGCCAATAACCTTTGCCGGAGTATTGCCCTGATTAATAAGGTTTGATGTAACTATGGGCCCCCAACCCCCACCCCCAATGGAGTCTAGAAACCCTCCTGCTAAGGCAAAAAGGGAAGCATTTTTAGTGTTCTCTTTGGTGTTTATATTTTTTTTAAATGCTTTTAAGAGAATTAAGATCCCCAAAATCAACAAGTAGGCCATAATATAAGGCCGTATCACTTTTCCATCTAAGACATCGCCCAAAAGATAGGCACCTAAGGAGGCACTTAAAATACCCGGTACTAGGAGTTTAAAAAATAATTTTTTATCAAAATTACCAAATTTCATATGCGAGAGACCCGAAACACCGGTAGTAAAAACTTCCGCTGTATGGACTGCCGCAGAGGCCACTTTGGGCGAAAGGCCAAAACCGAGCAGAATGGAATTTGAAGTAACCCCATAGGCCATGCCCAACGCACCATCTACAATCTGTGCCATAAACCCTGCCAAAATAAACCATAAAAAAGTTTCATTAAAGGTTAAATCCTCTTCTGTAGCCTGAGGTAGGTATTTAAAAGCTACAATAGCGATTAGGGAGATTTTAAGAAAAACAATTAGGATTGAAATATGCTTTATTTGTATTTTTTCCATTAGTGCTTTAGGATTTAATTACTTCATTTTAATTTCTGATGATGTCTAAAATAATCGAGGAAGTTGACGGACAGTTCTACGTATAAAAAATTGGATACACTTGCATTTTCTCCATTTGCGGCGAATTGCCTGTTCTGTATAAAGTCGCCAAAACGGTAATGCGTATATCCCATATTCACATCTAAAAAGGGCGTTGGAGCAAAGCGAGTTCTAAAATCGAGCCCATGCCCTAAGAATTTGCCGGAGTTCCCGGAAGAATCTCGGTTAAGTGTTGTGCCTCCCAGCAAATTAGCAAAGCGGTCGGTATTGCTCGCCAGCCAATAAAAACTGTATCCACCATCAAACTTAAATAAGAGTCCTTTGATACGAGATTGGAATTCTACCTTTAGTTTTGGCGTTACTATGTTCTCCATCACCACGTAATCATCAGAAGACCAGGGACGGGCAAAACCAAAATAGCGTTCAAATCGGTTATTTCTGTTATCGTTCGGATTCTTATCGCCGCTTACATATCCGAAAAAAGCACTTACGCGGGGTTTTAATGGGGTAGATTTTACAGTATAGCCTATTTCTGATGTAAAGGCATACGCCCTATGATCTTGCCCGTTATCTTTCCCTATTTGATACATTCCCGTGAGATCATAATTAAAACCTGAGGTATGTATCCAACCATATAGCCGAAGGCCAAAACCATGTATTTCTCTGATCCTGTTATTATTTTCTATAGTTGCGTTTTGCTTTAGCCCCAAATAATAAGGTTCAATCGTTACGATTTGCGACCACTTACGCCAATGGCCCATTAAAGCATAAAACCACCTCTCTTTATCGGTACGATCTAAGGCACTAATATCTCTATTTATGGGTTGTACCAAAAGGCCATCAAGTTGCCAGTCATTCTGTTCATCTCCTAAAGCCAATCTCAGTCCCGTGAAGGTATTGGTGGTGTTTCGCCAATTGTTTCGTGCAATGAGGCGTCTATCCAAAAATTCAAAAGCCATGCGTCCGTAGCGGATGGAAATGGGTCTTGCGTTGCCCAACGCATCGGTACCAAGCGCCTTATTAAAATACAATTCGGCATAGGCTTGTATCATTTCTGTTTTGTTCGCTTCTCTGTTCGTTATTGGGTAATTACCGTTATTTTGTCGTGCATCCTCCAATTCAACAGCCACACGTAGAGGATCGAGCACATGTAGCACACCCAAATAGATACGTTGTCTTAAAAGTAAAGTGAAATCTTCATTAAAACTATCAGACCTTCGGATATCGTTGTACCGCAATTCTATACGGGCTCTACTATCCCACCCTGCTACAAGCCCATCATAAAATCCTGAACTGCGAACACCCAACGTTGAAAAGCGGCGTGCATAATTCGGAATAGCCGGTTCTCTTTTAGTCCCTAAAGATCCTGGCTCTATATAAAATGAGGTGCGATTTAGTGGTGCCTTGGCAGTAGACAAGGAATCGGAAACCCGTTCTTGCGCTTGTACACAAATTCCGACGTGAAGCAGAATGCCAACAATTATGAAGATGCTATTTTTTATCTTAAGGGTATTTAGAGTAACAAGGGGCAAATGTAACAAAATAGAAACAATCCTACTACTCTACTAGGGTATAAATCTATAAAAAAATAGAGCTGTCATAAAACACCAACCACACGAATAACCTATTTGACCACAATATCTGTAGCATTGGCAACTTCTATTTTACAGGGCTCCTTACAGATCGTACTTTAGTCCTGTATTTAAAAAGGAAGTTAATTTTTTCATTTTCATATAGTGTTCTCGATAAAAGAGTCTTGTCTGCCGATAAGACTCTTTTTGGTTTAAGCTAGCGGTTGATAGTTGACGGTTGATAGTTGAAAGATTGCAGCGCGCCTTGAAACCATAAACTAATACTATGTGACATTCTACTTGGGACTTTGGCTTAAAACTTCACGTTTTTAGTATTTTAAGGAATCCATTTGTCACTACCAAAATTGGGTTTTCGTTTTTCTAAAAAGGCATTCCTACCTTCTTTAGCTTCTTCGGTCATGTACGCTAAGCGCGTGGCTTCACCCGCAAAAACCTGCTGCCCTACCATACCATCATCCGTCAGGTTCATCGCAAATTTCAACATTTTTATGGATGTGGGCGATTTTGCCAAGATTTCTTGTGCCCACTCAAAAGCGGTTTCTTCTAAATGTTCATGAGGTATAATGGCGTTTACCATTCCCATATCTAAGGCTTCCTGAGCGGAATAATTCCGCCCTAAAAAGAAAATTTCCCTTGCCTTCTTCTGACCCACCATTTTTGCTAAATAGGCAGATCCGTAACCACCATCAAAGCTGGTTACATCGGCATCGGTTTGCTTAAAAATAGCGTGTTCCTTGCTCGCCAAGGTAAGATCACAAACTACATGAAGACTGTGTCCGCCCCCCACAGCCCAACCGGGAACAACGGCTATGACCACTTTAGGCATAAATCGAATTAAACGTTGTACTTCCAAAATATTTAGACGATGCATGCCGTCTTCTCCCACATATCCTTGCGCTCCTCTCGCTTTTTGATCTCCGCCACTACAAAAGGAATACACCCCGTCTTTGGGAGAAGGTCCTTCGGCCGAGAGTAAGATTACACCAATTGAAGTATCTTCTTGCGCATCGTAGAATGCTTGGTACAATTCGCTTGTTGTTTTTGGTCTAAAGGCGTTGCGTACTTCGGGTCTGTTGAATGCAATGCGAGCCACTCCTTGGCATTTTTTATAGGTGATGTCTGTAAATTCTAGAGCTGTAACCCAATCGATATTCGTCATTAGTTTCAAGTTATGTGTTTAAATATACGTATAATTAGACTTTTTGCGACCCTTTTGATCTGTTTATAGAGCACCAACCTTTAGTTTATCGCATTCTTTAATTGAATCCATCGCGACATATATTTGGTGGCTGCCATGGTTTGATGCTGCAGTAGCGCTCCTGTAAAATTTGCTGCCCTATGAACTTCTAATTTTTTTTGTTTTAGGCTTAGTATATCCTGCAATCTTTTGAGGTGATCTATCCTATTAAATCGTTCTGCCAAAATGTGAACACCCTTGGTCTGTGCCTGTAACCATAGCGCTTCATCATGATATAATTGCACGGCAGCTTCTGCAAATTCTACGGCATCATTTTGCACAAAACCACCCCAAGGAAGGGTATCATTTATTCCTTCTGCCCCAATAGGGGTGGTTACACTTGGCGTTCCGTACTGCATCGCATCCACTAATTTTCCTTTAAGTCCGGCACCAAACCGCAAAGGAGCCAAACACACTCTTGCCTCCGAAATAACTGTTTTGGCCTCTTTTGCCCAACCCAACACATAAAACCCATCTTTGGGTTGGTGCATTTGCATAATAAATTCAGGAAAATACGAACCGTAAATTTTAAGTTGCGCCGATGGCATTAATCTGCGTATTGCAGGCCAAATATCGTGCTTTAACCATTTGATGGCGTCTATATTTGGAGCATGCTTACCCGTTCCTATAAACACAAAATTATTACGCTCCTCATAGCTTGGCCATTGCGCTTTTTCTTTTTTAGTAAGGTTTTCTACCAAAAAAGGTAGATAAAAAAGCAAGTTCTTATCTATTTTTAGTTCCGTTGTAAGCAATTTCATTTCAAAAGAAGAGATGATAAGGGACAGGTCGCATCGGTAGACACTGGCTATTTCACGTTTGGTTGTTTCGTTTTGTACCCAAACAAGGGGCGTAAAAGGAATTCCCACTTTAACGCAGTGCTCTCTTGCGGCTCTTAAGGAATGTAGATCTTCCGTATCTAAAATACGCAGGGCATCGGGTACTTGCTCTGCAATGCGCCACCCAAATTGTTCTTCGGTATAAAACCGATCAAAAATAACGATATCCGGATTTAGATTTCGAACAAAATCATCAAAACTATCATGATTTAGCGTAATTGATGCTGTAACGACATCCTTCATGAGAAGCACATGAGCATCGGTTGTTACCGTTGCTGTACTTGCAAATGTAATCTTACACTTTTGGGCAATAAAAAATTGAATGAGATGCATTATGCGTATGCCCGCAGCGGTAGCGGTTGGCTCGGGCCAAGAAAGACCTATAAATAATACGTTCTGTGGTATCAAAAGGGGGTTCGCATTACATTTTTTCTGAAAATTTTTGAGAAATACGAAGTCGTAGCTTACGCTCGTAATCTTCCTCTAACCATTCCTTATAATTCTTTGTGTTGTTCATTATACAATACGAGTATTGGCGTACCCGGTATGCAATTTCTTCTTTAAGCTGTTTGGCTAGGATTCGCGCTTCAAAAACATCCTTGCTATTTTCTACGCAAAGTTGGGCGTGCTGCGCTATGCTCATTTCCAAGACCGTTTTAGATCGAAGACCCTGCGCCATTATTTTTTTGTACACTTCTTTAATATTGAACTCCAAGTTCGATGATTTTCCAAATTTAGCTCTTAGTTCAAATGGCATTTCATATACAAACTCGCGCTCTATATCCTCGTCATTTTTGATATTTTCCAAATAGAAATCTGGAAAATGAAATATCTCCTGCCAATCAATAGGGGCATCCCAAAGTCCAAAACGAGCCACATTATTTCCCATATCGATCACATTAAAGGTGTCTTTATTAGGCAATATCCGCGAGCCTCTTCCAATCATTTGGAAATATAAAGTCAGGGATCTTGTGGCCCTATTTAGAATGATGGTCTCCACCGTAGGTTCGTCAAAGCCTGTAGTTAGAATACTCACCGAGGTTAAGATGGCATCCGGTGTTTCAGAAAACCAATTTAAAATATCGCGTCTTTCTGATGCCGTGTTTTTATTATCTAAATGCTGAATGTTGTACCCCGCTTTCTTGAAGATTTCATACACATAGCGTGATGTATTAATACCGTTATTAAAGATTAGGGTTTTGGTGCCTTTACCCACTTCTTCGTAGGCGTGCATTAATTTGCCCAACATGTTTTGATTGCTGTAAAGCTCATCTGACGATTTTATGGTATAATCGCCGCTAATACCCAATTTTAAGGTTCTAAGACTCACATCGTAATTATAAATTTCCGCCTTGGCTAAAAACTTTCTTTTAATAAGCGAGGGTATCGATTCTCCAACAATAAGTTTGCTGTAGTTGTCCTTCATGGGCAACTTTACGTTAGAACTAAGTGGCGTAGCGGTAACACCTAAGATCACAGATTTTCTGAAATATTTAAAAAGCTTTCGAAACGAATTATAATGGGCTTCATCAATAATTACCAGGCCAATATTGTTTATTTGGATCTTTTCTTCTTGCAGCCTATTATTTAAGGTCTCTACCATGGCCACAAAACACATATAATCATCCTGATCTATCAATTCCTTTACGTCGCTATTGATGATTTTGTTTTTGACACCAAAATCGTTCAACATTTTCGACGTTTGTGCACTAAGTTCGATGCGATGCGTAAGCACCACCACCTTTTTTTGGGTGTTGGAAATATACCTTCGGGCTATTTCAGAAAAAACCACCGTTTTGCCGCCTCCTGTAGGAAGCTGATACAACACATTAACATCGTTCGGTGCTTCCTCGAGATAATCAAAAATGGTATTTAAATCTTGTAATTGATAATTGTAAAGCGTTTTCTCCTTTATGTCTTGTTGTACCTCCAAATTTAGGGCTGTTTTTGTAAATAAATAAACCTTACAAAATTAGCAGTTTTTTTAAGCTTAAAAGAAACTTTGGCGAACAAATCCGGAATTTTGTATCTGAGATGTTTAAATTAAAAGTAACCAATTGATATTTAAGTAGTTATTTGTAATGATTTTTTTGGATAGAGCTACTACATCCCGCGATACGTGTTTTAAGTGTTTATTTTTATTGCTTTTAAGGGATGATATGAAAGGCCCTACCAATCATCCTCCTAGGCGTTGATAGTTTCGCTTATGCCTTTTATGTGCATATCGATAAGGCGTGTTTCCTTATTCCGGCACATGCGTTACAACCCATGAAAACGCTTCGCTATTAGGCCATTGCATTCTCTTTATGTATTCGTAAAATTGGCAGATACGGCTTTTAAAATCGGGCCACAATTTATGGTAAATAATATGTTGCAATGCGCGGTTAAAGGAAGTCAACATACTTTTATAGAAGGCTTCAGCTACCCCTTTTTCCATGCTATAACGTTGCGCAATTTCCAAATTGTACATCATCAAATCGGCTAGCATAGAAGAATCCATGCCTAAACTTTTAAAATGCGTGATGTATTTTTGAGCCACAGAGCGTCTTGCTTTTGGGCGCCTTGATCGCAATGGAAAATATTCGTTGTAAATCTTGCGTTTAGCTTCTTGTATGAGTTGCTCTTCTTTAGGATTAAAAACAAAATCATAGTAGGTTTTCACCACCGGAAAGCGATCATAAAGATCGATCAACTGTTGCGCAACTGCCTTTTTATCTAAAGAAGAAACATAAGAAATTAGTGCTCGTTTGCTCATAAGTCCAAATAGTGTTATTCATTGTTTTGCTGAAGAAGATCGTTCATTCGTCCAAAAATAAGGATTGTGGAGTAGAATTAGCTCATTTGACCTTTGTTTGTAAGGGTATCTTAAACTTCTCATAAATTGTGTATAACAACTCTCATATTTTTTGGATAATACAAGAGAAAGGTGTAATATGTTAGCTATAACTAAAAGGTAATATATGAGGCAATTAAAGATCATCAAACAGGTTACAAACAGGGAATCGAAATCACTTGACAAGTACCTGCAAGATATCAGTAAAATAGGATTGATAAACGCCAATGAAGAAGTAGAATTGGCACAAAAAATACGTGCAGGAGATCAGGCTGCATTAGAGAAACTCACCAATGCCAATCTAAGATTTGTGGTTTCTGTGGCAAAACAGTACCAAAATCAAGGGTTAACCTTACCGGACTTAATTAACGAAGGAAATGTGGGTCTTGTTAAGGCAGCCGGCCGGTTTGATGAAACACGGGGGTTTAAATTTATTTCTTATGCGGTTTGGTGGATTCGTCAATCTATCCTTCAAGCCTTGGCAGAGCAATCTCGAGTGGTACGGCTTCCGCTCAATAAAATAGGATCGATCAACAAAATTAAAAAAGCCTTTTCGTATTTGGAACAAGCACATCAGCGCCCGCCTTCGGCAGAAGAAATTGCCACCGAATTAGAAATGACGGTAAATGAAGTAAAACAGTCTATGAAAAATGCCGGCCACCATATCTCTATGGATGCGCCTTTGCGGGAAGGGGAAGACTCTAATTTGTACGACGTATTGCGTTCTGGTGAATCGCCTAGACCAGACATGCATTTATTACAACAATCATTGAACACGGAGATAAATAGGGCGTTGGAAACCTTGTCGCAACGCGAAGCAGATGTGGTAAAATTGTATTACGGAATTGGCGATAATGAGTCGATGACTTTAACGGAAATTGGTTTAACGTTTGATCTTACACGCGAACGGGTACGCCAAATACGTGAAAAGGCCATTCGGAAACTGAGACTAGATTCTCGAAATAAGTTGCTAAAAACCTATTTGGGGTAATCCTAAGACAAAAAAAAGAGCCCGCTCACATGGACTCTTTCTTAAAATAGAATTCGTATTTTAATACTGATTTAATTTATGGATGTTATAGTCCATTAAAATTTCGTTTAAATTTTCAAGAAAATTTAAATACGCGGTGCTGTCGTGGTTTTGATGTGCCATACTTTTTGTTTTTAATTTAAGAATAGCCGAACGGAATTACATAAAATCCAATTCGGCTAATTCGTTTACACTTAAAATTTCATTTAAATCTTGAAGGAACAATAGGTATTCCTCTCCGTAGGTGTCGTACAACATGGTTCGATTTGGTGTTTGTGTTGTTATTCGGATTTGGGTTCTAAACTTATGTTAAACTTAGCGCTTATGCCTTAAACGATCAACAAAATGTGGTGTAGGATCTATTTTTTGTTGCGAAACTAAAATTTTGGTGTGTATAGCGAATCTTATGTAGCTCATAGTGCACTGTGAAGCTCGTGTTGCTTTTAACATAAAATAGTTCACTTTGCAATTTTTGGATATTTACTGTTGTGAGTTTCGTTCATTTTTTAGCCGTTCAATCTCAAAATGGATGGCGTTTTCCGCAATCGGATACGCTGCGACAAATTCTTGATACAACAAGGCTATCCCAGATATATCGGTTTTTTCTTTGGCATTTTGGTGTATGGCTATCATTTTTTGATGCAGTCCGTTTAGTTGCATCATCAAAAGTCCCGGTTTCATTTTATGAGCGGCAAATTCTATTCCTTTAAAATCCTTCTTTTCTAAATGATTTTTCGTTTTTTCGATAAACTCCAGAACATTTTGTTGAAACAATTTGATCAACTCTTCCATGAGATCTATTTGCCCCATGCATTCCGCTAAGAGCGGCCTAAGATGTATACGTTCTTTCCCTTGTTGCGTGTTACGGGGTATGGCATTTTTAGATTTTGACACCCCTTTCTGCTGCGCGCTAATACGTTTCAGATGCGCTATTTTTGATACTAATTGGGGAGCGCTGTACGGTTTCAATATAAAATCATTAATTCCGACCGCACCGCAACGGGCTTTATCATTGCCACTAAAGTCTGCTGATAGGGCTATAATCGGTATTTCAGACGCACCGGATATACCGCATTCTTTAATACGACGCGTTACTTCAAAACCATCCATTTCAGGCATTCGCAAGTCCATCAGAATGAGATCGATGCTACTGTTTTTTAATACGGTAAGTCCGTAATTCAATTGATCCGTAATATGCACCTTACATCCCCACGATTTCAAACGTTCCGCTATAAGTCGTTGATTAAGGATATTATCTTCAAAAACAAGAATCCGCATGCCCTTTACAGTATTGAGATGTGCGTTTGTGGCTATTTCCTTTTGCTGTTCCTGTGCGTGTATCAACGCTTTCTTTGCTTTGGCAAAAGGCAATTGAAAGGTAAAGGTGGTTCCTACACCTAGGGTACTGCGTACCGCAATTTTTCCCCTTAATTGAGTTATTAGCTGATGTACAATGTGAAGTCCAAGGCCGTATCCTCCGTATTTCTCGAAGGTGTTTTCTTCTGCTTGTGAAAATGCATTGAAGATGTTTTGTAATTGGTCTGTTGCGATGCCTATTCCTGTATCTTTCACCTCAAATGCCAACCAATGAATTCCGTCTTTTTGATGCATCCATTGAACATTAACATGAATAGTTCCTTCATTCACAAACTTTATGGCATTACCAAGCAAGTTCAATAAAATCTGAGAAAGTTTGGAAGGATCGCCTTGCAACACAGCGGGTATATTAGGGTCTATCTCTAGGGCAATGGATACCTTTTTATTTAAAATTAGTGTATTGCATAAAAAAGTTACGTTTTGTAAAATGCCTTCAAGATTAAAATCGATCATGGCTAGCTTTTCCTTTCCGGAAGAAAGTCTGCTGTACGCTAACAACTCGTTAATCACTTCCAATAAATGATGAGATGCCGATCTTATTGCTTTTACATGACCTTGTTGCACCTCGTTTAGTGGTGTTTCATCGAGCAGGTCGGTAAATCCAATAATCCCATTTAGTGGTGTCCGTAAATCGTGGCTTACATGGGCAATTAGTGTTTCGGGTTTCATTTCTTGTTGCCCTAAATTATGGGAATCTTTTTCGCCGAGTGGCGCTTTTAAAAGTGGTTGGGTAGATTCGCTTTTATGCCCTGCTATTTTCGATTGCAAGATGCATTTAAAATCGTCAAACGCATTTTTCACGATTTGGGCATCTAATGTGGATAGTTCCGCTACAGAAAAACCACTTAATTCTTTTTCTACTTCAACTATACACGCTAAAAGTTGATGCGATGCTAATGGCTTTGGTTTAAGATTGCTCAAAAGATATAAATTTGGTTGTTTAACTAATTTTTTTTGCTAATGAAAGCACGAATTGCATCTTAAAATTCCACCTTTTTTCTAACAGAACCTATTAAATGTTACCTACAGCCCTATTTTTGTGGTCAAAATGCGTAATTTGTAAGTGAAAATAATGAACTGAAACAAGCCATGCGAAAAAGTGTACTCTACAGAGAATGCGCATTGGCGCGTTACATCTGACCGAGTTAATAAATTAAATATTTACGTAAATGAAACAGTTTATCGGATTTTTAAGCATTATATCGCTACTTTCTTGCAAACAGTCTACAAACCCGGTGGAAGAAAGTAGCGCAGAAAAGGCACTGAAAATTCACAAAAAAGTCATTACCATTGACACGCATTGCGACATCAATGTGAAAAATTTTACGGACAGTATAAATTACACACAAAATTTAGACACCCAAGTTACCCTTCCCAAGATGACTAAAGGCGGTTTGGATGTAGCTTGGTTTATTGTATATACAGGCCAAGGTGCATTAAGCGAAGAAGGGTATGCCAAAGCCAAAGAAAACGCTAATGCTAAATTTGATGCTATTCACCAACTTACTACCCGTTGGGCTCCGGATCAAATAGCATTGGCGAGAACCTCCGAAGAAGTCCGCCGCATTCATGCATCCGGAAAAAAAGTAGCCATGATTGGCGTAGAAAATGCGTATCCCATTGGGGAAGACCTTTCGGAAATAGAAAATTATTACCATTTAGGTGCCCGATATATATCCCTATCCCATAATGGTCACAGTCAATTTTGCGATTCTAATACGGGAGAAGCGGATAACGAATGGCTGCACAATGGTTTAAGTGATTTAGGCAAACAAGCGGTGGTAGCAATGAATAGATTGGGCATAATGATCGACATTTCGCACCCTTCTAAAGAGTCGATGAAACAAATTATTGCGCTTACCGAAGCTCCGATTATTGCATCGCATTCCTCGGCAAGAGCTTTGTGCGACCATAGCAGAAATTTGGATGACGAACAATTGTTACTGCTCAAAGAAAATGGCGGTGTCGTACAGGCGGTTGCCTTTTCGGCATATCTGAACACCAAAAAACATGAAGATTACAATGCGTACATGAAGCAAGTGTACGCCAGCATAGCCGATTCGCTACAAATAGAATGGTTTGAGCGATCTCAGTTTTCCGAACTAAGCACTACGCAGCAAATGACTTTTATGGAAAACTATCCAAAAGTAGTGAAAATGGCCAAAGAAAAGGTAAAGCGTCTAAACGATGTGCCTCCGCAAGTAAATGTAGCCGATTTTGTAGATCATATAGACTATATGGTAAACCTTATAGGTATTGACCATGTCGGTATTAGCTCCGATTTTGATGGCGGTGGCGGCATTGAAGGCTGGGCTGATGCCTCCGAAACGTTTAATGTAACATTAGAATTGGTACAAAGAGGCTATACCGAACATGATATTGAAAAACTTTGGGGCGCCAATCTTTTAAGAGTTTTGGACGAAGTTGAAGCCGTTGCCAAAAAGATGGCTGTACACTAAAAATCTTCGGCAAGGCGATCTTTTACATATTCAATTTTTGTTTTGCCGTGGGGTGCCGGTTTGCCGTTTTCATCCAAGTTTACCATTATAATATTATCAACCGTAACAATGGTTTCTCGTGTCATTTTGTTGCGTACCTCACAATTGAGTGTCAGCGAGGTTTTTCCAAATTTAACCACCTCTACCCCAATTTCTATAACATCGCCCTGCTTTGCCGTACTCATAAAATTAATTTCGGACATGTATTTGGTTACGATGCGCTTACTTTCTAATTGAATAATGGTATAAAGCGCAGCCTCTTCATCAATCCAAGCCAAAACCCTTCCGCCAAAAAGCGTTTCATTAGCATTTAAATCTTCCGGTTTAACCCATTTTCTAGTGTGAAATCTCATCGTATCTTCGTTTTCTTCTACAAAATTACAATAAGACTATCGTTTAAAAATCGTAATTAACAGAAGCACAAAAGGTTTTAGCGAATTGTTGTTGGTTCTATCCAATTTTCCAAAACATCGCAATATTGCCATGCCATTTTCACGGAGTTGGCAACGCCATCGCTTACTATGATATTGCCATTTTAACAAAACGCCCAAGGCTCTACTCATAATAGGAATTCCATAAACAGCGCTAACCTAAAAAGGCATGTACACGTACCCTTCCGTGTTCATAAAGCCGTTAAAAACTAAATGGCATGTTCCTATCTGTTGCCACCTTATTCTTTAATTTTATACAAACAGAGGATTCCTATGGATAGAGCTACACAATTAATCCAAATTAGACCCCATATTCCGGCAGCAAAGACTAACGAACACATGGGTAAAAATGAACTTTTTCAAAACAGCACCTTACGGCCTATTCTAAAATTGCAAAACCATTTGTTGTTGGCAGTCTTTAAAAACTACATTGCAAAGCACAAAAATTCGTTTTATGAATTAAGCCTTCAAAAAAAGCTTGCCTACATTGAAAATGCGATACAAAAAGATGTAAAATTTAGGAATTCGTTGAAAGGAATTATTATAGGAATGTTTACCCTGGCGGAATATGAAACCTATATTTTAGATTCTTCGGCTCTTAACAAAAGAATGATGCAAATGGTCATTGAGCGTCTAAAAGACCAAATTCAATTTTTTGAACTTCCTGTTTTAGTCTAATAAAGACTCGCCATTCAAGTTGGTGGTCAAAATATCGCTCATAAGATCGAAATAGGGTCGAATGGCCTTAAAGGATTCATCAATTTGGGTACTAAAAGTTGGGGACAGCACTTCTGTATCCTTAAAATTACGAACAAATATAAACTGCTTCTTGCGAATCAAACCAATGTTGGGATGTTCTTTGTGGAATCCTTTAGGAGCTGTTTTTACTTCATCGCCTTGCAACGTACCCCAAATTTCTTGAAAATAGCGTTGTTGGCAGATTTCATTAAAATGAGAGGCATCCGATTCAAATTCCTTTCGTATCCGAAATAGATCATCTTTATTGGGTTCCCAAAACCCGGTGGCGATAAAACTATTTCCGGGTTTTAAATGAAGGTAATACCCGCCTCTCAGACGTGCACCCCTTCGGGAAAAAGAGCCTCCAAAATGGGTTTTATAGGGAGTTTTATCCTTGGAAAAACGAACATCCCTGTATATTCGGAAGAGTTTCACCTTTTCTATATCGTCATGATGCTTTAAATCGTCCATGATTGCCGTGTAGTAGGTCCTCACCTCTTTTTCCACTTGTGTAAACGTATCTTTATGCGCTAAAAACCACTCCTTATTGTTGTTGTTTTCCAATGCCTTAAGAAAATTAAAAATGTTTTTAGTTAGTACGGCCCGTTGCATGCGACTATGTCCCTGTTTATTTTAAGCTAAAGTTAACCATTTTGGATAAGTTACTTTAGAAATATTGGTTAATTTTGAACTCCTAACAACCATTTCATGAACAGAAAATCGATCATAGAGCAGATCAATGAACACAAAAAACAGCCCAACCTAAAATATAGATTAAAACGCAAGACAGAAACATTTACAGATCTCTTATTCTACACCCTATTTGATAGTGAAACCCCTGTAGATGAAAATTTGAGTGAACTTGCGATACAATTTGATGAATTGGTAACCTTGGCGTGTTGGGAGGTAGATAGACCTTGCAAAAAAGTTTGGGAAAATTATGTGGTGAAATTGCCTTATATTTTAGAAAAACTAAATTTAGATGCAGAGGCCTTTCTAAATTGCGATCCTGCGGCTTCTTCTATAGAGGAAATTTACTTGGCCTATCCCGGTTTTTATGCTATTGCAATTTATCGTTTGGCACACGAACTGTACACGGAAGGTTTTCCACTAGTACCCCGATTAATGACAGAATACGCACACCGACAAACGGGCGTAGACATTAACCCGGGGGCTACCATAGGAAACTCCTTTTTTTTAGATCACGGTACAGGAGTGGTTATTGGCGAAGCTGCAGTAATCATGGATCACGTACGCATTTACCAGGGCGTTACCTTGGGTGGTTTATACGTGGCCAGAAATTTAAGAAAGACCAAAAGGCACCCTACTATTGAAAGTAATGTTACCATCTATGCCAATGCCACCATTTTAGGAGGAAAAACCGTTATAGGTGAAAACAGTGTTATTGGGGGAAATGCATTTATTACCTCTTCCGTACCCAAGAACTCTACGGTGTACCAAAAATCGGAAATCAAAATAAAAACGAGTCCGAATGCCACATAGCATTGTTGATTTAATTGGGAATACCCCCATGGTAATCTCAAGGGTACTAAACCAAAATAAAAATGTACGCTTGTATTTTAAACTTGAAGGGAATAATCCCGGTGGAAGTGTAAAAGACAGGGCTGCATTAAACATGATTAAAAGCGGGTTAGAACGAGGGGATATCACCAAAAAATCACGTCTTATTGAAGCTACCAGTGGTAATACGGGTATTGCATTGGCCATGATTGCCGGAATATATGGTTTGGAAATTGAATTGGTAATGCCCGAAAACTCGACCAAAGAACGGGTACAGACCATGCGTGCCTATGGTGCCAAAGTAACCCTTACCCCTGCGGATATTGGTATTGAAGGCGCGCGCGATTATGCAGAAGCCAAAGTTAAAAATGAAGGTTTACTCATGCTAAACCAGTTTGGCAACAATGACAACTGGCAGGCCCATTACAAAACTACGGGCCCGGAGTTGTGGCGAGATACCGCTGGGAAAATTACCCATTTTGTGTCTTCTATGGGAACTACCGGCACCATTATGGGAACCTCAACCTTTTTAAAGGAAAAAAATAAGGCCATTGAGATTGTTGGGGTGCAACCTACAGATGATGCCAAAATTCCCGGCATTCGGAAATGGCCGGAAGCCTATTTGCCTAAAATATTTGATCCCAAAAAAGTAGATCGGATTATGGAAGTAAATGAAGCAGAAGCCGTAGCCATGACCAAGCGATTGGCCAAAGAAGAAGGAATATTTGCAGGCATGAGCAGCGGCGGTGCGGCAGCCGCTGCGTTGCGACTTGCCGAAACCCTAGATAGCGGTGTTATTGTATCCATTGTTTGTGATCGGGGCGATCGGTATTTGTCCTCCGATTTATTTGAATAAAAAATTTCTTAAAATTGACTATCCCCGAGGCTTGCCTTAGTGGGTATCCCTTCGTTGTGCGGCATACAAAAAAAGCCAACCGTACTTACAGCACGTTTGGCTTTTGCCAACGCACGGACAGGGAAACAGACATAAAAAAAGTAAATTTGACACGAACAGAAAATATATAGATGAACAATAAACCTTTTGAGATTTTGACGCCCGACAAAAGATGGGCACCAGGACAAGCTCAACTTGATGCTTTTAAGAATAAATATGAAATGCTTCTTGCACCGCTTGTACACAAAGTCAGAAAAGCAGTTGAAGAATGGAGAAACAGCGAGTATGAAGGAGCAACCGAGACTACAAAAGCACTTTTAAACCATTGGTTTAACCGAGAACACACCAATGAAAACGGACAAAAATTTAGTTTCTATTTTTCACAGAGAGAATCTGTAGAGTCTGTAATTTACTTATATGAAATAGCCAAAGCCAAGGACAAATTCGAGTTACTGAAATTTGACGGATCGGGTCGTGTGAGTACTGGTATGTTTGACGAAAATTGGACACGCTATGTAATTAAAATGGCAACAGGAACAGGAAAAACCAAAGTCTTAGGCTTAGTGTTGTCTTGGTCGTACTTCAATGCTAAATATGAAGAAAACACAGGACTTTCAAAAAACTTCTTGGTAATTGCACCAAACATCATTGTTCTCAATAGAATTAGAAAAGATTTTGACGGTCTTAAATACTTTTTTGAAGACCCGTTTATTCCAGAAAATGGTTGGGCAGACCGTGATTGGCTCAATGATTTTCAACTGACATTACACATTCAAGACGAACTTAAACCTATAACTGATTCAGGAAATATCTTTTTGACAAACATTCATAGAGTATTCTTGAATGAAGATGCAGAGCCAAGTGTAGAAGAAATGTTTTTGGGCAAAAAACCCAAACCAGATGCCGACACTTCCAAAGGACTTGACCTTGGGAAAGTATTGAGAAGCGATAAAATTAAAGATTTGGTTATTCTCAATGATGAAGCACACCATATTCACGACCCATCTTTGGCTTGGTTTAAAAGTATAGAAGACATTAGCAATAAATTAAAGCTTAAAACAGGCAAACATATTGGTTTGCAATGTGATGTAACTGCAACCCCAAAACACAACAACGGAGCAATTTTCGTACAGACCATTTGCGACTATCCTTTAGTGGAAGCCATTCAACAAAATGTAGTGAAATCGCCCGTTTTGCCTGACGAAGCATCAAGACATAAATTAGAAGAGAAGCCATCTGATGACGTAGTAGAACGTTACAAAGACTTTATTCATTTGGGCTACATTGAATGGGAAAAGCAATATGAAGAACTGAAAAGCCAAAAAACACCTTTGCTTTTCATTATGGCAATGACCACAAAAGAATCTGATGCCATTGCTGAATATTTAGAACGAACTTACCCATTGCTAAAAAATGCAGTGTTGAGTATTCACACCAACAGTAAAGGGGAGATTTCAGAATCATCAAGCAAAAAAGCCAAAGATGAATTGGATGTTTTGAGAAAAGCGGCTGATGATGTGGACAAAGACGATTCCCCTTATAAAGCCATTTGTTCCGTTTTAATGCTTCGAGAAGGTTGGGACGTCAAAAATGTAACCACCATTGTTGGGCTTCGCCCATTTAATGCTGATTCTAAAATTTTGCCTGAACAGTCCATCGGTCGTGGCTTGCGTAAAATGTTCTCTTTAGATGTTCACGAAACTTTGTCAGTAATTGGAACGCCTGCCTTTATTGAGTTTGTAGAGTCGCTAAAAACAGAAGGTGTAGAATTTCAATATTCACCTATGGGCAAGGGTAAGCGTGGCAAAAACCCAATCATTGTGGAAGTGGACAAAGAAAATCCTAACAAGGACTTAGATGAATTGGACATTCCTATTCCGCAAATGACCCCAAGAATTTATAGAGAATACAAGAATTTGGAAGAGTTGGATATTTCGACATTGAAATTTGAAAAATCACCTTTTAAAACATTCAATTCGGAAGAACTAAAGGAAATTGTTTTTAAAGATATTGAAGATAAAATTTCACACACCACCATATTTAAAGACAGCATTGCAGATTATAGAAACGTAATCAGCTTCTTTACGCAAGCCATTTTAAAAGAAAGTCGTTTGGAGAGTGGTTTCAATATTTTATACCCCAAAGTAGAAAGCTTTATTCAGTACCAACTATTTGGTAAATCGGTTGATTTATCAGATGCTCAAAGCATTCGCAACCTTTCTGAAGCACAACCAAAAGCGATTCTTTACAGCACGTTTAAAAACGCTATCAATGACCTTACGGTAACCGATAGCGGTAGAGCAGAAATCAAAAATTACATATCGCTAAAAACGGTTCGCCCAAAAGTTACAGACGAGCAACCTTTCTTGATTCCTAAAAAGTCCATTTTCAATAAAGTCATTGGCGACAACCCTTTTGAGTTAGAGTTTGCTTCTTATTGTGAAAATCGTTTTGCAGATGTTGTTTCTTTTGCTAAAAACACAATGGGAGACGGTGGTGTAAATTTCAAAATCGAATATCAGGCGGAAGACGGAAATATTAGAGAGTACTTTCCAGATTTTTTCGTGAAAACAAGCGATAAAACCGTTTTTATAGTGGAAACCAAAGGACGTGAAGATTTGGACGATATACGCAAAGTAAGGCGATTGGCCCAATGGTGCACAGATGTGAATGCCCAGCAAAGCGATAAAACATACACCGCTATCTACATCAAGCAAGAAGATTGGGAAAAACACCAAGCCAGTTTAAAATCATTTCATGACGTTAAAGCCATATTTCCGGCAGAATAAAACAAACACTATGGCGAAGAAGAAAAAAATTGAAGTAAAGGGTACAGAAATCACTATCGTAAAGGATAGTAAGGGCGACTTTGTATCACTTACCGATATGCTCAAAGCCAAAGATGGCGATTTTTTTATTTCTGATTGGCTTAGAAATAGAAATACTGTTGAGTTTTTAGGCATTTGGGAATCGGTTTTTAATCCAGATTTTAATTATGGCGAATTCGCCATAATTAAAAGTCAAGCAGGACTGAATAGTTATAAAATAAGTGTGAAAGAATGGGTAGAAAAAACCAACGCTATGGGCATCAGGGCCACTTCGGGTAGGTATGGCGGTACTTACGCCCATAGTGATATCGCTTTTGAATTTGGTATGTGGATAAGTGCCGAGTTTAAGGTCTATCTCATTAAAGAATTTCAACGCTTAAAAAACGAAGAAAGCGACCGCCTAAAACTTGAATGGAATTATCAACGACACCTTACCAAAGTAAACTACCTCATTCATACCGATGCCATTAAAGACAATTTAATACCCGCTGAAATTGACAAAAAACAAACGGCTATTATTTATGCCAATGAAGCTGATGTACTAAACATAGCCCTATTTGGTAAAACGGCCAAACAATGGCGAGACGAAAACCCCAACGAAAAAGGAAACATCCGCGATGTGGCTACTATTGAGCAATTGGTGGTGCTCTCTAATATGGAAAGCACCAATGCCTTGCTCATTCATCAAGGCATACCACAAAGCGAGCGGTTAGTGCAACTCAATGGTTTGGCCATCACTCAAATGAAGTCCTTATTGAAGCACCAAAACACAAAAAAATTAAAGTAAATGAATCTTTCAGATAAGGAAAAAGAATGGGTTATTCAGGCGATTAAAAATAATCAGCCGATACCCAAGGAGTACATCTACAAAATGCACAGTGATGAAGAAGACGTTTTCTTGTTTTGGAATGGCAGAAAAGAAGACATCACCAATGTGGCGCTGCCTTTTCATCACATTGAGCATATAGACGAACCACGTAAAGAAGCTAATGAAGCCAATTTATTGTTTGATATGAAAGGCAGACAAAAAGCAGGTTGGCACAACAAACTCATTTGGGGCGATAACAAGCTCATTCTTTCTTCTTTGGCAAATGGCCCTTTGCGTGAAGAAATTGAAAAAGAAGGCGGACTAAAACTCGTGTATATTGACCCACCTTTTGCAGTTGGGGCTGATTTCAGCCATACCATAGAACTAAATGGCGAAACCGCCACCAAAAGCCAAAGCGTTTTAGAAGAAATTGCCTATCGTGATACTTGGCAAAAGGGGATTTCTTCTTATTTAAGTATGATGTATGAACGGTTGAAACTTATACATAACCCTTTTTGGCAGAAGATGGCACAGTATATTTGCATTGCGATTGGAGAGTAAATGCACAACTAAGATTTTTGTGTGATGATATTTTTGGGCGTAATAATTTTTTGAATGAAATTATATGGACATATTTTGCCTTCAAGCGAAAAACATCAAAAAAATTCCCTCAAAAACACGATTATCTTTTTTCTTACAAAAAAAATTCGGACAATTTCACTTGGAACACACAATTTAAACCGCATAGTGAAGACTATCTGAAAAGGTGGAAAAAGGATGAATCAGGAAGATTATATCGAGATGACGTTAACCCAACAAAAGGTGGAACAAGAATAATTTACCTTGATGAACTTGAAGGAGATATTGTTGATTCCGTTTGGGATGATATTAATCCAGTTAACCCTATGGGTAAAGAGAAAGTAGATTACCCTACTCAAAAACCAGAATCATTATTAGAACGCATCATCAAAGCCAGTAGCAATGAAGGGGATTTAGTGGCCGATTTCTTTTGTGGCAGTGGCACTACGGCAGCCGTAGCCGAGAAACTGAATAGAAAATGGATTACCACCGATTTGGGACGATTTTCTATTCATACCACCCGAAAACGGCTTATCAATGTTCAAAGGGAACTCAAAGAAAACGGCAACGATTTCAGAGCATTTGAGATTTTGAATTTGGGCAAATACGAACGCCAGTTTTTTATAGACGATTTGATAAACGGACAACGCAAACGCAAAGAAGAAGCCTATTTGGACTTAATTTGCAGAGCCTATTCCGCTCAACGCATAGAAAACTATGCTACCCTTCACGCCAAAAAAGCCAGCCGTTTTGTACACATCGGCCCTTTGGATATGCCCGTAACCCAAAGCAGAGTGCAAGAAATTTTTGAAGAATGTAGAACCAATTTGATAACGCAAGTAGATGTATTGGGCTTTGAGTTTGAAATGGGCTTACAGCCACGCATCAACCAAGAATTTAAAGAACAGGGTGTTGATATTCGCTTGCGATACATTCCAAAAGATGTTTTCGACCCAAGAGCAGTGGACAAAGGACAAGTAAAGTTTTATGATGTTTCGTATTTACAAGCCAAACCCATCATAAAAGGCAATAAAGTAAAAATAGAACTCACCGACTTTGTAACCAACTACACGCAAGACGATATAGAAGACATACAAGAAAGTATGCGAGCAGGGAGCAAAGTAGTCATAGAAAACGGTCAAATCATCAAAGTAACCAAAGACAAAAACGGTATTATAAACCGTGAAACGTTAACTGAAAATTGGCACGATTGGATTGACTATTGGAGTGTGGACTTTGACTATAACAGCAAAAAAGAAATCATCCGCATAAAAAACGAAGCAGGAGAAATAGAAGAAAAATGGACAGGCAACTATATTTTTGAAAACGAATGGCAGACCTTTAGAACCAAGCAAGACCGAACATTGGAATTTATTTCTGCCGAACACGAATACACGCAAAAAGTAACATTCAGAGTAATGGTAAAAGTAGTTGACATTTTAGGAGTAGATACAAGTCAAATTTTAGAAATCAAACTATAATGCCAACGCTAAAAGCCATACACATTTGCAATTACTCACGTGTTTTTAATTTGTTTTTGGAGTTCGTAAACTTCGTTTCGCACCATCCAACTCTGCAACCAAAAATTGCAGGCAGCGTATGTCTTTGCCAACGCTGACAGACGGACGAAAAAAAAGTACGAAGGCCTAAAAAATGCCACAATTAGTTTATCGATGCACGCAGCGCAGGTTTCGCCCGTCTTATTTACACTTAAAGGTCAAAACCGACATTCATTATTTTACCTAACCCGAAACTACCAATAGCAGTTTTAATCGCTTCAAAGAAGAAGTAGATGCGGAAACCCCAGAGCTTGCCGAGGAGAATTTTCTAGATTAAAGCCATTTTTTTCTTTTGAAATACATCAGCATCAGTACAAATAAAACTGCCATAATTCCTAGTAGAATAAAATAGCCATTTTTCATTTGCAGTTCCGGCATATACTCAAAATTCATCCCGTAAATTCCTGCCACAAAAGTAAGAGGAATAAAAATGGATGCCATAATGGTAAGAACCTTCATCACCTCGTTCATTTTATTGCTCATATTACTCATGTACATTTCCATAAGGCTGATGGACATTTCCCTATAAATTTGGATGCTGTCATTAATTTCTATGGTATGATCTAGAATATCTTTTAAAAATAATTTCGTCCCTTTTTTGATCAATGGGTTTTCAGTTTCAATTAACCTATTTACCAATTCCTTCACCGGATATATGTAATTTCGAAGTTTTAAAATTTCCTTTTTTAGCAGTTGTATTTTTTGGGCAACCTCCGGGGTAGGATTGGCATATACGTCTTCCTCCAAAACCTCAATTTTATGATTGATATGTTCTAAAACCAAAAAATAATTATCAATGATGGCATCTAAAAGGGCAAAAAAAAGATAATCGGAACCGCTACTCCGAATACGGCCTGCGGGCAATGTTATGCGCTCCCGTACGCCCGTAAAAACGTCATCTTGAAGTTCCTGAAATACCAAAACGCAATTCTCCAGTAGCACCAACGCCACATGTTCGGTGATTATGTGTTGATCTTCATCTAAATAGATCATTTTAAATACTCCAAAAATATAATCCTCATACACATCTATCTTGGGTCGCTGATTGGTATTTACTGTATCTTCAAGAATTAAAGCATTTAGCCCAAATTGCTTCCCCAGTATACCAATAAATGCTTCGTTACTAATCCCTATCACATTTATCCAAGAAATCATGGGCCCGGTTTTAAGAGAAAGCAACGCTTCCAAGGTAATTGCTGTTTTCTCATCAAACCCGTCTATGTTGTAACTTATACTGTTAACCAGGCTCTCCCCTCCTTCCCTAGTTCCCATATAGGTAATAGTGCCCGGCGATTTTCCCATTTTTTGATGCAATCGCGACTTCTTTTTTCCGGTAGTCTTTAGGCCTGTTTTTTTCTTACTCATGCGATACGTCCGCTTTAGGATAACTAAATATAAGGATTAACTTTTGAATTCCGTTTTGTTCAATACCAAACCAGAACCGGGAGCAACGAACGAAATTGCCAATGCTTTACCTCCCGTAAGCGATGCGGCAATGGCATCTAGGGAAAGTGCTCCTTTGCCCAAAAGAATTAAAGCTCCCATAATCATCCTTACCTGGTATCGCATAAAACCCTCACTTGCCATACAAAGCGCATAACTTTTTTTCGGAAAGAAGTTGGCTGTGAGATACGTATTGGGCGAAATGGTACAATGCGTTAGGGTACGAATAACCTTGGTGTTTTCTTGTGGTCTTGCCGTATAGCAGGAAAAATTATGCGTGCCCACAAACAAACAGGCCCCTTCTTGCATCAAGCTCACATCAAGTTCGTCCATTATATTGGCCATAAATGGTGCTGCAAACGGATGGTTTTTTTGTCCAAAAGAAAAGAGATACACATATTCTTTTTGTTTGCTGTGTTGAATGATATTAAAACTTGAATCTACCTCGTGCATGTGTAGCACTCGGATATCCGGAGGTAGGTTTTTGTTGAATAGAATTACAAATTCAATAAGGTTATCTATAGGTGTGCCCCACACAAAAAGCTCAAAAGCCATGTCTAGTGCCGATACTTTGGCATCGGTTCTCCCGGCGCTCAGAATTTTAATTTTCCGATCGGGAATTATAAATTTCAAGGTTTTTATAAGCATGCTTTCCACGGTTCTTTGGCCCGGCTGTTTTTGCCAGCCACTATATCGGAATCCTAAATATTGAAGGTGAATTACATAATAAAAACGGGGTTGCATAGGTCGTATGATTTGAACACTGTTGGATTACGTAAGATGGATGCAAGCTAAATTAATTAATTAGGGTTACCAAGTATAACCCTGACTGAAACCCATATTCTAAAACTTTATATGGATATGCAACCGAATGCTACAACGAATTGAGAGCGTTTCAAAAGACGAATTCACCACACTTTTTTATGGATACCCAACATTCCCGGCGGTTCATCGATTAATTTAAAATATCTCGATACCCTTGCCGTTCTTTCCATAAACTAAGTTCCCCCAAACCCTTTGAACCCTACTTGTATGAAATTTATCTTGCGATCCGTATCTTGGAAAACCCTTATGGTACTATCCGTAAGTACACTTATACCTTTAATTATTCTAAGCTTCTACGGTCTTTATACCCACAAATTTTACTTTTTTAAATTCGATAATTATATTTTTCCCCTGCTAACAAGTATTCATTTTGTGTATTTGTACGTAATGCAGTTTAAAATTCGAGAACAAGAACCAAGCGATCCGCAAATGCGGAATTTGGAATATGCCTTATACATTATTTTTATTATTTATGTCTTTAAGGGGGTAGATGCCCTAATGATACTTCTAAGTTATCAGGATTTCGAAAGTCATTTAATACCGATCACATTTATACCTATGGGGCTACTTGTGGTAACCTTGCATTTTGTTTTACTCGTCTTAACGCTACTAAGCTTTGCCTTTAGAAAGGCCTTTGTAGGAGCCTATTCTTTTGAAAATAACAACCAAGCGATAGACCCATGGGAATGAAGTTTGCATCTTTGTTGGGTATTGTTATTCCTATTGATGGCATTCTACCCTAGACTTCGTAAGGTTGCTATATAGACTTTCAGCGAAGTTCATCAAATAAAAATAGGATAGCCTTGTCAGGTTTAACTTCCTTCTGCGTCTAATAAAGTGTTCCTAGTTTGAGTGTTGCAGCAAAACGATTCTGAAAAAATGTTTTCGGAAAATGAATTGCTATGAATTACAAAGCCCCTTATTGTAATGGTAAGGGACTTTGCTATTTTGGCTTATAACCTGTTGATGATACTGCCGTATAAATCCTTAAACTGATATCCTTTAACAAAGCGATGTTTGCTTAGTTTTTTATAGGCAACAAGACCCCATAAAATAATTTCCTTTACAAAATAAACATCCGCTTTCGCTAAAGAAGGTTGGTATCTTTTTATTAAATCTGTTAATGGCGAAACACTGTCTAATTGTTTTTGATACATCTCGTCTGTAGCATCATCGAGCAATTCAAAGCCTTCACCTTCAAAAAACCAAGCAATTAAATCATCATAGGCTGTATCGGCATCTTTGCGCTGCAATTTTTCTATCTTAGGAAAATAAATAGAAAAAATGCTTTTTATAGCGTTATCTATAAGTTGCAAGGCCACGCCATCGGCTCCTTCCTGTTCCCCTTCATACACCAATTCAATTTTTCCGGTAATAGCGGGAATAATGCCAATAAAATCGGTTAAACGCACCGCTGTAGATGTTTCCCCATTGCGTAAAGCGCGTCGTTCTGCCGTGCTTAATAAATTTTCAAAAGCCGTTATACTCATCCGTGCACTTACACCGCTTTTGGCATCTACATACTCACTTTTACGAGCCTCAAAACTAATTTGCTCTAACAGATCTTTGGCCAAATCGGGAACATAGACCGAATTTACCTGACGGCTATCCAATTTAGACTCTTGTTCTGTAATTTTCCTAGCTGTTTCCAGGTTTTCGGGATAATGCGTTAGTATTTGAGAGCCTATTCTGTCCTTAAGAGGGGTAACAATACTTCCTCTATTGGTATAATCTTCCGGATTTGCCGTAAACACAAATTGAATATCCATCGGTAACCGCAATTTAAAACCCCGTATCTGAATATCTCCTTCTTGTAAAATATTAAATAAGGACACCTGAATACGCGCCTGTAAATCGGGCAACTCATTAATGACAAAAATAGAACGATTCGCTCTCGGTATCATCCCATAGTGTATGACCCTATCGTCGGCGTAAGACAGTTTTAAATTTGCTGCTTTTATAGGATCTATATCGCCAATTAAATCGGCTACCGTAACATCGGGAGTGGCTAATTTTTCGTAAAAACGCTCATCGCGGTGTATCCATGAAATTGGCGTCTTCTCGCCCTTTTCTTTTATCAATTCTTTGGCATATCGGGAAATAGGTTTCAGCGGATCGTCATTTATTTCTGAACCTTCTACTATCGGAATCCATTCGTCCAGCAAATTCACCATCAATCGGGCAAGGCGTGTCTTGGCCTGTCCGCGTAGCCCTAATAAATTGATATTATGTCGTGATAGAATTGCACGTTCTACTTCCGGAATCACAGAATTTTCAAACCCCCAAATACCGGAAAAAGTATCTTCCCCTTTTTGTATTTTATGAATGAGATTTTCCCTTAGTTCATCTTTAATGTTTTTACTTTTATACGCAGATGCTTGTAATGCTCCTAGTGTCGTAATTTCTTTGTAATTGATGTTCATTCGCGATTTTTTTTTGTTGCTTGCTAATTTCGTTATTGTTTGCTGTTGGGTTTTGGCTGTTGGCATTTGGCTGTTGGCTGTTGGCTTTTTCCTTTTGGCGGTTGGTTTTTTCCTAATTATAATTCCATGGTTATCAATACTTTGTACTAAATACCTGCTACTGAATACTGACCGCTTTCCGCTGCTACTTCAGCTTTTTCCTTCGATTGGCCTCATAATCTTCAAAAATCATTTCACCCAAACCTTTTAAGCCTGTAAAGAAGGCTTTTCCTTTGTTGGCTTCTGTAAAGTGCCTAATAAACTGCATCAAATAGGGATCTTGCGCGATCATAAACGTGGTGATGGGAATATGTAGTTTTCTGGCCTGCCGTGCCATATTGTAGCACTTTTCCACAATCAAATCATCTAAACCCACGCTATTTTTATAGTAATCTCCATTGGGCATACGCAAACAGCTTGGTTTGCCATCGGTAATCATAAAGATTTGTTTGTTGGTATTGCGCTTTCTCCGTAACATGTCCATGGCCAACTGTAAGCCTGCCACGGTATTGGTATGGTAAGGCCCTACTTTTAAATACGGGAGTTCTTGAATTGAAATAGGCCAAGCATCGTTACCGAAAACCAGAATATCTAAAGTATCCTTTGGATACCGAGTAGTAATTAACTCTGCCAAGGCCATGGCCACTTTTTTTGCCGGAGTGATGCGATCTTCACCATATAAAATCATGCTATGACTAATATCAATCATCAAGACGGTGCTCATTTGTGCCTTGTATTGGGTATCCTCTACTACCAAATCATCTTCGGTAAGTGAAAAACTATCCATCCCATGATGAATTTGGGCATTCTTTAGGCTTTCGGTCATCGAAAGGTGCTCCAATCCATCACCAAAACGGTATTCTCGGAGTTCCCCGGTGTGCTCATCGCCTTGACCTGATTTACCTGTCTTATGATTTCCGGCACCACTGCGTTTCAGTTTTCCAAAAATTTGATCTAAGGCTTGCTGCCGGATAATCCGTTCCATTTTTGCAGTAATGGCCAGATCACCCTTACCGGGTTCAGTGCCTTTGCCATCGCCTTCTTTAAATTCCTCTCTAAGAAAACCTTTTGCCTTTAAATCTTCAATAAAATCATCGATGGTGTAGTTCTCGTCTGTAAGTTCATATTCCTTATCTAACTCACGAAGCCAGTCGAGCGCTTCATCTACATCGCCCGAAGTATGGGTGACGAGTTCCCTAAAAATCTCAAAAAGTTTATCAAAAGGTGCTTGTTCGGGCGCTTCGTATACTTGAAAACGAAACCCTTTTCTTAAATTCATAGCCATAGCCTAAAATTAACATATTTCCGGCATTCACTAACGGATTTAGCGAAAACTTAACGATTTATAACCTATGGTAGATTAGGACTACCTTATGCGGTGTCTGGACTCTAAAACGGAGACAATATCCTTTAAAAAGAATCCTTTAGCCTGCAATAAAATAAGGTAATGAAATAATAAATCTGCACTTTCATCTAAAAACAGTTCATCATTATTGTCTTTAGATTCAATAACTACCTCAACGGCCTCTTCCCCTACTTTTTGTGCTATTTTATTTATTCCTTTTTGAAAAAGCGACGACACATAACTCTCCGATGTCGCAGCATTCGTTTTTCGATCGGTAATGACGTCCTCTAACTGGCTTAAAAATCCAAAATTAATGCGATTCTCTTCTTGCCAGCAGGTATCGGCACCGGTGTGGCAGGTGGGTCCTACAGGGGTTACATATACGAGTAAGGTGTCGCTATCACAGTCGATTTTAATATCGATCAAATTCAAAAAATTCCCACTTTCCTCTCCTTTTGTCCACAAACGTTCTTTTGTACGACTGAAAAAAGTAATTTTTTTTGTTTTCAACGTTTTTGCCAACGCCTCCTGATTCATATATCCTAGCATCAACACCATTCTCGTCTTTGCATCCTGTATAATGGCCGGTACCAGACCGTCTTTATTTTTTGTAAAATCTACTGTCATTTCTTTACTTTTATTTTCGTTGTTGGTTGCTCGTTGTTGGTTGCTCGTTAATCATTATTCATGAAACGAGAAACCCTTTAAAGTATAAACCTATAATACATAAACGTTTAAAGCCTTACCAAAATTCCATTTTGCTTTAATTCTTCTTTTAAATCTTTAATTTTAATTTCCTTAAAATGAAAAACACTGGCTGCTAAAGCGGCATCTGCTTTTCCTTGGATGAAAGTGTCCGTAAAGTGCTGCATATTGCCGGCACCCCCGGAAGCAATAACGGGAATGTTTATTTCCGCAGATAACCGAGCCAGAGCTTCGTTGGCAAAACCGTTCTTGGTGCCGTCATGATCCATGGACGTAAATAGAATCTCCCCTGCTCCCCTCTTCTCCACTTCTTTTGCCCACTGAAACAAATTGATTTCTGTAGGTACTTTACCCCCCACTAAGTGTACTAGCCATTCGCCGTTCACTTGCTTGGCATCTATGGCAACCACAATACATTGGGAGCCAAATTTAGCCACCAAATCATTAATTAATTGAGGGTTTTTCACTGCCGATGAATTAATAGACACTTTATCGGCACCATTTTGCAACAAAATATCTACATCTTCAACGGACGAAATGCCACCCCCTACGGTAAACGGAATATTTACCTTTTCCGCTACGTGATATACTAAATCTGCCAGGGTTCTTCTGCGTTCTTCTGTGGCAGAGATATCTAAAAATACCAGTTCGTCTGCGCCCTCATTGGCATAAATTTCCGCAAGGGCCACAGGATCTCCGGCATCTCGTAAATCTACAAAATTTACGCCTTTTACGGTGCGTCCATTTTTAATATCTAGGCAGGGTATGATTCGTTTTGTTATCATAGTTTTTTGGTTGTTCTTTGCTTGTTGCTCGCTTTTGGTTGCTCGTTGTCCGTTTATGGTTGAACCTCTCTTATCCCCTCCCAAGGAGTTGGATGTGGTATTATTACATTTTCAAATTGCTACATTTTCAAATTTTCAAATCATTGTTGGTTGTTCGTTGTTCGCTTTTGGTTGCTCGTTGTCCGTTGACGGTTGTTCGTTTCGTACTTCTCACTTCAAATTTACAACTTCTTATTTCTTACTTCGTACTTTGTCTTTGTACTACTTACTTTGTACTTTAAGCTTTCAATTTTTGCTGAGCTATAAATCATTTTTATTATTAAGGTCTGTGCCTTCATAGAATCCCAAAGGTTTGTTCTTTGCTTGTTTTACCCAAAAGGCGATTTGTCCCGTATGATACGAATAGTGCTCTACCACATGCATGATGATTCCTATTCCGGTGAGCTCAAAGCCTTGTACCTTTCTCAACCTTATTAAATTATCCATGGAACAATTTTCTATCACTTCTTTTGCTTTGGAGACCGTTGCTTCCAATTTAGCTAATAATTCTGCCTTGGAAAGGCCATTAACAGTTGTAAATTCCGCATCCCGATCTCGGGTATCCAATGTCTCCCCTAAGGAAGAAATAGCATATTGGGTAATGTTCCCGCATAAATGCAATAGCTGATTTCCTATACTATTCGAAATACCGTTAGGTCGCTCCCAAATCTTGGCATCTGAAAGGTCTTTTAAGGCGATAGCAATCATGCGACTGCTCTCATCCATTCTGTATAATGCAGCTGATTTTATTTCCTCAGCCAAAATGGATTCTTGGTTACGCATGTAAAATATAGTTTTCCAATTGTTTTAAGCTAATCTTGTTTTCATAAATGGCTTTACCAATAATAACCCCTTCGCAACCTATTTCTGCCAATTTCGGCAGTTCATCAAAAGTAGAAATTCCACCACTTGCAATAAGGCGAATTCTAGTAAGTTTAGAATGTTCACCAGTCCATGTCTCAGCTAAAATTTTCTCATATAAATCAAAAGAAGGCCCTTGCAACATGCCGTCTTTACTGATATCGGTACAAATAACATAGCTAATCCCTTTTTCATGATAGGCTTTTATAAAGGGTATCAATTCTTCTGTTGATTCTTCCATCCACCCGGAAACAGCAACCTTTTCATCCAACGCATCAGCACCCAAAATAATTTTTTCGGCTCCAAACCGACCAATCCACCCCAAAAACACTTCCTTATCTTTTACTGCAATACTACCGCCGGTAATTTGATTTGCCCCGCTTTCAAAAGCTATTTGCAAGTCCGCATCGGTTTTTAATCCCCCGCCAAAATCAATTTTCAAATTAGTTTGCGAAGCTATTTTTTCCAAAACTTTATGGTTTACAACGTGTTTGGACTTGGCTCCGTCTAAATCTACCAAATGCACATACCGTATGCCATGGGCTTCAAATTCTTTGGCCACTTCAAGCGGATTTTCATTGTAAATTTTCTTGGTACTATAATCCCCTTTGGAGAGTCTTACACATTTACCGTCTATGATGTCTATGGCTGGGATGATACGCATGAGTTAAGTATTTAGTTATCAGTACTAAGTAGTCAGTACTAAGTAGTCAGTACTAAGTAGTTATGACTCTTTAATTAAACTTCTTTGAAGTGAATAATTCATCTTTCTAATTTCCTTGCACAAATTCAATAATGGAATAGTTCTATTTTCTTCCATTAAATTAAGTCTATTGAGAAGCAATAGTTGTGTCTCTAATTCTGCTGTTGAGCCATTTGCTATACTTAAAAATCGAATAAATTCCTTTTTAGAGTTCCTTCCTACCCCCTCAGCAATATTTGAAGGTATAGAAACGCTGGATCTTTTAAGTTGTGTAACCAGTCCATACTTTTCATCACTTGGCAATTCACTGGCTAAAAAATAGGTTAACTCAACAAGATCCATTCCCTTTTTCCAAACTTTTAAATCTTCATACTTGTTCATTTATTCCTCTTATTTAACTATGTGTTTACAATGCTTTATTTAATACTTTGTACTGTGTACTGTGTACTTTGGTCTTTGGTCTTTGGCCATAAACTAAATAAGGAGAAAATTTTCAAGAATTTTACTTCCAACTGTACTACTCTTCTCCGGATGAAACTGGGTGCCGTAAAAATTATCTTTTTGCAAAGCGGCACTATAAGATAATCCATACTCAGTAGTGGCAATAGTTTCTTTGCACAAGGGAGCGTAATAGCTGTGCACCAAATAAATATATTCCTGATCTGATATACCTTTAAATAAGGGCGATTTTAAATCGGAAATTTGATTCCAACCTATTTGCGGTACTTTCAAGGTGTTGGCAAATTTCAGTACCTCTACATCAAAAATTCCCAATCCTTTGGTGTTGCCTTCTTCAGAAGAATTACACATTAATTGCATTCCCAAACAGATTCCCAGCACCGGTTGGGTTAATGTTGGGATGACCTTATCGAGCCCGCTGGCAACCAATTTGGTCATGGCACTGCTGGCCTCACCCACACCGGGAAATATAACCTTATCGGCATTCCGGATTTCTTCAACATCATCGCTCAGAACTGCATTATAGCCCAGACGATTAATAGCAAACTTAATGCTTTGTATGTTTCCCGCGCCGTAATTGACAATTACAATCTCCATTCTAAGTACGAATTTAGAAGTACGAATTTAGAATTATGAAATGAATGAGTGTTAATGGGTCTATTGAATCCTAAACACATCTAATCATACTAAACCCGTATTTATATTTAATTTTAACTATTACTTTTATTTTTTCTTGTTGTAGTTATGGAAGCTATCGTAATTACCAATAAATCAATTACTCCATGCTTTATTTTTTAATCGCACGGGGATTTTGTCTCATTAATATTATCAATCTAAAGAAACCTTTGCATTCTTTCTCTTAAATCCCTAACCATTGCCTAACTACACTTTTAACTTCGTATTTCTAATTTCGTATTTCACCTAATTCCCTTTAGGCTTACAGCATTCCCTTTGTACTTGGCAGCACCATTTTTTCTACATCGCGCTTCACCGCCATTTTAATGGATTTGGCAAAGGCTTTAAAAATAGCTTCAATTTTATGGTGTTCATTGGTACCCTCCGCTTTTACATTCAGGTTGGCTTTGGCTCCGTCGGTAAAGGATTTAAAAAAATGATAAAACATTTCAGTAGGCATTTCTCCGATTTTTTCACGTTTAAAATCCGCTTCCCATACCAACCAATTCCGGCCGCCGAAATCGATAGCTACTTGCGCCAAACAATCGTCCATCGGCAAACAAAACCCATAGCGCTCAATTCCTAATTTGTTCCCCAAAGCGTTATGAAATACTTCTCCCAACGCAATGGCTGTGTCTTCAATGGTATGATGTTCATCGACTTCCAAATCGCCATTTACTTTGATCTCCAAGTCCATTTGTCCGTGGCGGGCCAATTGATCTAACATGTGATCAAAAAATGCGAGTCCGGTAGCTATGCTACTTTTTCCCGTACCATCGAGATTCAATTTAATTTGAATATCCGTTTCGTTGGTTTTTCGGGCGATTTCTGAAACCCGCTCTTTTAATTTTAGAAATTCATATATTTTTTCCCAATCATTCGTTTCAAGGGCAATATAGGAATCCAATTCATCTCGCTTTAAGGTAATTTCCCCAGTTCCTAAATGGGTCTCATCGTTGATAAAAATACCTTTGGCACCAAGATTTTTTGCAAGTTCTATATCGGTTAACCGATCTCCGATGACAAAAGAATTCTTTAAATCATAGGCTTCAGAAAAATATTCGGTTAACAATCCGGTTCCCGGTTTTCGGGTATTGGCATTTTCGTGCGGAAAGGTGCGATCTAAAAAAACCTGATCAAATACAACTCCTTCGTTTTCAAAGGACTTAAGTATGAAATTATGTACAGGCCAAAAAGTTTCTTCCGGAAAAGAAGCCGTTCCCAAACCGTCTTGATTGGTTATCATCACCAATTCATAATCTAGCTCCTTTGCAATTTTTCCTAAATACGTAAAGGCTTTTGGATAAAAAACCATCTTTTCAAAAGCGTCGATTTGCTCGTCTACCGTCTCTTTGATGATGGTGCCATCCCTATCAATAAAAAGTACTTTTTTCATTATATATCCTTTAAAACTTTAATCAATTTTATATTTTCTTCTGGCGTTCCCACCGTAAAGCGTAAAGTGTTCTCGCACAAGGCCTGAGTAGTTCTGTTTCTTATCACAATACCCCTTTCCAAAAGTTCTTGATACCTTTTATTGGCATCGTCTACCTTAGCTAAAACAAAGTTAGCATCCGTGTCATATACTTTAGAAACAAAATGAACTGCTTGCAAAGCCTTCGACAAGGTGTCTCTTTCCTCTAAAATGGACTTTACTTCCTGAGTAACCCTGTCCACATTTAAAACCCGTTCCATAGCCCTTTGTTGGGTAAGTTCGTTTACATTATACGGGGGTTTTATTTTGTTTAAAATGGCAATAATTGCGGTGGAGGCGTAACAAATTCCCAATCGAATTCCGGCCATGCCATAGGCTTTGGACAAGGTTTGGGTAATGATCAAATTGGGATAGTTATGCAATTGAGTTAACCAGCTCGTATTTTTCGAGAAATCGATATACGCCTCATCGATAACCACTAGTCCATGGAAATTTTTTAATAAATAAGAAATTTTATCCTCTGTAAAACTATTTCCTGTAGGATTGTTTGGCGAACACAAAAAGACAATCTTAGTAAAATCATCAACTTCATCCAAAATGGCTTCCAAATTGGGTTGAAAATCCGCTGTAAGTACAACTTGCTTATTAAAAACTGAATTGATATTGGCTAAAACAGCATACATACCATAGGTGGGCGGCAAGGTGATAATATTGTCTATCCTGGGCTCGCAAAAAGCCCTAAAAATAAGGTCCAATACCTCATCGCTCCCATTACCTAAAAGTATATTTTCTATTCCTACTCCTTTTTGCCCGGCTAAAACAGATTTTAAATTGCGCTGTTGGGGATCCGGATACCGATTTACGCCGTTCTGAAATGGATTTTCATTGGCATCCAAAAATACCATTTCCGACCCATTGGACACATACTCATCCCGGGCGGAAGAATAGGGTTTTAAACCTTTTACATTCTCCCTAATGATATTATTTAAGTTAAAACCCTTGTTCATTTTAAGCTATTTAATCGCAATGTAACCGCATTTTTGTGAGCTTGTAGTCCTTCTGCCTCTGCCATAATCTCAATGGCTTTTCCGATGTTCAGAATCCCTTCTTTAGTCAGTTTCTGAAAGGTCATGCTTTTCATAAAGCTATCTAGATGTACCCCGCTGTATTGTTTGGCATACCCGTTGGTGGGCAGCGTATGGTTGGTTCCGGAAGCATAATCTCCGGCACTCTCAGGGGTATAATTTCCAATAAACACAGAACCCGCATTTATTGTGTTTTCCAGATAAAAATCTTCATTTGCCACACACACAATATAGTGTTCGGGACCGTATTCATTGATTAGGTCGATGGCCGTTTGATCATCTTCCACGTAAATGAGCTTGCTATTATCAATTGCTTTTTGGGCAATATCCTTTCTGGGCAGCACACTAATTTGGTTTTCAATTTCTGATTCGACTAAATCTATAAAATCTTTGGAAGTAGATATCAGAATAACCTGACTATCTACACCATGCTCTGCCTGACTGAGTAAGTCTGATGCAACAAAAGCGGCATTGGCTGTATCATCTGCAACTACTAACAATTCACTGGGTCCGGCGGGCATATCTATGGCCACCCCATATTTGGTTGCAATTTGTTTGGCTACCGTTACGTACTGGTTTCCGGGTCCAAAAATTTTATAGACCTGTGGAATGGTTGCTGTTCCAAACGTCATCCCGGCAATGGCCTGAATACCACCGACTTTAAAAATTTGCGTCACCTCACATAACTGCGCGGTATACAGAATGGCGGGATTAATTTTTCCTTCTTTGTTGGGAGGCGTACAAAGTACGACCTCTTTGCATCCTGCTATTTTGGCCGGAATGGCAAGCATCAAAATGGTTGAAAATAAGGGTGCTGTTCCTCCGGGAATGTACAATCCCACTTTTTGAATGGCTCTTTTTTCTTGCCAACACAAGACGCCTTTGGCGGTTTCAACTTCTACTCTTTCTGTAACCTGAGCGTTATGGAATTTTTCGATATTTTGCTTTGCCAGCTGTATCGCAGCTATCAGTTCGTCTGAAATCAGGCTAAGGGCTTCATTGATTTCAACATCAGAAACGGAAATGGATTCTAATTTGACTCCATCAAACTTTTCTGTAAATTCCTTTATGACCCGATCCCCTTCTTTTTCCACTTGTTTGAAGATGGTATTGACTGTATCTTCTATATCAGTGAAATTCTGTGTGGGCCGTTTTAAAACCGTTTTCCAATCTGCTTTGGCTGGTTTGTATATTTTGTTCATTTCTATTTATAATACCATTTTTTCAATAGGACATACCAAAATACCTTCGGCTCCTGCCTTTTTCAACTCTGTAATTACTTCCCAAAATTTATCTTTGTTGATTACCGTATGGACGGAACTCCATCCCTCTTCTGCTAAAGGCAATACGGTCGGACTTCGCATGCCCGGCAAAAGCGCGATAATTGCATCTAGCTTGTCATTGGGTGCATTCAACAACACATATTTAGATTGTCTTGCCCTGAGTACAGACTGAATCCGAAATTGTAACTGCTCCAAAATAGGTATTCTTTCCGCCGAGATTTCCGGAGAGACTGCAAGTACGGCTTCACTGGTTAGCATCACTTCAACCTCTTTTAAGTTATTTTTGAAAAGCGTGCTGCCACTAGATACAATATCGCAAATGGCATCTGCCAGTCCTATGTTGGGAGCTATTTCCACCGAACCACTAATAATGTGAAGTTCCGCTGTGATTCCTTTGGCATCCAAATAGGCTTTTACCGTATTGGGATAGGAGGTTGCAATCTTTTTGCCTTGAAAATCGAGAACAGAATTATATGCTACGGCTTTAGGCACTGCAAGCGATACCTTGCATTTTGAGAACCCCAACTTTTCCGCAATTCGGATGTCGCCTCCTTTTTCAATTAATACATTTTCGCCGATAACAGCGATGTCTACCACACCATCTTTTAAATATTGCGGAATATCCCCATTGCGCAAATAAAAAACTTCCAAGGGAAAGTTTCGTGAAACTGCTTTAAGTTGATCTCGTCCGTTATCTATGGAAATTCCGCAATCCTTTAACAACTGCAGCGAATCTTCATGTAGCCTGCCTGCCTTTTGTATGGCGATTCTAATTTTTGTCATTTTTAATATATTAGCTTTTACGTGCTTTGATTAACTAAAAAACCCGTTTGATTCCTCAAACGGGTTTTAAATATGTTGTAACACTACAATACATTTTTACCTCGCCTGAGTGCAAGTATAAAAATGATGGTGTGTATTTTTTATTTTCATGATGGTGTAAAATTAAAATTTATTTTAATTCAAAAAAACTTTAATTCTATAATTTTTAATTATTTCCCAAAATTAAGGGCATCCCGCCATCGCCGCCGCCAATAACAACCACTTTAGAATTTGGAGATTCTGATAGTTTTAAGGTTGCATCTATACCCTTGTCTTTTAAAATCTGGTCGTTGAGCGATGCACTCAAAATTCTATTGGCATCGGCTTTTCCTTGTGCCTCAATCCGTACCTTTTCGGCTTCCTTTTCGGCGGTAACCAATCTAAATTCATACTCTAAAGATTCCTGTTCTTGGCGTAATTTCCGCTCAATGGCTTCTTTTATAGTAGGGGGCAAGGTTACATCGCGAACCAAAACTTCATTTAATTGAATATACTGACCGTCTACAATTTTCTTGGTTTCTTGGTAAATTTCATCTTGAATGGCATCACGCTTACTGGAATATAGTTGTTCCGGGGTGTAGCGACCTACAACGCTTCTTGCAGCCGAGCGAATGGTAGGCAACAAGACCCGTTGTACATATTCTTCTCCCTTTTCCTGATGCAGTTTTCCGAGGGTAGACCGTATTGGCTCGAACCAAATAGAAGCGTCCAATTTGATTTCAAGCCCGTTGGAAGACAACACCTGCATTTTTTCATATACTTCTTGTTGGCGAACCTCATAAATTGTAATATTGTTCCATGGTGCTACCAAGTGAAACCCTTCACCCAATGGAGGTTGATCGGTTACCACCCCGCCACCAAACGTTTTATATAGCACACCGGCTTGTCCGGAACCAATGGTAATGGCCGATTTTGAAATTAAAATAATGACAATAATCATAATAAATATTGCAGGTAATGCAACTTTGGGTAACTTATCCATTTGTTTCTATTTAAATTAATCCGTTATATTTTCTGATAAACCACTCCGAAGCAAAAGCAATCACTATGAGTGCTAAGAGCCATCGAAAATCGATCAAAGATACAACATTTTGTTCGCTTCTTTGTATAGGTGCCCATTGCGGATCTGTGATAAGACTTTGAAGTAATGTACTTCCTTCAGAAGAAAAATAAAGTTTTCCATTGCTGTTGTTAGCTAGGGTCTGCAATTTTTGATAATTAGCCGACAAAAATTGTTTTTCAATATCAAAATCTTGTATTATAAAACTCCCGGACTTCGACATATTGGTTTCGGAAACCGTGGCGACAAATTCGTAACTTCCCGCTGGAAGGTTGCTTAAATCGGCTTCGTAATAATTTCCCTTTAAAAGCAAAGGTATCTCCATAGACGAGCCTGTATCTTTGTGTACTACTTTTATGGTTATGTTTACGGTAGTATCAAAAATATAAGTTTCATCAAAATACGTCGCTTTTAGTACAGCTTCACTACTGCGCTGATAAATAGGACTATATTCCAAATTAAAGCGGTTTTTCGTCGGCGTCATGCTTAAATTCAGCATGATTTTCCCAATAAAATCATCAAAATTTTTAAAATGCTGATCATTCCTATAGCTTTGCATCCGCCATTTCCAAATATTCTCACCAAAGAGTACTGCATTTCGGACAGGATCTTCCGTAATTATAGAAAGTAAAGGAGTGTTTAGGTCTACTCCCTTGATACGTTGCGTTAAAATCGCATCATTTTTCCCGGTAAGCACTATTTCGCCCAGAATGCCTTCCAAGGGCGGAAATCCATCTAAAGAAAAATCGGAGACATCAAAATAACTAAAGGCAGCATTTTTTACGGCACTTACCTCTTCTTTTTGTCCATAACTCTCTACCGTAAAACCCGTTTGTATTGCGTTCAAAAAATTCCAGTCTGTTTTGGTTCCTGTAATCGTGAATGCATTGGCCTTTTTTTTCGCCATAAAATCATAAATAGGTGCAAATGCAGCATTGGGCTGGTACAACAGGAACACATCTGCATCTTCGATCTCGGCTAAGGCTACTGACGGTTTCACAAGGGTTACCGTTCGCTGTTCGTTGCTTTCTATGGACTTCTTAAGGGCTCCCACATCAGGATGCATTACCTCGGAGACCAACGCAATTTTCGTTTTTTCATCAATCACCTCTACGGCCAACTGCCGTTGGTTATTTTGCGTATTTTTTTCGTTGGCGAAAGGCTGTAGTTTAACGGTAATATTTTTAACACCGACGGTACTCGCATGTAACAAAGTTGTTAGGTACTGCGAATTTTGTGTCGCAGAAAAAGGCAATACCTTGGTAAACACTACTTTTCCGTCCATGATTATCGAGAGCTGAGCGTTTACCGCGCCGGTACCCTCGTATGAGGCAAAAATCTCAATGGGAAAGGAATTTTTTAAAAAGGCAAAACTATTGCTATTTATCCGATCTATTTTTAAGTCCTGATAGCGGGTAGTGTCTCCTACCGCGATGGGAAATATGGGATGTTTTATCTGATCAGCCAGAAACACATAATCATTTCCAATGGTTTGGTTACCATCGGTTATTAACAAAATGACGCTCGGGGTATTTCCGTAAATGGAAGCAACCGACGTCAGTGCTTTCGCAATATTGGAATTGGATTCGTCAAAGGTGAGGTTGGTATTGGTATTTAATCCGGTTCCGAAACTGTGTTTGCGTAGGTTAAACCTAGCTTCCAATTCCGTATTTTGATCAACTTGATCTATAAGGGAGGTAATCTCACTTGCGGCATCCAATTCGGTTATCGAGGCCGAATTATCTTGCAACACTATAAGATTGGGTTTTTCGGTAAATAAAGCCGTTTTGGTCAATTTTGGATTAATGAGAAGAAGTAATACCCCAAAAATCGCAACAAAGCGCAATCCCCTTAGGAACCAGTATAAGGTTCCTTTTTGCTGTTGCTTATGGCTATACTGAAACCAAACGACGGCTACGGAAACGACAAGGGCAAGTAAAATCAGAAAAAACGTTTCTATAGGCATCGATACAAGACTCTTTCATGGCCAAAGGGACACTGAATTTAGGTAAGCATTCCACCATCTACATTTAAAACCTGACCGGTTATATAGGCCGATAAGTCGGAAGCAAAAAACAAACAGGCATTGGCTACATCAGCAGGTGAACCACCTCGTTTTAAAGGAATACCATCGCGCCATCCTTGTACCGTTTTTTCGTCTAGTCTATCGGTCATTTCTGTTTCAATGAAACCGGGCGCAATGGCATTACACCGAATGTTTCGCGATCCCAATTCTAAAGCAACGGACTTTGTAAAACCTATCATTCCAGCTTTTGAAGCGGCATAATTGGTTTGGCCTGCATTACCCTTTACCCCTACCACACTACTCATATTTATGATAGACCCGCTTCGTTGTTTTAGAAAGGTTCTTTGAATGGCCTTCGTCATATTAAAAACAGATTTTAAATTGGTCTCTATCACCGTATCAAAATCGGCTTCTCCCATGCGCATTAATAAATTATCCTTTGTAATACCGGCATTGTTAATCAATACATCTACACCGCCAAAATCTTCCAAAACTTGCGTTACTAACTGTTCGGCCTCGGTGTAGCTTGCTGCATTGCTTTTATACGCTTTTGCCCTAACCCCTTTGGCCTTAAGTTCTTTTTCGAGCACTAGTGCCGGAGCTTCGCTTGCGCTGTAGGTAAAGGCCACATTAGCCCCATGATCGGCAAATACTTCTGCAATACCCCTACCAATTCCCCTGCTGGCACCCGTGATGATTACATTTTTTCCTTCTAACAATTTCATTATTTGCGCTTTTAGTACGATGTTTTCAAAGATCTAGTTTGAACTGGTAAATTACGAAAAAAATCCCGACGATTGCGGGATTTTTAACCTCAAAAGAAGGATTTTATCCTAGAACCTCTTTTACTTTTTTTCCAATTTCTGCGGGAGAATCTACTACGTGAATACCGCATTCTCGCATGATGCGTTTTTTGGCCTGAGCAGTATCATCACTACCACCCACAATAGCACCGGCATGACCCATAGTACGACCCGCCGGGGCAGTTTCGCCGGCGATAAACCCAATTATTGGTTTTTTACTGCCACTATTTTTATACCAGTTTGCGGCATCGGCCTCTAATTGTCCGCCTATTTCACCAATCATCACCACGCAATGCGTTTCGGGGTCATTGATTAATAATTCAACCGCTTCCTTGGTTGTCGTTCCAATAATTGGATCGCCACCAATACCTATTGCTGTGGTAATACCCAAGCCTTGACGTACCACTTGGTCTGCAGCTTCATAAGTTAAGGTGCCTGACTTAGACACAATACCCACATGACCTTTTTTAAATACAAATCCGGGCATAATGCCAACTTTGGCTTCCTCGGGCGTAATTACACCGGGGCAGTTGGGGCCTATCAGCCTACAATCCATATTTTTGATATAATCATATGCTTTTACCATGTCTGCAACAGGAATACCTTCTGTGATGGTAATAATCACCTTTATGCCCGCATTAGCCGCTTCCATAATGGCATCTGCCGCAAAAGCCGGCGGTACAAAGATAATTGACACATCGGCACCAGCCTTTTGTACTGCATCCTCCACGGTATTAAACACCGGTCTTCCCAAATGCTCTTGCCCCCCTTTACCCGGAGTAACCCCGCCTACTACATTGGTACCATAATCGATCATTTGTTCTGCATGAAAAGTGCCTTCACTTCCTGTAAACCCCTGAACTATAATTTTGGAATTTTTATTAACTAATACGCTCATAACTCTATTTGGTTCTTATTATATGCTTTAAATGGATCACAAAAATAGGGCATCAAAAAAGAATATCTATTATTCTTTCATTTTTTTTAAAATTTCAGGAATTCTTTTGATGTGCGCCATCTGCTTTAATTTTTCTCTAGCCTCTTCTGCCGGACTCCCAAAATAGGTTTTGCCTCCCTCTAAGGATTTTGCCACCCCGGTTTGGGCAAGTACTACCGCTTTTGCTCCTATAGTTGCGGCACTTGTGATACCTACTTGACCCCAAAGCGTAACTTCGTCTTCAATAACAACACAACCGGCAATACCTGTTTGTGCCGCAATGAGACATTTTTTACCAATAACGGTGTCATGCCCCACTTGCACTTGATTGTCTAGTTTTGTGCCTTCCTTAATTCTGGTGTCTCCCGTAACTCCTTTATCTATGGTACATAGAGCGCCAATGTCAACATGATCTTCGATAACCACCCTACCTCCAGAACGCAATTTATCGAATCCTTCCGGTCTTTTCTTATAGTAAAAGGCATCTGCGCCAAGCACTGCCCCTGCATGAATTGTTACATGATCTCCAATAATGCAATTGTCATAAATAGCCACATTGGCGTGTATAAGACAATGTGCTCCTATTTCCACATTATTTCCTATAAATACATTGGGCTGTATAATGGTGTTTTCTCCAATAATGGCCGAAGGTGCAATAGTATGGTGCGATTTTTCGAAAGGTCTGAAAAAATCCGTTAATATATTAAAATCACGAAAGGGATCGGTAGAAATTAATAGAGCCTTACCCTCTGGACAAGTGACATTTTTATTTATAAGCACCACACTTGCTTTGGAATGCAAGGCTTTGTCATAATATTTGGGATGATCTACAAAAACAATGTCACCCGGTTCTACCACATGAATTTCGTTCATCCCTAGTACAGGAAAATCGGCATCACCTACAAAATCTACCTTAAGTAGGTTTGCTATTTGTTTTAGACGGTATGGAACAGGAAATTTCATTTAATGATAATATTTAATATCCTATTTTTTTCGGTGGAACTATTCGATGATTTTAAAATAAGGCACCTTTTCTGCTATTGATTTTTAGTTTCTAAGAATTACACCTAGACGCTACCTTTTTTGAATGTTTTTTATAGCCCTGAATACATACAACGCAACCAATACATTTCAAAAAGGCATGCATAAAACCGTTTTCGTTGCCGTTATTTTACACGTTCTACATAGGATCCCTTTTCGGTATCAATTTTAATTTTATCGCCTTCATTTATAAAAAGAGGCACATTTACCTTAGCGCCTGTTTCTACTGTGGCGGGTTTGGTGGCATTGGTTGCTGTATTTCCTTTAACACCGGGTTCGGCGTGTATTACTTCTAAAACTACATTTGCCGGCATATCTACAGACAAAGGCATATTGTCTTCCGAATTGAATAAAATCGTAACCACTTCACCTTCCTTAAGTAATCCCGGGGCATCCAAAGCACTTTCTAAAAGACTAATTTGGTTATAGTCGTCCGTATTCATAAAATGGTACGTTTCTCCTTCAGCATACAAAAACTGATAGTTTCGTGTTTCTACCCGTACATCCTCAATCTTATGGCCACCAGAAAATGTATTATCTATAACCTTTCCTGTGGTAACGCTTTTCAATTTAGTACGTACGAAAGCGGGACCCTTGCCGGGCTTCACATGTAAAAATTCAATAATTTTAAAAATATCATTGTTGTACCTAATGCACAACCCTTTTCTAATATCGGATGTTGTTGCCATATATTGTGTTACGTTAAACTAAAATATCCTTTCATTATGCCGCGTTGCGAATCTCTGATAAACTGCAAAATTTCGTCCCTTTCCGGGGTAGCCTCCATTTCGGCTTCTATAATGCGAACGGCCTGCGAATTGTTATAATTTTTTTGATATAAGATGCGATAGATGTTTTGTATCTCCCGGATTTTATTAGAATCGAATCCCCTACGTCTAAGTCCAACCGAATTGATGCCTACATAAGATAATGGCTCGCGCGCTGCTTTTACATAGGGCGGTACGTCTTTACGGACTAAAGATCCGCCGGTTACGAAGGCGTGGTTTCCTATAGATACAAATTGGTGTACCGCAACTAAACCTGCCAGAATTACATTATCGCCTATGGTTACATGACCCGCCAAAGTAGAATTGTTAGAAAAAATACAATTGTTTCCAACGAAACAGTCATGTGCAATATGGCAATAAGCCATAATAAGGCAGTTGTTCCCAATGACGGTTTTTAGCCGATCCGAGGTTCCTTTGTGTATGGTTGCGCATTCTCTTACCGTAGTATTGTTTCCTATTACTACCGTGGTTTCTTCCCCGTTGTACTTAAGATCTTGGGGTGGTGCCGAAATAACTGCACCTGGAAAAATATTACAATTTTTGCCAATACGGGCACCTTCCATGATGGTCACATTTGATCCTATCCAGGTGCCTTCACCAATGATTACGTTATTGTGAATGGTGGTAAAGGGTTCTACTACTACGTTCTTCGCTATTTTTGCACCGGGGTGAATATAGGCTAGGGGTTGATTCATTTACTGCTTTTTTACAATTTGAGCCATCATTTCGGCCTCGCACACGAGTTTGGAATTGGCATAGGCATAGGCTTGCATGTGGCAAATTCCTCTTCGTATTGGCGAAATAAGGCTACAATGAAAAATAAGGGTATCGCCGGGCAACACTTTTTGTTTAAACTTTACATTGTCTATTTTCATAAACAAGGTAAGATAATTTTCAGGATCGGGCACGGTACTTAGCACCAGAATACCTCCAGTTTGCGCCATGGCCTCTACCTGAAGTACGCCGGGCATTACGGGGGCACCAGGGAAATGCCCAATAAAAAAGGGCTCGTTCATGGTAACGTTTTTCATACCAACCACATGACTGTCTGATAGCTCTAAGATTCGATCGATCAGTAAAAACGGAGGTCTGTGGGGCAACATCGCCATAATTTGATGGATGTCCATCAATGGGGTTTTGTTGAGATCGTACTGAGGTACACTATTCCTTTTTTCCAACTTTATTATTTTGGATAATTTTTTTGCAAATTGGGTATTTATATAGTGCCCGGGTTTATTGGCGATAATTTTACCTCTTACTCGGGTACCAATTAAGGCTAAATCGCCAATGACATCTAACAATTTATGGCGTGCCGCTTCGTTGGGTTGATGCAGCGTTAAATTATCTAATATACCATTTGGTTTTACGGATAATTTTTCCTTGTTAAAGGCTTTCTGCAATTTCTTCATCGTTGCCTCCGAAATCTCCTTATCTACATATACTATGGCATTATTAAGGTCGCCTCCCTTAATTAATCCATTTTCCAAAAGCATTTCTAATTCGTGCAAAAAACTAAAAGTTCGGGCATTCGCTATTTCCGATTTAAAGTCGGATAAGCGATCCAATGTAGCGTTTTGGGTGCCTAGCACTTTGGTGCCAAAGTCGACCATGGCGGTTATCTGGTAGTCATCGGAAGGAATAACCGTAATTTCACTCCCCGAATCTTCATCCTTATAGGTAATTACCTCTTTTACGATATATTCTTCGCGTTCTGCTTCTTGTTCTACGATCCCGGCAGCCTCCAATGCTTCTACAAAATATTTTGAGGATCCATCCATAATGGGAGGTTCCGGTGCATTTAGTTCAATAATCGCATTATCAATTTCCAAACCTACTAAGGCGGCAAGCACATGCTCTGAGGTCTGAATCTTTACCCCTCTTTTTTCTAGGTTGGTTCCTCTTTGGGTATTTACCACATAGTTGGCATCTGCCTCAATTATGGGCGATCCGTCGAGATCTACGCGCTTAAAAGCATACCCGTGATTAATGGGTGCCGGTACAAACCTTAAGGTTACATTTTCTCCGGTATGCAGCCCAACGCCTGTAAGCTCAACCTCTTTGGCAATGGTTCTTTGCTTGGTTGTATTTTTATTCCCCATTCCTATTTTTTTTCAAGTTTATCGATTCTTTCAACTACCCTCGGTAAATTTTTGAAATGCACATAGGATTTATTATAGTCGCCATAATTTAATGCTGGTGAACCCTGTAGCACTTCATCGTCCTTTACATTTCGGCCTATACCGGATTGGGCTTGTATCCGAACCCTATCGCCTATAACAATATGCCCTACAATACCTACCTGACCTCCAATAAGACAATGTTTACCAATTTTTGTAGATCCTGCAATCCCTGTTTGCGCAGCAATTACGGTGTGAGCACCTATTTCTACATTATGCGCCACTTGTATTTGGTTGTCTAGCTTTACACCCTTTCTCAGTATGGTTGCGCCTAAAGTAGCCCTGTCTATGGTAGTACCTGCTCCTATATCTACGTCATCTTCCAAAATTACCTTACCGGTTTGCGGTACTTTGGTGAATTCACCATTTTCGTTAGGACTAAATCCGAAACCGTCTGCTCCCAAAATTACCCCACTATGTATTACACAATTGTTCCCAATTTCCGTTTCGGAGTAAATTTTGGCTCCTGCAAAAACAGTAACGTTGTTTCCAATAGTTACATTATCACCAATATATACATTGGGATATATCTTTACGTTGTTGCCCAAATTAACATTGGCACCCACGTACGAAAATGCCCCTAAATAAAATTCAGAACCATAGGTTACGTTATCCGATACAAACACCGGATTTTCTATTCCCACCTTATTGTTTTTTACCTGATTGTAATACTCTAAAAGTTTAGAAAAGGATTTATAGGCGTCTTCCACTTTAATCAGTGTGGTGTTTATGAGCTGATCGGGAATAAAGTCTTTGTTCACTATGGTTATGGACGCCTTTGTCGTATAAATAAAAGAGGTGTACTTTGGATTGGCCAAAAACGTAAGCGATCCTGTTTCTCCTTCCTCTATTTTAGCAAGTTTATGAACGGCTACATCGGGATTTCCTTCGACCTCCCCTTCTAAGATGCCTGCAATTTGACTAGCGGTAAATTCCATGGTGACAAAAGTAAGAAAAATTGTTAAACTCCCTCCTTGGGAAAACACATATAATATTTTGTCACTTCCTTAGAGAGGGCTCTAATATTGACATGGTCGGAGGCTTTGGCTATATCCTGTAATTTTCCGTTTCTTTTAAGAATACGAATTGTTTGATAGTTGGGATTATATGCAGTGTTCGTCACCCTACCCGAAAACACAAAGTAGGCAGCCTCTTCGGAGGAAAGGTCATGCCGCTGTTGAAATGCCTTTTTACACTTTTCTACCTTTTCTGCACTAAAAGGTTGTGTTCGCATTTTTGTTTTAAGCAGCTCCCTATTTACCAACATAGTACATAGTTTAGACAACACAAAATCCGGATGGTATTGCCATGCTTTTAACGCACCCAAAATATCCACATCATCAAGTTGGGCAAAAAGCGCTAAGGTAGCGGCGTCCAAATGGTCTTTATTAATAGTGTTTTGCATAAAAAAAAGCAGTCCGCTACTCCCTTCAAGTGCCACGCCTTGCCCCATAAGGCTCTTGGCACGTTGTAAGGCGCGAATTAAAAGCTGTTCTGCCACAAGACCGGTTTTGTGAAGGTACACCTGCCAATACATAAATCGCCTTGCCATTAAAAATTTCTCAACAGAATAAATGCCCTTCTCTTCTACTACCAAATCGCCCTTAACTACGTGTAACATCGTAATTAGGCGTTCGGCATTAATATTTCCCTCGGCTACACCGGTATAAAAACTGTCTCTTTTAAGATAGTCTAACCGATCCATATCTAGTTGGCTGGACACCAACTGATTTAAAAATTTCTTTGGATGCACTCCTTTAAAAATGTCGAGCGCAAGCGTTAAACTCCCGTTAAACTTCTGGTTCAATAGTTGCATAAACAGCAATGAAATGTGTTCGTGACTCACATTGGTCACAATACTATTTTCCATGGCATGCGAAAAGGGCCCATGCCCCATATCGTGCAATAAAATGGCACATAAAAGCCCCTCTTCTTCAGCTTCAGATATTTCAACTCCTTTAAAACGAAGTACTTGAATGGCCTGTTGCATTAAATGCATACTACCCAAAGCGTGATGAAAACGGGTATGATGCGCTCCGGGATATACCAAATAAGAAAGTCCCATTTGCGAAATGCGGCGCAGTCTTTGAAAATAAGGTTGGGCAATCAGGTTAAAAATGAGTGTACTTGGTATGGTAATAAATCCGTAAATTGGGTCATTAAAAATTTTAAGTTTGTTCGATTTTGTCAAAATAAATGTTTTTACAATCAAAAAACCAAAGTTAGGCAATTGCGTTGAGATCGGGAATGGGAAATGCGCGCCATATCTTCGATTATTTTTGCCACATACTACATCCTATTAATTGCTGCAAAATACCTATTTAGAATGAGTAGAATAACCATACTGTGGGCCGATGACGAAATTGATTTATTGAAGCCACACATCTTTTTTTTGGAGAATAAAAATTATCGAGTAATTACCTGTAAAAGCGGACGAGAAGCACTAGAGGAAATAGAAAGACAAAGGATAGACATTGTGTTTTTAGATGAAAATATGCCCGGTATTTCCGGCTTAGAAACGTTGACTGAAATTAAGAACATAGACAATTCCATTCCTGTGGTAATGATCACGAAAAGTGAGGAAGAGATGATTATGGAAGAAGCCATTGGTTCTAAAATCGCCGATTACCTTATCAAACCCGTGAATCCCAATCAAATTTTGCTGTCCCTAAAAAAAAGCCTGGATCATTCGCGTTTGGTATCAGAAAAAACAACATCTAATTATCAGCAAGAATTCCGGAAAATAGCCATGGAACTGGCTGTGGTAAACAGCCACGAAGAATGGGCAGATCTTTATAAGAAATTGATTTCATGGGAATTGCGCTTGGAAGAAATTGAGGATTCTAATATGTTTGAAATATTGGAATCGCAGAAAACAGAAGCCAATCAACAATTTGGGAAATTTATCGAAAAAAACTATGCCGATTGGTTTTCCGAAAATGATGCCCCGGTGATGTCGCATACCCTTTTTAAGGAATACATTATACCCGAGTTGCCTCAAAAAAAAACCTTATTGATTGTCATCGATAATTTGCGATACGATCAGTGGCTTGGCATTGAGGATAGTTTTGCGGCCTACTATAAAAAAATAAAGGAGCGCTCTTATTACAGCATATTACCCACCGCTACCCAATATGCCCGTAATGCTATATTTGCTGGATTAATGCCAGCCGATATGGAAAAAAAATACCCGAAATGGTGGAAAAACGATACGGAAGATGGCGGTAAAAATTTGTTTGAAGCCGAATTTTTGGGGGAACAATTAAAACGTTTAGGCAAAGATGTACGATGGGAATACCATAAAATTAGTAGCCTGAAACAAGGTAAGCAGTTGTCACAAACTTTTAAATCGCAAAAAGACAACGACCTCACTGTGATTGTCTATAATTTTGTAGATATGCTTTCGCATGCAAAGACCGAAATGGAGGTGATTAAAGAATTGGCTGCCAACGACAAAGCCTATAGATCTTTAACCAAAAGTTGGTTTAAGAATTCGCCTTTATTAGAGATTATTCAACAGGCACAAACCATGGGATTACAAATTATTCTTACCACCGATCATGGCACTATAAATGCTAAACAGCCTTCTAAAGTGGTAGGCGATAAAGAGACCAGTCTAAACCTAAGGTATAAAACCGGCAGAAGTTTAACCTACGACACCAAAGATGTGTACGAAGCAAAAGATCCAAAAAAGATACATTTACCCAACATTAACGTAAGCAGTTCTTTTATTTTTGCCAAGAATGACCTGTTTTTTGCATACCCCAATAACTACAACCATTATGTAAGTTATTACCGAAATACGTACCAGCACGGTGGCGTTTCTTTGGAAGAGATGATTGTACCTTTTGTAGTTTTGGAGCCGAAGTAAATCCAAAATATAAATTAACAAAAACAACCTTTTCCTTAAACCATGAATTACAAGATTGAAATTTCCTTGTTTTTTATACCTTTGAGCCCTCTGTAAACAGCCAAGAATATAATGTTTTCTTAATGCCTACCCTAACTTATACGGAAAAAGACCTTCCCAAGGTTGTAACAGAACTTATTGCTCGTGTACCCAGCAAAGTTTTGGCTTTTCATGGTGCCATGGGAGCTGGGAAAACCACCTTGATAAAAGCGTTGGTAAAAGAACTCGGTGGAGCCGGTAATGCCAACAGTCCCACCTTTGGATTGGTTAATGAGTATCATTGTACAGACGGTACGTTGTTGGGCTATCATTTTGACTTTTACCGTTTAAAGAATGAAATGGAGGCGCTAGATATGGGTCTGGAAGAGTATTTGGACCAAAAGGCGTGGGTTTTTATGGAGTGGCCAGAGAAAATTGCTTCTCTGTTACCTGTTGAAACAACATCGATTTATATTGAAATAATCGACCCTAAGTTGCGGACGATCTCTTGGTGACACGGAACGCCATCTAACACCTTTTTTGTAACAACCTCAACGGCATGATCTAAACCCCTATTCTTAAAATAGCACCGAAGCTTCCATAAAAGAATTAAACCTACATTCTGTATCTTTACGGAATGATCTTCAATACACTATGAAACAAAAATCCATTACCCTTTTTTACGTCGCACTTTTGATGCTTGCCATAATCGGTTGTTCTGGTGGACAAAAAGTACAGAACCCTCATTTTGAAAGCAATTTTACAGCGGCGCAAATGGAGATGATTATGGCCGGAGACAGTAGTCAGCCTATGCGGGTTTTCAAAATAAACAAAGCATCAGATTCTATTTTATTACGTACTAAAAGTGAACCGGTAATCGTGAATCCTAAGGATCCTGTACTGACCCATTTTATTAAACGTCTGTTTGCCACCGTAAGAGACAGTATGTCACTGGGGGTGGGTATTGCTGCGCCTCAAGTAGGCATTTTAAAAAATATTATTTGGGTGCAACGATTTGATAAGGAACATATGCCTTTTGAAGTGTACCTAAACCCTAAAATAGTTCAGTATTCTAAAATGACACAAGATTGTCTAGAAGGTTGTCTTTCTATCCCGGATCGTAGGGATACCACTAAAACACGTGCGTATGCCCTATTGCTAGAATACGATACCCTTGAAAATACGCAGGTTACCGAAATGGTAGAAGCCTTTACCGCGGTCATTTTTCAGCACGAAATAGACCATCTCAACGGCATACTTTATTTGGATCATTTAGAAAAAGAAGTGAAAGGTAGTGCACACCAATAACGTTTCATTGCGGTTTGGTTTTATTGGCAACAGTATACCCATCGCCTTCATTTTTCCTGCTTTCTTAACCATAGTGAGATGCTAAAAAAAATATTAAAAATTGCTTTGGGATTGATTGTTTTGGTCATCGCAATCTTTGGAATCCTTTACTTCATGTATAACGAACCATTGCCCAAGGGCACTTCCGGAGCCGAAGCCGATCAATTAGCTTACAAAATGCTAGAGGCCATTAATTATAGTGCTTACGAGAAGACTCAATTTTTGGAATGGACTTTTGCCGGCGGAAAACACAGGTATTTTTGGGATAAAAAAAATAGTACAGTTAGGGTTGCATGGGACACTTATGTGGTAGACTTACATCTACAAAACCACGCAAAAAGTACCGTGCTTAAAAACAAGCACCCGGTTTCTGGAAGTGAAAAAGCCAAGCGCATCGCTACTGCGATTTCTTATTTTAACAATGACTCTTTTTGGCTGGTAGCTCCCTTTAAGGTTTTTGATGCCGGCACCGAACGCCGTAGTGTGCACATGCCAGATGGCACACTAGGTTTATTGGTTACCTACACCACAGGTGGCAGTACCCCGGGAGATTCCTATCTTTGGAAATTAAATGAAAATGGTTTTCCGGAAAGTTTTAAAATGTGGGTAAACATAATTCCTATTGGTGGTTTAAAGGCCACTTGGGACGATTGGAGAATTTTGGAAAGTGGTGCCTTTTTGCCAAGTTCGCACCAACTTGGTCCTATAACCTTGGACATGGGGAATGTTAAAGCCTATACGCCATGAACCTTAAAAGATTAACCTCCGAAGACTATACGCCTGCACTGCGCAATGAAATTATTGGGCTTTTTCAACAACTTAACCCCAATATAGCGACAATACCTCTTGAAGCGATTTTAAAAAAAGACAATAGCATTATTCTGGTGGTGTGCGAGTTCAATGGCACCCTTGTAGGGATGGCCTCTGTGGCCACCTACCGCGTTATTTCGGGTCATAAAGGAATGATAGAAGATGTGGTGGTGGATAAAAATCATAGAGGACGAGGCATTGGGCGTGCCCTGATGCAAAAGGTAGTGGAAGAAGCCCTAAATCTTAAGGTAACATCCCTTTTACTATATACCGGTCACCACCGTATCGCTGCCATTGCACTCTATCAAAAGCTGGGTTTCGTATTAAAAAATAGTGGGTTATATACCCTGGATCTCAACTCGAAGCCTGTTGTTTAAATTGGCGTTTTAGTTCGTCCATCGATTCTTGTAGCTGCCGTAATAAACCGGTTTCGGTAGTGGCATCTACGGCAAAGGTGATCTTACTGGTTACTAGCCATATTTCTTGAATCTGAAAGGGTTTTATTTCATAGGGTGGATAGGTCTCATTTAAGGAAATTAACGTAACATTATTGCTGTTTGGTTTTTTGATCACCTTTTTTACCAATACGGCATCCTGTAGTACCACCACGTACATTTTGTTGGGATTTACGTCATCGATATGCTCAATGGCGCGGGCCAACACCCATTCTCCCGGCCTTAGATTGGGCAACATGCTATCGCCTTCCACTTGGAAACCCCTGTAGGTAGCGTTCCGAAACTCGGGCAAGGGCAGATCGAAAGCGGGCAATTGTCGGTACCATGACGTATCCTGAATATTTTGCGGATACCCGGCAGCAGCCTTGGCATTGACCAGCACCATATTGTCATTTTCCTCAGAATCTACGGTAACTACTTTGGGCATGACACTGGTATTCGACGTTTCCAGATACTGTTGTTGGCTCTCGCCAAATAGCCAAAGGGGATTGATTTTAAACTGTTTTAAGAGTTCTGCCACCACTTTTCCGGAGAGTTTGGTGCGGCCCCGTTCTATATCCGCCGTGGTATTAGAAACGCCCAAGAGTTCGGCAAACTCCGCCTGAGTGTAGCCCAGATGCCTGCGAATTTCTGTAAATCGTTTTAAGGTGAGTTCGTTTTCCATGATCGTTTTTTATAGATGTCTCTTTTGTGCTATGTTCGTTAATTTTTGGCCTTTGGCCAATTTCCTCAGGGTGCTGGCAATTCGGTTTACTTTTGTGGTATCGGTCTTGGCGGCATAAATCCAGTCGATGAACGCTTTTTGTTCCCCGTTGGTGCGGCCCAAAAACGTTTCAAGGGCGTTAGGTTCCTCCAACAAGCAAAGTCGCAACGCTTCCGGTATTTCGGTCGGTTCGTTATCGGCATATAAGGTAACGTGCACATAATCGCCCGCCTGTTTTCTTAGTTTCTTTCGGATGTCGGCCTTTACGGGTAAAAACAGTTTTCCGTTCCCCATGGGCATCAGATGGTAATTTTTAATTTCAAAATCGTCTATGGTTCCCCGAACCCGTACCCAGCCAAAAGGGGCATTTTTGTCCGGCAAAATTTCGGGGATTTGGGCATACGTCCACCCTCCTTTTCCGGGAAACTTTTCAAGCCTGTATTCCATATCTACCAAAACCGTTGCCAAGTACCCTTATTTTGTTTTGCTCTTTGTTACCTCAACCCAATGCCTATATATCGGAATAAACCTCTCAATACCTCGACAAGCTCGGTACAAGCGGCGAGGTAAATAGGAAACCCTGACACCGAGAAATTAGGAAATCTTTACATTAAGATTCAGACAACGCTAGGCAATCCTAAATTGGTTATATTTTATACACCTTATTTGATATATCTATCATTATACGTTCAACGGTATCGTTAACTTCTTCTTTTATTTGAAATTCAAGGCGGTCTAATGCAATAGCAGATTTTCCTTTTCGCAACTCTGCGTATAATAATCCTTCGAGATAGTCAAATTCATTGGCACCAACACCAAAATAATCAAAGATTAATGCGTCATGTTTATCGAAATCACATATCAACGCCATAGCTTTTCTTTTACCAATAAGTAGATTCTTTACTTTTTCTTCAAGATATAATTCTAAATATTCGCTAATACGCTTAGCTTTTTTTATATCATTATTTAACTGCTTATTTAAATATTCTTCAACGGTCAAGGATCTTAAAAATCTTCGAATTCCTCTTTCAGAATATTCCTTTGTCCATTTAAGCTTGAGTCCTTTTCTTTCAAAATATTTTAATAAATCGAAACGAAATCTATGAACTAAATCATTTCCTATAGAATCATTGTTAGGTAAACAAATTCTTATTAGTTTTCCCGACTTCAAATCAAATTCTGGAATAATAATTCCATTTAATTCAAATTCTGGACTATGAAGGATATGGTTTTTCATTATGCTGACTTCTTGTTCTTATTTTATAAAACCTATTTTACTTCAAAGACACAACTAAATAACATAATGACCAATAGTTATGTTTTTACGTCATTTCGTTGTCGTCATTTCGTTTCTTTTGCTTGTACCAAAGTCTTACACACCACAAACTAAAAACATTCTCCTCCGGAAATTACCTTTTTAATTTCCTCAAACATACACCATTTTGGATTTATTCCAAAATAATTTACGGAATATTTCCATATTCAGGAAATAATCCCTAAATTAATGCTGCATAAAGCCTCGCTCCTTAAGAAAACCGCAGCAACATTGGTCTGTGACCTGCAATTGCAAGGTGAATTGTAGCCAAATGGTATTTTATTTATACAATGGGTTGCGATCGGTATTTGTTGGGTAAGGATGAAGATAAATACCCTAACGATTTAGCTTTGTAAGTGCCTCAATTGAAAAAGATCGACCAAGACGTTATCTACCTTTTTTAGTTCTTCGTCGGAAAGTTCACCAAGCTTACCTAAAACCAAATCCTTGTCAATGGTAGCCAATTTAAAGAGTCGTATTAAAGAAGTCTTTTTGAGCCCATTAGTTTGCATTGGTTCTATTTTAACATCAAAATCTTCTTGCCACTTTAATTGAGTAGTCATAAAAGAAACTGTTACATCCGCTTCCCCCACAGCGAGAATTAGGGCCGGTCTATTCTTTAATCCAGAAAGATCTGTAAATGGAAATGGTATTAAAACGATATCACCCTTTTTCACTTATAGCGTTCTTTTAAATCTTCTATGGAATAAAGATTATCATCAGCCTCTAAGAAGTCGAATGATTTTGAATCTGACACCAACTTTTGAATCCCCTCCGTAAGTATTTTATTCTCAATGCTATGCAATAGGTATTCGGCAAAGTCAGAAACTTCCTTTAAATTTTGATCAGGAAGTTTAGCCAAGCTATCTAAGGTTTTCTTTATCAAAGCTTCTCGTGTCATTGGTTTCATTTTATTCCAAATTTACACAATTATTTTCTAGTTTCAGATGCTTTCGCAGCCAAGTCACAGCGCACAAAATGCCATATCCCCAAATAGCAGACCATTCCACATTAAAGTTAGACCGTCTTTCCAATACTCTATTAAATTTGGATTTATTCCAAAATAATTTACGGAATATTTCCATATATAGGAATTATTCCATATTTTTGGATTAATTACAAAACATCGCGCTATGGATACTTCAACCACATTAGTTTACGACGGTTCTTTTAACGGCTTTCTAAGCTGTATTTATACCGCCTTTGAGCGTAAAAACAAGCTTACTTCCATTACAAAGTCCGATAGGGGTACTCAAGACTTATTTGGCAAGGAACATTATGTAGCTACGGACATTGTTTTGGCAAAATTAGTATGGAACGGTATCAGTCAAAAAAAACCTGCAGCCATAAAAACAATCTACTTTGCCTTTCTAAGTGAATCGGAAGGGGTAGAAATGCTTATTTACGCCTATATCCGTCATATAATGAATGTAGCCCGTCCGGATGAATTTGTTGTGTTGCATCAAATAGAGCTCACACTTAGTCAATTAGAGGAAAAAGTAGCTAAGGAAAAACGAAGAATGGAGGCTTTTGTAAGCTTTCAACTTCGGGAAGATCAGGTTTATGTGGCAGAAGTGAAACCCAAATACAATGTAGTGCCTTTATTATCGAAGCATATCAAAACCCTGTTTAAAGCCAAAGATTGGCGCATCTACGACGCTAAACGCAATATTGGGATTGCATGTACCCAAGGCCAACTGGAATTTACTTCAGGTCATGAAAAAATGAGTGAAGCCGTATAGGAATAACAAAGGCCTATTTGGTTTTTTCGCCCACAAAATGGTCGCTTTGGTTTTTAAAGAGTACGTTAAAGGTAGTAAGGCTCCCATAAATGCGGGTAATGTATTGCTGCAATTCTATTTTGTCTTGATCGTCTAAAGCCGAACTTGAATTTATTTTTTGCTCCATAACACGTATACGATCACGTACCATTACAATTTTATGAAAAAAGGTATCTATGGGTATTTCTTTATCTGTAAGGTTCGCATTCCCCGGTTTTAGCACCAAACTTCCTCCTTTCCATTTATCGGCAATAGGGGTAACTTGGGAAGTATCACTCCACCGGCGCAAAATGGAGATAAGTGATTGTTCTACTTCTGAAAAACTTATGGTATCTACTTCATCTTCCAACACTTCTATAACCTCAAAATCGGCATCAATAGGAATCGTTTCTAAACCATGCGTAATAAAAGTAACCCAATAATGTTTAGAGGTTACATTGGTGACTACTCCCTTGCCATATTCTTTATGATCTATCCGAGATCCTATCCCTAAAAGTTGCATTTTCTTAAATTTGAATTCAGCGCACTAAGGTAAGTGTTATGATGCCAATTAACAAAAATCTAAGTTAAGCAAGCGTCATTTTTAATGTCAAAATTGTAACTTCGCCCCTTTGCTATTGAAAATGAAAAAGTACGAGGAGCACATTGAGATTACAGGAGCCCGAGTCCATAATCTTAAAAATATTGATGTACGCATACCCAGAGATAAATTGGTGGTCATTACCGGGCTTTCGGGAAGTGGAAAATCTTCCTTGGCCTTTGATACTATTTATGCAGAAGGACAGCGGCGCTATATCGAAACTTTTTCGGCCTACGCCAGGCAATTTCTTGGCGGGTTAGAGCGCCCTGATGTTGATAAGATTGATGGTCTTTCGCCCGTTATTGCGATTGAGCAAAAAACCACTTCAAAATCGCCCCGTTCTACAGTAGGCACCATCACCGAAATTTATGATTTTTTACGACTATTATTCGCCAGAGCTTCGGATGCGTATAGCTATCATACCGGAGAGAAAATGGTAAGCTACAGTGATGCTCAAATTAAGGAATTGATTAAAGCGGATTATAAGGATAAAAAAATAAATATTTTGGCGCCGGTGGTGAAATCTCGCAAAGGCCACTATAGAGAGTTGTTTGAACAGATTGCCAAGCAGGGTTTTGTAAAGGTGCGTGTAGATGGGGAAATCAAGGACATTGTAAAAGGTCTGAAAGTAGATCGCTACAAGACCCATGATATTGAGATTGTTATAGACCGATTAAAAGTTAGCTCCGGTGATGAATTGGACAAGCGCATTGCCGAAACCCTAAATACAGCCATGTACAGCGGTAATAATGTTCTCATGGTTCTGGAAGAAGGTACTACAGCCCCCCGCCACTTTAGTCGCGATCTTATGTGCCCTACCACCGGCATTAGTTATCCATTACCGGAACCCAACACCTTTTCGTTTAATTCTCCTAAAGGCATGTGTCCCCATTGCAATGGTCTGGGGCATCTATATGAGGTAAACGAAACCAAAATTTTTCCGAATAAAAAATTGTCTATTTCCGCCGGTGGCATTGCTCCTTTGGGTGAATACAAGAAATCTTGGGCGTTTAAACAAATAGAAACCATTGCACAACGGTATCATTTTAAATTAACGGATGCCATTGCCGAAATTCCGGAGGCGGCTTTGGATGTCATTCTTAATGGAGGAAAAGACCGCTTTGAAGTTAATTCTGAAACGCTGGGTGTAAAACGAGATTATAAGATAGATTATGAGGGCATAGCCAACTTTATAAAGGCGCAGTTTACCGAATCTGAATCGGCTTCTATAAAACGTTGGGCTAAGGAATACATGGATAAAATATCTTGTCCGGAATGCCAAGGCACCCGTTTGCGCAAAGAATCGCTTTTCTTTAAAATAGACAGTAAAAACATAGCGGAACTGGCGGAACTGGATATAAGTGATCTGGCTCTTTTTTTTACCGATTTGGAAAAGCGATTGGATAGCACTCAAAGCATCATCGCTGAAGAAATTTTAAAGGAAATAAACGCAAGAATTCAATTTTTACTCGATGTAGGCTTAGATTATTTGGCCTTGGGAAGGAGTTCTAAATCACTTTCCGGTGGTGAAGCACAACGGATTCGGTTGGCAACCCAAATTGGATCCCAATTGGTAGGTGTGCTTTATATTTTAGACGAACCCAGTATTGGGCTGCATCAAAGAGATAATGAACGGCTTATTAGTTCGCTGGAGTCCCTCCGAGATATTGGCAATTCGGTTCTGGTGGTAGAGCACGATAAGGACATGATAGAACGGGCAGATTATGTGATTGACATTGGCCCGCGTGCCGGAAAACACGGTGGTGAAATTATCTCAGAAGGGAGCCCCGAAGAAATAAAGCATCACCGAACCCTTACTGCCGACTACCTTTCCGGTATTCGAAGCATTAACGTACCTCTAACACGTAGGAAAGGAAACGGAAATTCTATAGTGCTTTCCGGCTGCACGGGAAACAACCTTAAAAACGTTACAGTAACCCTGCCATTAGGCACCATGATTGGGGTAACCGGCGTTTCAGGAAGCGGCAAATCAACGCTCATTAATGAAACCCTCTACCCTATTATGAACGCTCATTATTTTAATGGCGTAAAAGTACCTATGCCGTACAAAAAAATCACCGGTTTGGAGCACATTGATAAAGTCATCGACATTAATCAATCTCCCATTGGGCGAACACCAAGATCTAATCCTGCCACCTACACCGGTGTCTTTAGCGAAATACGCGCCTTATTTACACAAACCCCGGAAGCAGCTATACGAGGGTATAAACCGGGTCGATTTAGTTTTAATGTGGCCGGAGGACGCTGTGAAACCTGCCAAGGTGGAGGTCTTCGGGTTATAGAAATGAATTTCCTACCTGATGTATATGTAGCATGCGAAACCTGTAATGGGAAACGCTTTAACCGAGAAACACTGGAGATCCGTTATAAAGGAAAATCCATTGCCGATATCTTAGACATGACCATCGATGAGTCTGTTGCCTTCTTCGAAAACATTCCAAAAATTTATCGAAAATTGGTAACTATCCGCGATGTGGGTCTAGGGTATATTTCCTTAGGACAACAATCTACCACACTCTCCGGCGGGGAAGCCCAGCGGATTAAGCTGGCATCGGAATTGGCTAAACGCGATACCGGAAACACCTTTTATATTTTAGATGAACCTACCACAGGCCTCCATTTTGAGGATATTCGTGTATTGATGAATGTGTTGGATACGCTGGTAAATAAAGGCAATACCGTATTGATTATAGAACACAATATGGATGTCATTAAAATGGCCGATTATCTTATCGATATTGGCTATGAAGGTGGTCGCGGTGGCGGTATGATCGTTGCCAAGGGAACCCCTGAGGATGTAGCGAAAGACCCAAAAAGTTACACCGCACAATTTTTAAGAAAAGAATTGAATACAAAAGCTATTACAGAAAAGGTGTGCTAAATAGGAAAACACCATAGGAACTATAAAAACCCAAAACGTGCACAACATATAAAAATGAGTTCATCGCTCATAGCAATTTAAAAAGCAGATTGCGTACTATTGCGCCATCAAGTGCTAAAAACATTATAACACAATACCAATGCGAAAAGAACAACACCCTAAAGGATGGAATGAAATTAAAACAAACGACTCCTGGGCCATATTTAAAATTATGGGAGAATTTGTTTATGGTTTCGAAAAAATGAGTCAAATAGGCCCGTGTGTGTCCATCTTCGGTTCGGCCCGTACCAAACTGGGCGACACCTATTACGAGTTGGCCGTTTCTATATCCAAACGTATTTCGGAAGCCGGATATGGAATTATAACCGGTGGTGGGCCCGGAATTATGGAGGCGGGAAACAAAGGAGCCCATTTAGCAGGAGGCACTTCGGTGGGCTTAAATATTGATTTGCCTTTTGAGCAGCACGATAATCCCTATATAGACGGAGACAAAAGTCTCGATTTTGATTACTTTTTTGTGAGAAAGGTAATGTTTGTGAAGTACTCTCAAGGTTTTGTGGTAATGCCCGGTGGATTTGGCACGCTGGATGAGCTGTTTGAGGCCATTACTTTAATACAAACCCATAAAATAGGAAAGTTCCCTATAATTCTTGTGGGTGTCGACTTTTGGAGTGGTCTTTTTAATTGGATAAAAACAACCATGTTAGCGGCAGGTAACATAAGTCCGCAGGATTTAGACCTTATAAAAATAGTAGACACAGAAACGGAAGTGGTAGAAATTATCGATAATTTTTACAAGGGCAGAAACCTAAGCCCAAATTTTTAAATCTGAAAATGCGTATGCGCAGCACACGTTTCGTCATCAAACTAGGTTACACCGCTTTATTTTTTCTCGGTGTAGCAGAAATGCGTGCCCAACATATAAATACCCTTACGGCCAATTTAAACGGAGAAGATAAGACGATACGCATTCGTCAAGAATTTACCTACAAAAATGATTCGCCCGACACCCTACGTGTGCTTTATTTTAACGACTGGGCCAACGCTTATTCTAGCAAAAAGACACCTTTAGCAAAGCGTTTTGCGGAAGAATTTAAGCGAAGTTTACACTTGGCCAAAGATCAGGATCGAGGGAGAACAGATATTGTAAGTGTAGTAGATGCCGACCATGCCGGATGCACTTGGAAACGTGCTCCAAAACGAGATTTGATTCAGGTAACGCTCAATAATCCAGTCCTGCCCAACGCCTCTGTACCCCTATTTTTTACCTACACCGTAACATTACCTCCCAATAAGTACACCCCATACGGGTATGGGCCGCGAAACGAATACTATTTAAAGGATTGGTATTTAACACCAGCTGTTTACCAAAATGGTCGCTGGGAACTGTATTCTAATAAAAATTTGGAAGATCTTTATACGGGCATAACCAATACCAAACTTGTTTTCATCTATCCCGAAAATGTCTTTCTTGTATCTAATTATAAGACCAGCAACAACACGAAATTTCCGGGTGGACAGCAGCTTACACTGTACGGAAATAATCAAACCAGTGCGGAAATAATCCTTTCGCCTATTACTAAATTTACGAAACACGTCACCCCATATCTCACTTTAACCACCGATATCACGGTAAGTAAGTACGACGAAATTTCCAAAGGACTGTCCATAAACAAGGTAGCCGAATTTATAAACGAAACTTTGGGAAACTACCCACAGGGCGAATTGTTGGTCAGTGAAATTGATTATGCGAAGAATCCGCTCTATGGCATAAATCAGTTACCTTCTTTTATGCGGCCCTATGAAGATAAATTTCATTTTGAAATGAAGCTTTTAAAAACGGCTTTAAAAAGCTATGTAAGAGAAACCTTCTTCTTTAACCCTAGAAAAGAAAAATGGATTAACGATGCCATGGTAAATTATCTGATGATCTTGTATGTGGATAAAAACTATCCCGATCAGAAGTTAATGGGGAATTTATCTACTATTTGGGGATTTCGAAATTTTCGATTAGCACAAATGGATTTTAATGACCAATATGCATTTTTATATATGCTGTCTGCACGCAGAAACACAGATCAATCTCTGTCAACTTCCGGAGACGACCTCATTAAGTTTAACCATAAAATCGCCAACCCCTATAAAGCTGGTCTCGGAATAGCCTATATGGCCAGTTATTTAGGGAAGGATAAAATCAATGAAAATCTTACCTCATTTTTTGAAATGTATAAATCGAAACCGGTTGCTGCCGATGATTTTCGAAGGGTTATGTCCCAAAATACCGAGAAAGACATCGATTGGTTTTTTGACGAATACGTAGCTACCAGTGATCAAATCAACTTTAAAATTAAGAAGATTGTGAAATACGAAGATTCAATCGCCGTTACCATAAAAAACAAACAAGGTACTAATGTTCCTATCTCGCTTTTTGGGCTAAAAAAAGATTCGGTAGTTTCCAAATATTGGTTTTCTAACATTGTAGACCAAAGCACCTTTACGATTCCAAAAAATGGAGAGGATCGTTTGGTACTAAATTATGATCATAATATCCCGGAACTAAACGAAAGAGACAATTGGAAAACCCTCAACGGATTTTTATCGAGCAATAAAAAATTGAAACTTCAATTTATGAAAGATGCCGAAGATCCGTACTACAACCAGATTTTCTATGTGCCGGTGCTTACTTTTAATATTTATGACGGTGTTACACCCGGTATGCGATTAACAAACAAGACCTTATTGCAAAGGCCGTTTATTTTTGATATGGCACCTTCTTTTGGTTTACGTGAAAAAGCTTTGGTAGGATATGGACGCTTTAACTATCAGAAAAACCATGGCAAAAGTGGCTTGTATATTTCCAATTATGCGCTTAATGCTTCTTCCTTTCACTTTAATGTAAACTCTCGTTTTACCACCATAACGCCATCTATAAGCTTTGGGTGGCGTCCAGATGATCTCATTTCTAACAAACGAGAATTTCTCACCTTGCGTCACGTAAACGTGATACGAAGTATTGATGAAAACCTGAGTCTGGAAACCGATCCGGATTACAGTGTGTTAAATGCGCGCTACATTAATTCTAATAACGGCATCATAGACTACTTCTCTTGGTTTGTAGATGCCCAGCACGCCAGCGATTTTTCCAAATTGGCGGTAGATGTAGAATATCGTAAACTTTTTGAAAACAACCGCCAATTTAACCTACGCTTTTTTGCGGGTAAATTTCTTAGAAATAATACCAATTCTGATTTCTTTAGTTTTGCGTTAGACAGACCTACCGATTATCTGTTTGATCTAAACTATTTGGGAAGATCCGAGTCTTCCGGCATTTACAGTCAGCAAATAATTATTGCGGAGGGTGGTTTTAAATCCAAATTACGAGATCCGTTCGCCAATGATTGGCTTGCTACAGTAAATGCAAGCACGAACATTTGGCGGTGGGTAGAGGCCTATGGCGATATGGGTCTCATGAAAAGTACAGGGCAAAATACCCGTTTTGTGTATGACTCCGGTATACGTCTTAACTTGGTAACCGACTTTTTCGAATTATATTTCCCGGTGTATTCTAACAATGGTTGGGAAATTGCACAACAAGATTACGAAGAAAAAATACGCTTTATCGTAACATTGAGTCCAAAAACCTTAATACGATTATTCAATCGGAAATGGTTTTAAATTTTTGGCGTATTCTCAAAAATCATCCCCCCTATTGCATTTTTCCTAACGAAATTACACTATTTCCTTAACTTTTTAATAAAATAGCAAGAGCCTGCTTGAGTAGTTGTTGTAAAACCCATCCTATTTTGATACTTTTGTAAAAACCTGTAATGCCTAAATGAAATTAGAGCCCAAAACCAGCAATGATATTTCCTTTGATGATTTTCAGACTCAAATTCTTAGAGATTATGAAATCGCATTTACCAGTAGGGAATGCAGTATATTAGGAAGACGCGAAGTACTGACCGGTAAGGCAAAATTCGGAATTTTTGGTGACGGCAAAGAACTTCCACAATTGGCCATGGCACGCTCTTTTAAAGACGGCGATTTTAGAAGTGGCTATTACAGAGATCAAACCTTTATGATGGCTATTGGCGAATTAACGCCGAAGGATCTCTTTCATGGGTTATATGCCACCACCGACATTGAAAAGGAACCTATGAGTGCCGGTAGGCAAATGGGTGGGCATTTTTTAACCTATAGCCTTAATGAAGATGGAAGCTGGAAACATCTAACCCAAATAAAAAACAGCAGTTCCGATATTTCTCCTACCGCAGCGCAAATGCCACGATTATTGGGTCTTGCTCAAGCTTCGACCATATATAGAAATCTAAAGAATATAGATGCTTCTAAATTTTCTAACAACGGCAATGAAGTCGCTTGGGGTACTATTGGCAATGCCAGTACCAGCGAAGGTTTATTCTTTGAAACTGTAAATGCCGGTGGTGTTTTGCAAGTACCTATGGTGATCAGCATTTGGGACGATGGATATGGCATTTCTGTACCGGCCAAATACCAAACCACCAAAGAAGATATTTCTAAAGTAATCATTGGTTTCCAAAGAGATGAGCACCATGCCGGTTACGAAATTTTTAAAGTAAAGGGCTGGGATTACACCGCCTTAATACACACCTATGAAAACGCTTCCGATATTGCGCGAGAGGCACATGTACCGGTCATTATTCATGTTACCGAATTAACGCAACCCCAAGGCCATTCCTCCTCAGGTTCGCATGAGCGCTATAAAAGTGAGGAACGTTTGGCTTGGGAACGAGATAACGATTGCAACACCCGTTTTAGAGCTTGGATTTTAGAGAATGGAATTGCTACAGAAGACCATTTAAAGTCCCTTGAAAAATCGATAAAGCGCGAGGTAAGTAATGCCAGAAAAGAGGCATGGGCCGAGTTTCTGGCACCGCATAAAAAACTAAAAAAAACCCTTATAGATCTGTTAGATCAGGTGGGCGCACAAAGTGTAAACCGAACCTTTATCACAAAAATAAAAAATGACCTTATTGCCTTAGAAGAACCCTCTAAAAAAGATTTAGCTTCAAAATCCAGAAAAGCCTTACGTTATTTGTTGGATGAAGATACGCCTGAAAAAAAGGCGTTAGCCCAATGGGTAACTACATTTGTACAAGAGAATCAACCTCTTTTCAGTTCTCACTTATACAGTGAGCAACCCACAAAAGCAACAAATATTCCGGAAGTAAAACCTACTTATGCGCCAAACGCTGTTCAAGTAGATGGCCGTATTATTCTTCGCGATAATTTTGATGTATTGTTCAGCAAGTATCCCGAAGTACTTATATTTGGTGAAGATAGCGGCGCTATAGGCGATGTGAATCAGGGCTTAGAAGGCTTGCAAAAAAAATATGGCGAATTGCGAGTCGCGGATGTAGGTATCCGAGAAGCGACTATTATAGGTCAAGGCATAGGTTTAGCCTTACGAGGGTTAAGACCCATTGCCGAAATTCAGTATTTAGATTACGTCTTGTATTGTATCCAAACACTAAGCGATGACTTGGCTTCGTTACACTACAGAACCGTTGGAAAGCAAAAAGCGCCCTTAATTATCCGTACCAGAGGGCATCGTCTGGAAGGTATTTGGCATTCCGGTTCTCCCATGGGAGGGTTAATTCATTTGCTTAGGGGCATGTACATTGTCACGCCGAGAAACATGACCAAGGCAGCCGGTTTTTACAACACCCTTTTGAAAAGTGACGAACCGGCTTTAATCATTGAAAGTCTTAACGGGTATAGGCTAAAAGAAGCAATGCCTACTAATTTGGGCGCTATTTGCACCCCCATCGGGGTGGTAGAAATTGTAAAACAAGGTACAGATATAACCGTGGTGTCCTATGGATCAACCCTAAGAATCGTACTACAGGTTGCCAATGAACTAAAAGAATTAGGAATTGATGCCGAAATTATTGATGCCCAAACTTTATTGCCTTTTGATATTCGCCATGATGTGGTAAAAAGCATTCAAAAAACCAATCGATTATTGGTGGTAGATGAAGATGTACCCGGTGGTTGTTCTGCCTACCTGATGCATGAAATTCTGGAAAAGCAAGGAGCGTATGCCTTCTTGGATAGTGCCCCGCAAACCTTAACGGCCAAAGCCCATAGACCGGCATATGCATCGGACGGCGATTATTTTTCTAAGCCTAATGCTGATGATATCTTTGAGAAAATCTATGCCATTATGCACGAAAGCAATCCCAGCGATTTTCCACGTTTGCGCTGAAAAAAGTCGTACTTCAAGAGGTTTTAGCTATGGAAGAACTTAAAAAAATCCTTGAGGAGCACTACCGCCTCCAAATTTTGGAGATTAGCGCATTAGAGGGCTATGACAGTCTCAACTACAAGGTGCGCACAACGGCTGCCACCTATGTATTAAAAGCCCATCCGTATTCTGAAGAAAACGTGAGCCTGCTGGCAGGAGAACAACAAGTTCTATATAAGTTACAGCCGTTGTTGCAGAATGCCTTTCCAGAACCACAGAAAACAAATAAAGGTGCCTTTCATGTAATGCTGCATAATACCATGTACCGCTTACTGTCTTATGTAGAAGGTGAATTTTTAGCACGGGTAGCACACACCCCTAACTTACTTTATTCTTTCGGACAATTTTTAGGGCGACTGGATGCACAAATACATCTTATGTATGTCCCAGCCGTGGCAAGCAAAATAAGCGCATGGGACATACAACACCTTCCATTAAGTAGGCCTTTATTACCTTATATCGCCGACGCAAAAAATCGAAATTTAGTCGATTATTTTTTTGTGCAATTTGAAGCACAGGTAGTGCCCTTACAATACCAACTTAGAAAAGGTATCATTCATGGGGATGCCAATGATTGGAATGTGCTTACCCAAAAAGAGGCCGTATCGGGCATCATCGATTTTGGGGATATGTGTTATTCTTGGATCATCAATGAAGTAGCTATTGCGCTAACCTATGCCATGATGGGAAAAGCAGATCCGCTTGAAAGTGCGGTTCCGCTACTACAAGGTTTTCATGCGATTTTCCCGTTACAGGAAATTGAACTAAAGGTACTTTATTATTTGGTGGCCGCGCGATTATGCATCAGCGTCTGCCAATCGGCCTACACCAAAACTCTAAAACCTGAGTCGGACTACATCACCATAAGCGAATCTCCGGCTTGGGAATTGCTTCACCACTGGATTACGATAAACCCTTTAAGGGCGCAACATTTATTTTTAAAGGCGGTAGGTTATGCTACAGCAAAAAAAACAACGCTGAATGTACAATTGAGCCGACGCAAAACCTATCTTAGTGAGGCACTTTCACTTAGCTATAATCGACCAATAGCCATGGAGCGATCTGCGTTTCAATATATGTATGACAGTGATGGCAACACCTTCCTTGATGCGTATAACAATATCATGTTGGCGGGACATTGCCACCCTAAGGTGATACAATCGGCACAAAGCACGATCGCCAAATTAAATACAAACACGCGCTATATTTATGACGAATTGTTGGCCTACAGCGAAAAATTAGTAGCCAAATTCCCAGCAACATTGCAAAAAGTGTTTTTTGTAAACTCCGGAAGTGCAGCAAGTGATTTGGCGATCCGTATGGCCTTAACACATACGGCAAAGAAAAAAATAATGGTCGTTGAACATGGCTACCACGGAAACACCAAAACAGGTATCGAAATTAGTCATTATAAATACAGTACATCGAATGGCGTAGGAAAACAAGATTATATTGAAGAAACTGCACTGCCCAATCTATTTAATTCCGGTTATAAAGATCAGCAGTCAGCCGCTACACACTTTATCGATGGAGCTATTTCTAAAATTGAAGAAAATCGTGGCCAAATTGCGGCCTTCATAGCCGAGCCCATTGTGGGTTGCGGCGGGCAAGTACCTCTTGCAGAAGGGTATCTTCAAAGTGTTTACAAAGCCATTAGAGCGCAAGGAGGGGTTTGTATTAGCGATGAGGTTCAGGTAGGATTTGGTCGTTTGGGTGCTTATTTTTGGGGATTTGAAATGCATCACGTAATTCCGGATATGGTGATTCTGGGCAAGCCCATGGGTAATGGCCACCCCATTGGAGCTGTGGTTACGACTTCAGAAATTGCGGCGAGTTTTACCAACGGCGTAGAGTTTTTTAGCTCTTTTGGTGGAAACCCGGTGTCCTGCGCTATAGGAAGCGCTGTTTTAGAGGTGATTGAAGAAGAAGCATTACAACAGCATGCTCTGGCCGTCGGAAATTATTTAATTACGTTACTCAAGAACTTACAAAATGAATATTCAGAAATTGCAGATATACGAGGAAGTGGTCTATTTTTGGGAGTGGAACTTTGGGACCATCAAGGCAAGCCGAATACAAATTTAGCCGCTCATCTAAAAAACGGATTACGTGAAAAGCATATCCTTATTGGTACAGACGGTCCTTTTGATCATGTGCTAAAAATAAAACCCCCACTGTCTTTCACCAAAGCTAACGCCGATACGCTAGTTGGGGCGTTGAGAGCGCTCCTTAAAAAAGAGGGTCGAACTACGCATAAAATTCGTTAGCTTTGTACTGCTTCAAATCCTAAACAAATGAAAAGTACCTTAAAAAACGACATTGCGTTGGCGTTACTACGTATCGCACCCTCTGCTTTATTATTAACACATGGCATTCCAAAACTTCAAAATTTGATCTCCGGAAACATCGAATTTGGAGATCCCATTGGTCTTGGTCCGGCACCTTCTCTTTTTTTAACCGTCATTGGAGAAGTAGTTTGCCCCTTGTTAATCATCATTGGTTATAAAACACGCTGGGCTGCAGTTCCCTCGGCGATTACCATGTTGGTAGCCGCATTTATTGTTCACAGTGCAGACCCCATAGGGGTTAAGGAAAAGGCGTTATTGTTTTTAACTTTCTTTGTACTCATCATCTTATTAGGTTCCGGGAAGTACAGTATAGATAAAAAGTAGATTAGATAACTTTTACCAAGAGTTCTTTTAAAAGATCGGCCTGAGATAGGTTGTTGGCACCTACTCCTTTCCCTTTCATATCCAATTCTCGTAATGTGGCTATGATTTGACTCACCCTTTTCATGGGATAATTTTTAGCTGCGGTTTGAAATTCTGAAACAAAATAGGGATTAATTCCCAGCACCCGAGCTACATTTTTTGAAGAATGGTCCGTGAGGCCGTGAAACTGTAAAAGTTGCGAAAAAAAACTGTGTAAAAGCGTAATCGTAACCAAAAAGGGATTGTCCTTAGGGTTTTGGGCAAAATACGTTATAATTCTGGTAGCTTTCGTAATATTTCGTTCTCCTATGGCTTTTTTTAGCTCAAAATTGTTATAATCCTTGCTTATTCCAATATTTTCCTCGAACGTATTCGCTGTAATTTCCGCATTTTTAGGAAGGATCAACTGCAACTTTTCCAGTTCTTTGTGAATCTTACTTAAATCCGTTCCCAAAAATTCGACCAACAAACTGGCAGCTTTAGGTGCTATACTATACCCACTTCCTTTGAGAACTTTAACAATCCAATTGGATACCTGATTTTCGTATAACTTTTTACTTTCAAACAATACACCACTACTTTGAATTTGTTTGTATAATTTCTTTCGTTTATCCAGCGTACCGTACTTATAGCAAAGAACCAAAACCGTGGAGGGTTGAGGATGTGCTACATACTCACTTAATTGCTCAATGGTTTTTGAAAGATGCTGCGCCTCCTTCACAATGATAACCTGTTTTTCTGCCATCATGGGGTATCGTTTGGCATGACCAATTATTTCTGCCACTGTGGTATCCTTCCCATAGAGTACCATTTGGTTAAACCCTCGCTCTTCTTCAGACAAAATGTGCTCTTCAATATAGGTTGAAATCCTGTCAATATAATAAGGCTCATCACCCATTAAAAAGTAAACCGGTTTTATGTTCCTTTGCTTTATATCTGTAACGATCTGTTTTACTTCTTCCATTCAAAAAAAAATCATCAAATTTACACTCTTAAAAAGACACCTTTCGGGTTCTAAATAGCTCCTATTAAAGCAAAAACGCAAAGAAATGATTCCGCTGCAGTTTTCAGAGTACGAGTTTCGCTTCAAAAATAGGGAAAATAAAATCTTTATTTTTGATGATATCCGTAAAAAATTCGTGGTATTACAGCCCGAAGAATGGGTACGTCAGCACACAGTACAATTTTTAATCCATGATAAAAAATACCCAAAAAGTCACATTAACGTAGAAAAGGAAATTAGAATTCACAACTTAAAAAAAAGGTATGATATTCTGGTATACAATCCTTTGGGTGAAATTGAAATTCTAGTAGAGTGTAAGGCTCCGGAAATAGCTATAACGCAGCGTGTTTTCGACCAAATTGCGCGTTATAATTTTCACCTAAGGGCGAAGTACCTCATGGTGACTAACGGCTTAGCTCATTTTTATTGTATAATGGATTTTGAAAAAGAAAAATATACTTTTTTAGAAGAAATTCCTGATTTTAGCCTTTAATTTGTCTTCAGATTGAAACTAGCCATTGTTATACTTAACTGGAACGGAGCGGTACTTTTAGAAAAATACTTGCCTTCGGTTACCCAATTTTCTAATGGGGCTGCTATTTACGTAGCCGACAATGCATCTACTGACGACTCTGTCGCCTTTGTAAAGGCGAATTATCCTAAACTAAAAATTATTCAGAATACGGAAAACGGCGGCTTTGCCAAAGGGTATAACGATGCCCTAAAAAAGGTAGATGCGGATCTATTTTGTTTACTGAATTCGGACGTGGAGGTTACTGAAAACTGGCTTAAACCCATTGAAACGGCTTTTGCAACCAACCCCAAACTAGCCATAGCCCAGCCCAAAATTTTAGATTTATTGAAACCAGATCATTTTGAATATGCGGGTGCCGCAGGAGGGTTTATAGATCGGTTGGGATATCCCTTTTGCCGGGGACGTATCTTTCAAACCTTAGAGAAAGATACGGGGCAATACAATGATTCTAGAGAAATATTCTGGGCCACAGGAGCTTGCATGTTTATTAAACGTGATGTTTTTTGGGATTTGGGAGGCTTTGATGAAGCTTATTTTGCGCATCAAGAAGAAGTAGATTTGTGTTGGCGGGCAAAAAACAAAGGTCTCAAGGTATATTATATAGGGGCGTCTTCGGTGTACCACTTGGGGGGCTCTACCTTAAGCAATATGAATCCGAGAAAAACCTTTTTGAATTTTCGAAATTCCTTGTTTTCGATTACCAAAAATTTACCCCGAAATATTGCGGTGCCCATAATTTTGCTTCGTTTAGTCCTCGACGGAGTGGCTTTCTTCCGCTTTTTAATTCAGTTTAGAATGCGGCACGGACTGGCTATTATCCAGGCCCATTTTAGTTTCTATTATCATTTTCGTAAAATGTGTCGCAAGCGAGAAAAGACCCCGTTTATAAAAAAATATTATGTTACCAAATCCATTGTGTGGTCTTATTTTGTGCATCAAATACGTTATTTTAACATTTTAGTAAAAGATTAACGAAAACAGCACCTTCACGGAATGCTTTTTGTCTAATTTTGTGGTGTTGTATTGTACTTTGAAGAATAAAAAAAACCTTAATCTATATATTGAATAATTATGAAAAAAATCATTTTAGGCTTATTTGGGGTAACTTTATTGTTATCTTCTTGCGTTTCCCAAAAAAAATATGCCGACCTAGAAGCCAAACAAAAAGAAACACAAGATTTGTTGAATTCGGCCACGGTTAAACTAAATTCTTGTTTGGAAGAAAAAGCAACCGCTTCTTCTAAATTGAAAACCTTGGAAGACCAAAATGCATTCCTTCGTGCCAATAACCAAGAGTTAATTAACAACATGGGGAATTTAACTACCTTGACCACCAAAGGTGCCGAAAACTTAGAGAAATCCTTGGAAAGTTTACAAGAAAAAGACCTTACTATCAGAAAACTTCAAAACGCCATTACACGTAGAGATTCTGTGAACCTTTCCTTGGTACAAAGCCTTAAAGGGGTGTTAGGAAATTTGGATGATCAGGACATTCAGATTAGTGTAGAAAAGGGTGTTGTTTTTGTCTCTATCTCGGATAAATTATTATTTACCAGCGGTAGTTACAATGTAACTTCCAAAGCCAAAGAAATTTTAGGTAAAGTTGCCCAAGTGGTAAACAATAAACCGGATTTTGAGTTTATGGTAGAAGGCCATACGGACAATGTACCGTACCGAAGTGGTGTATTATTAGATAACTGGGATTTAAGTACCAAAAGAGCCACATCTGTAGTGCGCATTCTTCAAAATGATTATGGTGTAGACCCTAAAAGAATGACGGCTGCCGGACGAAGTGAATACATTCCGTTATCGCCAACCGATAAAGCCAAGAACAGAAGAACCCGAATTGTGGTATTACCAAAATTGGATCAGTTCTACAGCATGATAGAAGAAGGTATGAAAGACCCGAAAATTAACTAAGGTTTTTGCCTTGTACATACCAAAAACGCAACCCAAATGGGTTGCGTTTTTTTTATACTTACTTTGTCTTAAGATGCCTTACCTACGTATAATAAAAAATTTCTTGAAACTGACTATCCCCGAGGCAAGCCATAGGGGTAATTCGCCAGTTTCATTTTGGCCTTTGGGCCAAAAACAAAAACCGAAATTTTGTATTTCACCTCACCCGGAACTGCAAAAAGACAGTTCCGACCTCTCCAAAGGAGAGGTAAATAGGAAACCCCGACCTAAGGGTCGCGGAATCTTTAGATTGAACCGTTCGCTCTTAAAAAACATCTAATGTACCTTTCCCTTCGCGCACTACCACGGGTTCTCCCTGCGAAAGATCAATGATGGTGGAAGCCACATTATCGCCATAACCACCATCAATAACAACATCTACCAAATTCTGCCATTTCTCAAAAATGAGTTCCGGGTCGGTAGTATATTCTATAAGCTCATCCTCGTCCCTTATAGAGGTAGAAACAATGGGATTACCAAGGCCTTCTACCAGCGCTTTAGCAATGGCATTGTCCGGTATTCGAATCCCTACCGTTTTTTTCTTTTTAAAATCTTTGGGTAAATTGTTGTTTCCCGGTAGAATAAAAGTATAGGGTCCCGGTAAAGCACGTTTTAGAATCTTAAACGTAGCTGTATCTATCTGCCGAACATAATCCGAGAGATTACTTAAATCGGCACAAATAAAAGACCAGTTGGCTTTTTCTAGTTTGATGCCCTTTATACGCGCAATGCGTTCTAGGGCTCTAGTGTTGGTAATATCGCAGCCCAAGCCGTATACCGTATCGGTGGGATAAATAACCAACCCGCCTTTTTTAAGTATATCTACTACTTTTTTAACCTCTTTTGGGTTGGGGTTTTCGGGGTATATTTTGATGAATTCTGCCATACAACCTTTCCTTCTTATACCTACAAAATAACGCTATTTTTTTTAATCTGCTAAGGCCTTTAGGACGATCCAAAAATAGACAACTAAGCCGTTGTTCATTTTGGCTTGATTTCTTCAATTTTTGCCCTGGTCTATAGGGTAAATCGAAAAAACCTTTATTACTTCCTTCAGGATCGAGGCAAATAAATAAAAAATTTCTTGAAACTGACTAGCCCCGAGGCAAGCCATAGGGGTATACTTCTACTGCGCTCAGTACGGGTTTCGCCAGTTTCATTTTGGTCTTTGGGTCAAAAACCGAAATTTTGTATTTTACCTCACCCGGAACTGCAAAAAGGCAGTTCCGACCTCTCCAAAGGAGCGGTAAATAACCCCGACCCAAGGGTCAGGGAATCTTTAGATTCAAGATTTTAGTATCATATAAGCACTAAATGATCAAAATACACAATGGGTACAACAACAAAAACAAACAGCATAGGACGTAGGGCTATGCTGTTTGTTGTATTGCAGTAATACCGAAAAACTATTTTAAATTCACTAAAAATTCTATCACATCCCGAAGTTCTCGTTTCGACATCAGCATGCCCATAGCCGGCATACTAGAAGGAAGATTTGTTCTTTTGGCGATACGCCCCAAAGGAATTTCCATTGGCTCTGCCTCCGCCGTTTTTAAGATGAGTTCATCGGCATGTTCCTCTAGCAGAATACCTGTAACATTTTGCCCATCCGTTAAGGTTAAAGACACCGTTCCGTAACCTGGGGCTAAGCGAGCACTTGGTTCTACCAAAGCTTGTAAAAGCTGTTCTCTACTTAACATACTACCTATATTTGTAAGCGAAGGCCCCACGTTTCCGCCATCTCCACCCACACTATGACAACGCATACATTGACCTGTACTATTATACCGGAAATAATCCCTACCGCTGCCACGATCTCCACCAAACAAGGTTTCCTTGAATGCATCAAGCGTATTTTCGTTCGATTTTAATGGTGCTAATTGAGCAATTAGTGTTTCTGACTGTGAAGCAGTAACAGCCTCAGAAACATCGAGCAGCAATGCCGACGAAAGTTTTTTACGCGCTAATTGATCTATGAGTCCACCTAGCACGGCTTCTGTTTTTTCTATAGGCATTTCCCCTAACACCCGTACCACTTCTTGTTGCTCTCGTAAGGTGCCATTTTTGAAAATTGGATTAACGATTGACGGTAGTTTTTCCTTAGAAATATCGAGTTGGCCTATAAACTCTATAGCAGTAGTACGTACCCCTTGATCCTTATCTTCCATTCCTCGCTTAATCACGGACGCTATGTTGCTATATTTTAAGCTGCTTAAGGTTCTTACAATGGCCGACCTTACCTCCGGATAGGTGCTTTTCGCCATCTTTTTGTCTAGAATTTCGTTATAATCCGAAATACCCAATTCTCCTACCATTTTAGCGATAGACACAATCACCTCCGGGTTACTTTCCTTTAAGAACCCTTCCATATGCTCCTTTACTTTTAGGATTACAGGTGCAGCATCTCTTTGTATTTCACCTCGGTTACGGCCATCTACCCTATCTAGCACGGAAGGGTTAGACCAGGTTCCCAAAGCGGCCAGTGCCTCGGCCTTCAAAGAAGCGCTTACTTCTGGGTTATTGGTGTAGGATAGTAACCCATCCAATTCCTTGGAGCCACCAACACGTAAACTGGCATTAATCGCTCTTCGCATCAAAGCTTCCGATGTAAATCGGGTTTCATTTAGCACCGCTGCCAATTGCGGTAAGGCATCTGCAATAGATAGATCGTCGTTAATAGCTCTAGCAGCTTCAGCTACAATATATTCGTCTTCATCCTTTAAAAACAAAGCGATTTGGGCATCTCCCAACCGCCTTAAAACCAAAACTGCCGCGATCCGTAACGCCCTATTTGGATGTCCTGCCAAGGCCACCAAGGGTGCAGGGTCTCCTATCCGGGACAAGGCCAACACCGCTGCATGCCGCACGTATACATCGGTATCATTATTTTGCTCAATAAGCCTTAATAAACCCTCGATGGCATTCTTCTCCTTTATACGACCTAAAGCTTGCGCAGTAAAAAATTGTACCCTAGAATTGTCGGAGGACAATAGTGGAATTAGGCTTTTCCCGGCCTTCGCATAGCCCACATCGCCCATAACCTTTGCCGCCTGTGCTATGATCTCCGGATCGGAATCTGCAAGTAAGGGAATTAAATTTTCTGAAACACTAAGATCTGCGGCGGCCAATTGCCCCAATCCCCAGATACCATGAATACGTGCGAACTGATTTTCCTTTTGAGCTACTGCATTTTTAAAAACAGATAGAGCCTTTTTTCCTTCTTTTGCCAATGCAAACTGTGCCTTTTGCCGGATTCGCATATCGTCATAAAATAGGAGTTGATACAATTCATCCCTAGACTGTTTGTCGAAATTTAGCGTCATCAGACGTGCGGTTTCTTGTCGTTGAGCGCTAAGATCGTTTTCGTCGTCGCTTACATCCATTTTCCAAACACGTCCATAATTTTTAGTATTCCATCCATTAATCCAGTCGGCAACATAAAGTGCGCCATCGGGTCCAAATCGCAGTCCGGTGGGTAAAATACCACTGATAATTACATTTTCTTGTTCCAGTTCAAAAGAAGCTCCTGATGGCTTTAAGGTAAAAGCCCAAACACGGGAGCGCACCGGAGTACCCACAAATTCTGATAAAAAGAAATGGTTTTTCCATTTGGATCCTAGTGCAGTACCCGGATTAAATGTCATTCCGGTGGGTCCATTATGGAAATTCATGATCGGCGGAATAAAATAGGCCGCCTGTCCTTCCCATCTAGGTTTGTACATAGCTTCATCCATCCATACATTGTACCCGTTATTTTTAGGATCGGTATACTTACCAAATTGCCAACTGGTACGCCAACCTGCATCCAACCCATCTACAATGTACACTAGGCGCTCGCTTTCGCCTGCATGGTCGCCATCGTTATCTGCCGTTATAATATTACCATATGCATCAAAAACGAATTCATGTGTGTTTCGCAATCCGGCTGCAAACACCTCAAAATTGCTTCCATCCGGGTTAGAGCGCACAATAACACCTTGATTTGGATAGGGATAAGTACTTCCATCTACCGCCGTGATATTGGCACCAATATCTCCGGCACCCCAGTATATTTTGCCATCCGGACCTTCAATAGCACCAGACATTCCGTGACCCCCAAAACCAATGTGCACGTTGTATCCGTGACTGATAGATGTTTTATTTTCATAAACCCCATCACCATTAATATCCTTTAAACGCCACATATCTGGACCAATCCCGAGAAATATATCGTCCTTACGCACCAATAATGCACCCGCAACATCGGTAATCTCTTCATTAAAATCGGAAAGAATACGGGTAGATTTATCTGCGAAGCCATCCCCATCTTCATCTTCTAATTTCCAAATCTCGTCTTTTTCTACGGCCAAATCTTGCCAATCGTGTAGCCCATCGCCGTTGAGGTCTTTTAACCATTCGTTTTCTTTGCTTTTTTCAGGAGCAAAAACTTCCCGTAAAAAAGCCCTTCTTTCGGCTACTGTGGTTAAACTAATAGACGGTGTCATCCAATCCCGATGGCCTCGAATATCGAATTCCGAATTTTTCTGTCGGTTTGTTCGGGTAAGATATACAGCCCCTTTGTCATCGATGTCCATAGCAATGGGATCCGGAGCCAACGAATCTGAAGCCCACAGGGTAAGCCTGAGGCCATCTGCCAATGAAACAGGAGTATTTTCTCTTACCTCAGCGGCTCTAAGAGCCACATCTACGGTGTCTCTGACCACCAAAGGTATTTCTGTAGGGATTTTAGGCTCCGGTGCGCAAGCTGCCACCAAGATTACACTTAAAATAAGCGTTGCTGGTTTTTTAAAATGTGTCATTTGGATATTGTTGTTTTGGTTTTGGTGCTGTACGCAAAAGTAAGGTTAAAATTTTTAGTGAGATACTATTTCTAGCTTCGCAAAGCGAAGGAGTAACTTTTTAATATCGCCATGATCAAATTGTATTTCGGCCTTTTTATCATTTCCGATGCCTTCTATTTTTAAAACCTTGCCACGCCCAAAACGCGAATGGTTTACGATAGACCCCATGGAAAGACTGCCATCTATTCCGCTTGGATTACCAACCGGATGAGCAAGATCGGGTTTTAGTTTTCGCAACTTACGCAATTGATTTTCAGAAGGTTTAAGAGGATTAGGTGCTGTGCCATTGATCGGTTTATCTTGTCGCAAACGACTTTTATCTACCTCTCCAAAAATATCGCTGTCTATGGCCGATGTATAGCGATACGTTGTTATGGGCGTTAGATCTTCTATATACTTTTCATCGATCTCACCAATAAACCGGCTCGGTTCTGCATCAATTAATTTTCCCCAACGATATCGATTTTGGGCATATGTTAAATAAGCCTGCTTTTCTGCCCGTGTTACGGCTACATAGAACAAGCGACGCTCTTCTTCCAACTCGCTTCGCGTACTCATACTCATCGCTGAAGGAAACAAATCTTCTTCCATACCCACAATGTACACATAGGAAAACTCTAATCCCTTGGCTAAATGTACGGTCATAAGAGCTACACGATCATCATCTCCGGTATCCTTATCCAAATCTGTAGCCAAGGCCACATCTTCTAGAAATTCTGACAAATTGCCGGTAGCTTCTGCTAATTCTTTTTGTCCTTCCACGAAATCTTTAATACCGTTTAGTAATTCTTCGATATTTTCCATTCGGGCTATTCCCTCGGGAGTACCGTCTTTTTTAAATTCTAACAGGATCCCGGTTTTTTTTGCGACGTGTTCGGCAAGGGTAAACGCATCGGTCGTTTCATTCATGATTTGAAAGCTTTTGATCATGTTTACAAAATCTGTCAATCGACCCCGTGTGCCTGAATTAATTTTTAAATCTACTTTAGCTATATTTTCGATCACCTCAAAAATAGACCGTTTGTATTGGTTGGCTGTTATGGTAAGTTTATCTAAGGTACTTTGTCCTATGCCTCTTGCCGGAAAGTTAATAATGCGAACCAGAGCTTCTTCATCTTTGGGATTGATCACCAATCGCAAGTAGGAAAGAATATCTTTTATCTCTTTTCGTTGGTAAAATGAGAGTCCACCGTAAATACGATACGGTATATCTCTTTTACGCAAGGCATCTTCTATAGCTCTGGACTGCGAATTAGTGCGGTATAATACGGCAAAATCACCATTTTTTAATTGATGTTGCATCTGATTTTCCCAAATAGAACCCGCCACAAAACGACCCTCTTCGGCATCTGTAGGGCTTCTGTGTACTTTTATGGCCGCGCCTTCTTCATTGGATGTCCAAACTACCTTTTCTAACTGGTTCTTGTTTTTTGCGATGATGCTATTGGCCGCATTTACAATATTCTTGGTAGATCGGTAATTCTGTTCTAAACGATATAGTTTTACGCCTTCGTAATCTTTTTGAAAATTGAGAATATTAGAAATATTAGCCCCTCGAAACGAATAAATACTTTGGGCATCATCGCCCACCACACAAATATTTTGATACCGATCTGATAGTGCTTTTACAATTAAATATTGGGAGTGATTGGTGTCTTGATACTCATCAACCAAAATATACCGAAATCTATCTTGATATTTCATTAGAACCTCCGGAAAGCGGGTAAGAAGCTCATTTGTGCGCAACAAAAGATCATCAAAATCCATAGCACCCGCTTTGAAGCAGCGTTCTACATAATGCTGATAAATTTCACCCAAACGAGGTCTTTTAGCCATAGCATCGGCCTCTAAAAGTTCCGGATTATTAAAATAGGCCTTTACGGTAATCAAACTATTCTTGTATGAAGAAATTCTATTTTGAATCTGTTTGTATTTATAAACATCTTTGTCTATACCCATTTCCTTAATGATGGAAGCAATTAGACGTTGGGAGTCTTGGGTGTCATATATTGTGAAATTGCTGGGGAAACCCAGTTTATTACCATCAAAACGCAACAATTTGGCAAAAACAGAATGGAACGTTCCCATCATAAGGTTTTTAGCTTCTGATGTGCCAACGATATCTGAAATTCGCTTTTTCATTTCCCGCGCAGCTTTGTTGGTAAATGTAAGTGCCAGAATATGAAAAGCATCTACCCCCTGAGCCATTAAATGTGCTATTCTATAGGTAAGTACCCTTGTTTTTCCGGAACCTGCACCAGCAATCACAATCAATGGGCCATCCTTGTGCAGCACCGGTGCCTTTTGGGCTTCATTTAACTCATTAATAAACTTCTCCAAGACTTTCTTTGTTTTTAAGGGAGGGTGAATTTAGACATAAATACCCTTATCTTAAAACCTTGATTTTAATAATTATGAACAAATAAGAACGAGACAAGGTGTACTCGCCGTGGATGTAGTGCAGAACGGACTTCTACAAAACACCATCTCTTGAAAATGCTATGGTTCTATAGCAATTAAAAAGCTGCGGGTACCTCTTAGCCTGTACGCCATTTTCATTTTTACTATTTTTTTTCTTGATATGCCACCTTCTTGTTATATTTAGCACATGATAAGTTTACTATGTTAAAATTTAATCCTTTTATTCTTCTTGCTGTTGCGTTATTGAACATGGTTAATTGCCTAGGGCAATCTAAAAACACGGGGCCGATTATTTCAGATTTTGGAGCTGTATTTACCGTAGAAAATCCTGATTTTGTATTGAATACCTTAAAAAACTACCATGCGGTATTCGATGTTATGGCGAGTCCTGAAAGCCATACCGTACTAAACCCCAATATAGAAACGGCAGCTCGTTTTTTAAATATGCATGCGCAGGCAGGCATTCCTATAAATCAACTTAAAGCAGCCCTTGTGATACACAGCACTGCGTCTAAAGATATTTTAAGCGATAGTGCGTACCAAGCCCGCTACGGGACGGAAAATCCGAATAAAAAATTGATTCAAGCCATTACGGCTGCCGGAGGCCAGGTTATTCTATGCGGGCAATCGGCCGCGAGTAGAGGTATCGCCAGAGATGAACTTATGCCGGAAGTGCAATTGGCACTATCGGCGATGACAGCACTTATTCAATTACAAGACGAAGGCTATCGACTTATAAAATTTTAAGCATCAAAAATAATAGGTTAACATTTAAAATTGAAACATGAAGAATATAATCACAGCCGTACTACTTTGCTCGGGGTTATTAACCTTGGCACAAGGCCCTAATTTGGAAAAGGACTACACTGCCATAGAACGTAAAGTTATTGAATGGCGCAGGGAAATACACCAAAATCCGGAATTGGGTAACAGGGAGTTTAAGACGGCGGAGAAAATTGCGAATCATTTAAAATCGCTAGGGTTAGACGTAAAGACCGGTGTGGCGCATACCGGGGTTGTAGCCATTCTTAAAGGCAACCGTCCCGGAAAAGTAGTAGCGCTACGCGCAGACATAGATGCGTTGCCGGTGACAGAAAGAGCCGATCTGCCTTTTAAATCTCAGGTAACCGCGGAATTTATGGGAGAGAAAGTAGGCGTCATGCATGCCTGCGGACATGATACGCACACAGCTATTTTAATGGGAGTGGCTGAGGTCTTATCTAAAAACAAAGACAAAATTAAAGGAAGTGTAAAGTTTATATTTCAACCTGCCGAGGAAGGTCCGCCACCGGGTGAAGAAGGTGGTGCCAAATTGATGGTTAAAGAAGGGGTGCTACAGAATCCGAAGGTCGATGCCATTTTTGGGTTACATATTAACTCCCAGACACCGGTAGGCACCATTAAGTACAAATCGGGCGGCGCAATGGCCGCTGCACAACGTTTTGTAATTCAGGTAAAAGGAAAACAAACCCATGGTTCGCAACCCTGGTCTGGAATAGACCCTATTTTGATTAGCGCAAAAATAATAGACGGATTGCAGACCATTGTAAGTAGGGAATTAAGACTAACCGATGAGGCTGCCGTAATTTCTGTTGGTAAAATTACGAGCGGTGTACGTTTTAACATCATCCCGGAAAGTGCTGAAATGATTGGCACCATACGTACGTTAGATTATGATATGCAAGCGCAGGTTACCCGAAGAATGCAAGAAATGGTGCCTGCTATTGCAAAAGCTTACGGAGGCGATGCTACCATAGAAATTACTACCAGTACAGAAATAACATACAATGAGCCTAGTTTGGTGGCAAAGATGCTACCCAGCATCCAAAAAGTAGCAGGCATAGAAAATGTTCAGGAACAAAAGGCAATTACCGGAGCAGAGGATTTTTCTTATTTTCAAAAAGAAGTACCCGGCTTTTTCTTCTTTTTAGGAGGAATGACCCCAGGAAATACCAATGCTGCACCGCACCATACACCCGATTTTGTATTGGACGATAGCGGGCTTCTTTTAGGGGTTAAAGCGCTGACTCAAATGAGTTTAGATTATTTGGGTAGCTAATTTCTTGTAGAGTAAATTTATATCCACTGTTATAAAAAACGTGTAACAGCCACCTTTTAGAACCGCATTAAAAGCCACAGCTACAAAATCGGTGGCTTTTTCACTTTCAAAAAGAAATAATGGATGAAATGATGGAATTATCGATTTTTTTTACCGCTTTCTCGCGACTTTTAAACATCATGGTTTCACTTGGGAGAAAACAGGTTTTGTATGCATTGTTTTAATTTTCATTATGAAAACCCGTATTTTTGACCTTATATTTGCTCAGAAATTGAATTGTAAAAACATGATCTACTACGGGATGAAAACACATGTATTTTTAATAGCTGCCTTATTGGCTGCCATGCTTACACAAGCTCAAAATAAAAAAGACCTTCTCTATGAAATTGGAAATTTAAAGTCGGAACTTACCGAAACCAAAACGGCGTTGGCAGAGGCAAAGAAAATTGAAAAGGCCAGTTTGGCTGAGGCAGAAGCCCATAAAGTACAAGCCTTAGAACTCCAGAAAATAAATGCCTCCTTGATGCAAAATCTCAATAGTTTTACCGAGGCATCGGCACAACGATCAGATAATATTGGGCGCACTTTAGAAACACTCAAGGTAAAAGAAGCACAGCTAAAAGCAATTACAGATGAATTTAGTAGAAACGACTCTATTGCCTTACTTGTCCTCACCAATTTTAAACAAACCCTTGGAGAAGACGCCAATATTGGTGTAGAAAATGGTGCCGTTAGTACCTTATTGTCTCCCAATTTGTTGTTTGGCTCGAATGCGAATAGTTTTGCGTTACAGGCAACGGCAGAGCAACCTTTAGAGCAAATTGCCAAAGTCATTAAGGCTAATCCCGATACAGCAATTGCTATAGAAACACAAAGCACAGGCACAGATGGACTAGATTTGGCTGCCCGACGTGCTTCTGCGGTTGCCCAAAGCCTGATTACCACCCACGGAATAGCCCCCGAGCGGATTACCGCTTTTGGAAAAATAGGAGCGTCGCAAACCACTTTTATCAGAATTCATCCAAAATTTGATGCCTTCTATTTTAAAGTGAGGGAAAATTTGAAGAAATAAGGTATTGATTCGTGCCTGATTTCATTATTTAGAATCCGAACCTACTTTAATTTTCTGCAAAACCAGATTGCCGTTTAGTACTGTTTTGTTTCGCTTCAACAAAAGGATACACGAAACAGCCCCACTAAAAGTTCGAGTAGTGACGTAGCACGGATTGCCACCATAAACCCGTGCTAGAAGCATATAAAATAGAGAAAACCGAAGTTCAGATAAATTGGTTCCAAGATTCAATGGTTCAAAATACGATTTCAAAAAATCCTTCGTTTTAAACGCATAACCAAAGCTAAACCAATGAGTGGAGATCAAATTTTTCAAATGTTTGCCTATTTACTACCTGCCGTGGTCACCGGTATGGTGGCTTTTTATTTTTTTAGATTGCACACCAAAAACGAAGAAGGGCGCCGCCGGTATCTTTTGCACAAAGATTCTCAAAAAAACACCCTTCCCATACGCTTGCAAGCCTATGAACGCATGGCATTATTTTTAGAGCGGATTTCCATTCCCAGTTTGGTGGTGCGGGTTGCGCCAAAATCGACCCACAAAAACGACTACGAAAATTTACTGGTAAAAAGCATTGAAAATGAATTTGATCATAACCTATCGCAACAAATTTATTTATCCGATGAATGCTGGAATATTATTAAGGCTGCTAAGAGTGCCACCATACAGGCCATACGCAAGGCTGGAATGAGTGAGTCTGACACCGCCGATAAACTTCGGGAAGATATCCTGAATGAAACCATGGACAAGCAATCGCCCTCTGCTACCGCCTTGTCGTACGTAAAAAAGGAAATTAGTGAGCTGTGGTAGTTGGTTTTATTTCCTGATGTTTGTCTTTGGCGTACTTAAACCCTTGCAACCACCAACTTGTCATTAACTTTCGATTAAAAATCAGGGAGTTTTCGGTTAATTTTGTGGGGGTATAATAGAGATTCAGTTTTACATTTTTGTGCTTTGCCGCCAACACGCCTTCAGAAATATCGTGATATCCTATTTGATCTAACACAAAACCGTAGATACTAAGCATTAAAGAAAACGGATTTTTCCCCAGTACTTTGGTGTGTTCCATGGTTTCGGCTTCCAAAATAATGGCATCTATTTCTGTGGCACCTCTTAAAATGGCTTCTTTTATAGGAACTACAGATCCCAACCCGCCATCTCCATATTCAAATCCATCTTTTTTTACAAGCGACATAAAGGGAATATAATTGCACGAAATCCATGTCCATTCGCAGAACTCTTCGTAGCTGTAGTCTTTAATCGATTTGTATTCTACACGATTTTTAGATAAATTAGACACGGTAACTACGACATCTTTTTTCGTTGCTATAAGCGATTCGTACTCGGCTTTGGTAAAATTTTTGGCAATGGTTTTTCGCAAGGCCTTGCTTTCGCCAAAAGTTCGTTTTCCTTTGACAAATTGCAGGAACGTATTTAGAAAGTTTATCCCTACATATTCCCTGTCACCTTTTTTGCGTACCACAAAGGGATTTAGGCTAAAGATAGAGCGTTGTTTTACGTTGGTATAAAGATCATACAGTTTATCGCTTTTATTGAGCGCCAAATGCGCTATGAGCAAACTGCCCGTTGACGTACCCACCAAAATATCGTATTCTTTTTTTTCAACCTCCATAAGGTATTGGGCTACACCGCCCGCAAAGGCTCCTTTGCTTCCGCCACCGCTTATAACAAGTGCTTTCATTCTACATCTATCTGATTGGTTTCTGTGCTTTTAAATTTGGCAAAATTATAGCCACTCTGCCACCAAGCGGTCATTTTTTCCTTGTCAAAAATAAGGGAATTGGTCGTGAGTACGGCCGGGGTATAATAAAAATTGATAATGGCATCATTATGCTTCGCTGCAAATTTACCGATCCGAATATTTTGATCCTCTATCCGATCTAACATAAAAGCAAACATATTGGTCAGCAGCGAAAAAGCATTTTTGGAAGGCATCCGGTTTAGATGGGTCACTTCGGTTTGTAAAATTATAGCATCTACCACCGTAGCGCCTCTTTTTATTGCTTCTTCTATGGGTACCATACTGCCCAAACCACCATCGGCATACTCACAGCCATTCTTTTTTACTAGCGTCATAAATGGCGTATAGTTGCAAGAAATCCATATCCATTCGCAAAACTCGTCATACGTGCAATGGGTAATAGATTTGTATTCTACCTGATTTAATGAAAGATTAGAAACAGTAACCACAATGTCTTTTGGGCCTTTTTTAAGTTTTTCAAAATCTGCCTTGGTTAGGGTCTTTTTGATCAACGTTAGTAAATTATAACTCTCCCCGAAGGTTTTGCTTTTTTTAAGAAAGTTCAGCAGCACATTCCAATGGTTGATACTGATGTTTTCAATGCCGTGCTTTTTGGTGATAGAAAAGGGACAGGTACTAAATATATTTTCCTGACTCACAGAGGTGTAAACCGATCGTATTTTTTCGATTTCTTGAAGTGCCAAATGCGAGATCAGTAAGCTTCCCGTAGAGGTTCCAATAAAAAGATCGTAAACCTGCTTTTGCTCTTCCATAAGGTATTGCGCCACACCCCCGGCAAAGGCACCTTTACTGCCACCGCCTGAAATAACCATTGCTCTCATTTTGTTCCTAATTTAGTGAATACATATGCAGTTTCCGCTACCGGTAAGTGCTGAGCCAAAACCTGTATGCGTTTTCTATAATCTTGATTTTCTAGTAGTTCATTGAGTAACTCACGGGCAAATTTTCGAAATTGCCACACGTGATGCGCTGTTGCATTAATAAGGTCTTTTAGGTTCTGATCCGTATACTCAAAGGCATTATGTACATATTGAAAGGCGGTCTGCCGAATCTCATATCCAAAATCTACTGCGGTGTAGCCTGCCAATTCCGCATAATATTCAGGCTTTTTAGCTACCTCATACCCATTGGTTAATACCGCTAAAGATAGCCAAAGTATGCGTACATTTTTATTGGAAAAACCTTCTATGCCCTTCGTTTTATCTAAATACTGGTTGCGGTGATTCGGGAACTGAATCCACAACCGATAAAGCGCATTTTCTATAGTTTCGTAACTTGCGTCGTTCAAAAGGGATGCAAATTCTGTTTGCAGTTCATCGGGAATTTTCCGGATGTGCACGGCAAGTGCCTGTCGTATCTCCCAACTATCGGACCGTAAGGCTTCTTGAATAAAATTGACCCCCATATACCTGTTATACAACGCAATCACTGCTTTTTTAAAAAAAGGCGAATTTGATTTTTGCCAATATTTTTTTACTACGTTTTCCTGATCAATGGTGGTGGTGATCATTTCCTCTTGCAATGCAAAAAAATCTGCCATTTCACTAGAAGCACGGGACAGTGCGCTCTTGGCAATCCCCATAGGAAATGTCGTATTGTGCAACCAAAGCGCTTCAAAATCTGAAAGATCTTGCCCACTTGCTGCTTCTACAGCCTCTAAAAAATCAGAAACAGTTACATTCCTAAATTGATGTGTCACTAAATAATTTTTCACACCTTCCCTAAAGGACTCCTCACCAACACGTTGGCGAAGCATAAATAAGGCCCATGCACCCTTTTGATAAAAGGTAAGGCTGCCAGCTTTCGGATCGGTTAAGGCCTCTCCCTTACCATTTCGAGACAATTCGTTTAGCTGTTGGGCAGATTCTAAAAGATTCCAATAAAAATAAGGTTCACCAAAAAGCGTCTTTTCTGCTAAAAGTGCATAATAGGTAGCAAAACCTTCATGCAACCAATGATGTGCGCTATCTACTTCTGTAACCAAATTGCCAAACCATTGGTGTGCTAATTCATGGGCATTAATGTTGATATAATTTCGATCTTTAAACGCGACTGAATCTATTACATAGGCATCAGAAAAAATAGTATTGCCTGTATTTTCCATACCGGCATATAAAAAATCGCGAACGGGAATTTGCTTATAATTTTGCCATGGATATGCCACGCCGATTTCTGTTTCCAGTATATCAAAAATTTCTTTCGAATACCGATACGTTGGTTCTATGCGCACACTGTCCTTAGGGTAGTAATAGAGTGCTAAAGGTACCCCGCTGGCAGATCGCAATTCTTTTTTGTGATACTTGCCGATGGCAAATGCTACCAAATAGCTACTCATGGGCTTATTCATGTTAAAGTTCCACGTCTTAAGGCTATCCTTTTCTTGAACTGAAACAAGTGCGCCATTGGCCATTACTTCGTACTGCTTATTAAACGTAATGCTCAAATCAAACTCCACTTTTTCGGTCATATCGTCAAAGCTGGGCAGCCAATGGCTGGTGTACTTGCCCTGACCTTGCGTCCATATTTGTTTGTTTTGGCTATTCCCATCCCAGCCCACGAAATAAACGGTCTGTTTAGGGCGTACCGTATAGGTTAACGATAATGTATACGCTCTTCCTTTTTTAAAATGATATTTTACAGTGATTTTAGTGCCGTCGTTTGTAAAACGAACTTTTTTTGTATTTAAAGTAACCTCCGAAAATTGATGGGCTTTTGCGTCTAAAAAAACAGTGTCTATTGTCTCGGAAACATGGAATGTATAAGTAACGCGTCCACCTATTTCTTTTGTATTGGGGTTAATGGTTAAAGCTGCATCGGCATGCGTAAAATCTACTATAGGCGTTTTTTGAGCATTCATTAACAAGACATAAAATGCTAAAAAAATCTGTAGAAGTTGTTTCATATATTTGTTTTATCTTTTTTCGGTGAACACATGGACATCCACGTATTCTTTCTCCTATATGTCTATAAATTATCATGAAGGTTTCATCTGTCTCAATTACGCCTACGTAACGGTGCATTTTTATGAATAAATAATGGCGTGATCCATACTATTTATATCTTAAACTAGCATTGAAAAGTATTTTTTTTGTTCATACTAAAATGCCCATAAATCTAGTTGTTCAATTAAAAATAGTATTTTCCTACGACTACCACCGTATTATTTTTCAACGGATTCATGGAAACCCAAATACAAATAAACCACAAAATAAAGAATTTCGTAAAACTGACGATCCCATAGGCAAGCCTTGGGGCTACCCCTTCAATAAACGCCCTACTTAGTTTATCGAAGTGCTCAGGGCAAATTTCGCCGGTTTCATTTTTACCTGAAAGTCGAAACCGAAATTCATAATGTTACCGCACCCAAAACTACCAATAGTAGTTTCGATAGCTCCAAAGCAAAGGTGGCTGCGAAAACCCGGGGTATGCTCCAGAGAATTCTTTAGATTAAGTATTTTGCTTTGTTGCAGTTTTATAGGTTTACCACTATTTTAGTCGCATGAACCAGAATTTTCTTAATACGCCTATTGTGTATCTGAAAGGTGTAGGACCCCATAGGGCACAAACCCTTACGTCCGAGCTTAATATAGGTTCTTACGATGATTTGTTGCATCTTTTTCCGAACCGGTATATCGACAGAACCCGGTACTATACCATAGCAGAAATACAACCACAAAGTGCCGACGTACAAATCATTGGGAAAATTGTGCATCTCAAAACTGTAGCTCAAAATAAAGGAAGCCGATTGGTAGCCACCTTTGAGGACACTACCGGGCAAATGGAATTGGTGTGGTTTAGAGGTGTTAAATGGATTCGTGAAAACCTAAAATTGAATACGCCTTACGTTATTTTTGGGCGTTGCAATTGGTTTAATGGTATTGTTTCCATGCCGCATCCGGAGATGGAATTGTTAGAAGCGCATCAAAAAGGGCTTCGATTGTACATGCAGCCGGTTTACCCATCTACGGAAAAATTGAGCAATAAAGGAATCAGCAATAAGGTAATTCATAAAATGTTACAACAATTGTTTGTTGAAGCCAAAGGTTCCTTTCCCGAAACGCTGTCGAAAGACCTACGGGCAGATTTAAAACTTCTTTCCCGATCGGAAGCCCTATTCAATATTCATTTTCCAAAAAACCAACAACTCTTAGCACAAGCTGAATTCCGTTTAAAGTTTGAAGAATTATTCTTTATACAACTGCAACTCCTTTCCAAAAAAATGTTGCGAAAACATAAAATAAAAGGCTTTCCCTTTCATAAGGTGGGCACGTTATTCAATGAATTTTATGAAAATCACCTGCCGTTTCAACTTACCAATGCCCAAAAAAGGGTGGTAAAAGAAATTCGTGCCGATTTGGGAAGTAAGGCGCAAATGAACCGCTTGCTGCAAGGCGATGTGGGTTCCGGAAAAACTATTGTGGCACTCTTAATTATGCTTTTGGCCATAGACAATGGGTATCAATCTTGCCTTATGGCGCCTACCGAAATTTTGGCGCAGCAACATTTTAACAGCTTACAGCAGTTAGCCTCCGGAATTGGTATTCGGATAGGGTTGCTTACAGGTTCGGTTAAGAAATCGGAACGGAAAAAAATCCATGAACAACTAGAACGTGGGGAAATACATATCCTCATTGGCACCCATGCGCTTTTGGAAGACAAGGTAAACTACCAAAATCTAGGCCTTGCCATAGTGGATGAACAGCATCGTTTTGGGGTGGCACAGCGCTCTCGATTGTGGCATAAAAACACGCTTCCTCCACATATTTTAGTAATGACAGCGACCCCCATACCCCGAACATTGGCTATGAGTTTATACGGCGATTTGGATATTTCGGTTATCGATGAATTGCCTCCCGGGCGAAAGCCTATAAAAACAGTACATCGGTATGATGGCAATCGCTTAAAAGTTTTTGGTTTTCTAAAATCGGAAATTGCTAAAGGCCGTCAAATTTACGTGGTATATCCGCTTATAAAGGAGTCTGAAGCTTTGGATTACAAAGATTTAATGGATGGGTACGACAGTATGGCACGAGACTTTCCGCTTCCTACCTATCAAATTTCTATTGTTCACGGCCAAATGAAAGCGGAAGACAAAGACTATGAGATGCAGCGATTTATTAAGGGTGAAACGCAGATCATGGTAGCTACCACAGTCATAGAAGTAGGTGTAAACGTACCCAATGCTAGCGTAATGGTCATTGAAAGTGCAGAACGTTTCGGCTTGTCGCAGCTACACCAGCTTCGTGGTCGTGTGGGACGCGGTGCCGATCAAAGTTATTGTATCTTGATGACTGGCCACAAACTTTCTGCAGAAGCGAAAACCCGTATAGAAACCATGGTAAGCACCAATGACGGATTTCAATTGGCCGAAGTGGACTTGAAACTTCGTGGTCCCGGAGACCTCATGGGCACGCAACAAAGTGGCATGCTCAATTTAAAGATTGCGGATATCGTAAAAGATGCAAAAATAGTACAACTTGCCCGGCAATATGCGGTATCTTTCCTTAAAAAGGATCCTGTACTACAATTAGAGGAAAACCGAGCTGTAAAGGAAACCTTAACGATTTTGATGCAGCAGAAAAATATTTGGAACTACGTAAGTTGAACGCTTCTTAAAAAAATCACCTTCTAAACAGAAGAAAACAAGAATTTGAACATCGTAATTCCAAGCCAGATGTCTAGGTTATAAAATCTTATATTTTTAAATTTGCACGTTTTAAAATGTTCCATTTCTGAAGGCGTAAAAATTAAAGTGACTTTACTACAAATATTACATAATAAAGATGAAATGAGCCATGCTAAAAAGTGTAACACATTAGAGAATGATTATTGGCGAGTTTCATTCCTGTGCTGAGCGCAGTCGAAGCATGACCAATTTGATAAAATAAATACTAATACATGAAAAAAACATTATTTGACAAAGTATGGGATGCCCATGTCGTTCATAAAATAGAAAACGGGCCTGATGTCCTTTTCATTGATCGGCACATGGTGCACGAGGTTACAAGTCCCGTTGCGTTTTTAGGGCTAAAAAGCAGGGGGATTAAGGTTTTATATCCTGAGCGTACCTTCGCAACGGCAGATCATAATACGCCCACTATCAATCAGCATTTACCGGTAGCCGATCCATTATCCGCTATTCAATTGAAAGCATTGGAAGAAAATGCCAAAGCACATGGTATTTCGTATTGGGGGTTGGGTCATGAAAAAAATGGCATTGTCCATGTCGTTGGTCCGGAATATGGAATTACCCTTCCTGGAGCTACTATTGTTTGTGGTGATTCTCATACCTCTACGCACGGTGCATTTGGTGCTATTGCGTTTGGCATCGGAACCTCTGAGGTAGAAATGGTTTTGGCCACCCAATGTATTATGCAGCCCAAACCAAAAAGTATGCGCATAACCATTGACGGAGATTTAAATTTTGGTGTAACACCAAAGGACGTGGCTCTTTTTATTATTTCCAAATTAACAACTTCCGGAGCTACAGGCTACTTCGTGGAATATGCCGGAGAAATATTTAGAAATATGAGTATGGAAGGCCGTATGACCGTTTGCAACCTAAGTATTGAAATGGGTGCTCGAGGCGGTATGATTGCGCCTGACGAAAAAACCTTTGAATATATTGCCGGACGCGAATTTACACCCAAAGGGGCAGAATGGGAGAAAGCAATGAGCTATTGGGAAACGCTCTATACGGATACCGATGCGCCTTTTGATAAAGAATTTCGTTTTAATGGTGCAGACATTGAACCTATGATTACTTATGGTACCAACCCTGGAATGGGTATGGGGATCACCAAAGACATCCCCACATCAGACGCTGTACAAGGTGGTGCATCAACCTATAAAAAATCCCTGCAATATATGGCCTTTAATGAAGGAGAAGCTATGATTGGAAAGCCTATTGATTTTGTATTTTTGGGGAGTTGTACCAATGGTAGAATTGAAGATTTCAGAGCCTTTGCCTCCATTGTTAAAGGTAGAAAAAAGGCACCCAATGTTACCGTTTGGCTGGTACCGGGATCGCATAAAGTAGAAACGGCTATTAAAGAAGAAGGGATTCTCGACATTTTGCAAGCGTCCGGTTTTGAATTGCGAGAACCCGGATGTTCTGCTTGCCTTGCCATGAATGATGACAAAATTCCCCCCGGAAAATTAGCCGTAAGTACCTCTAACCGAAACTTTGAAGGGCGCCAAGGCCCGGGATCCAGAACTTTATTGGCAAGTCCGCTCGTAGCTGCCGCCGCAGCCGTAACCGGAAAGGTAACGGACCCTCGGGAACTCATGGAGGCATTAGTACCTAATTGATTTGAGCCTTGTGAATCGTAATTCTATGCGAAAATCAAATCTTTAAGATAAAGCTAAAATGCTTGTATGGGAGCATTAAAAAAACAATAAACGAACACCGAATAATGGCATACGATAAATTTAACATCCTTAAAAGTACCGCAGTACCACTGCCTATAGAGAACGTAGATACCGATCAAATTATTCCGGCAAGATTCTTAAAAGCGACTGAACGCAAAGGATTTGGCGATAATTTGTTTAGAGATTGGCGTTATAATCAAGATAATAACCCTAAGTCCGATTTTGTGCTGAACAATGCGACCTATAGTGGTAAAATTTTAGTGGGCGGTAAAAATTTTGGTTCCGGATCTTCTAGAGAACACGCAGTTTGGGCTATCTATGACTATGGATTTCGATGTGTGGTTTCTAGCTTTTTCGCAGATATTTTTAAAGGAAACTGTCTTAATATTGGTGTGCTGCCCGTACAAGTGAGTCCGGAGTTCTTGGAGACCATTTTTAAAGCGATAGAAGCAGATCCAACCACGGAATTAGAAGTGGATTTAGGTACGCAAAAAATAACACTTTTGGCTACCGGAGTTCAGGAGTCCTTTGAAATTAATGACTACAAAAAGAAGAATATGCAAAATGGTTTTGATGATATTGATTACCTATTAAACATGAAACCAACCATCGAAAAATTTGCTGCAAATACACCTTTATAATTTTAGGAAAGATCATACGTACAACCCATCTATATTGGGATATTTCCAATGAACCCCCTTTACTTAAGTAGCATTATGTGCAACCTTTAAAATGAAGCAAAGAAAAATTGAAATAATGGATACTACGCTCCGAGATGGCGAGCAAACTTCGGGAGTATCCTTCTCGGCCTCGGAAAAACTAACCCTGGCTAAATTGCTTTTGGAAGAACTTAAAGTAGACCGCATTGAGGTGGCCTCTGCCAGAGTATCTGAGGGCGAATTACAAGCGGTAAAAAAAATCACAGAATGGGCCGAAGCGTCCGGATATCTAGAACAAATTGAAGTACTTACCTTTACAGATGCAGGGGTTTCATTGGATTGGATGGAACAAACCGGTGCAAAAACCCAAAACCTCCTCACAAAAGGCTCTTTAAACCATTTAACGCATCAATTAAAGAAAACTCCGGAACAGCATTTTGGCGAAATTGCTGCCGTTTTTGAAGACGCCAAAAAAAGAGGAATCAACAATCAAATTTATTTAGAAGATTGGAGTAATGGCATGCGAAATTCCAAAGATTATGTGTTCCAGTTTTTGGACTTTTTGACCACCCAACCTGTGAAAAGGATTTTATTGCCCGACACCTTAGGTGTCCTAACCTATTGGGAAACTTTCAATTTTTTATCAGAAATCATACAACGATACCCTACCCTACATATCGATTTTCATGGTCATAATGACTACGACCTAGGGGTAGCCAATGCCTTAGAAGCCGTAAAAGCCGGTTGTCATGGACTTCACTTAACCATCAATGGCATGGGCGAAAGAGCCGGGAATGCCCCAATGGCCAGTGTCATTGCAGCCATAAACGATTTTTTACCCGATATAACCACTTCTGTAAACGAATCATCACTGTATAAAGTAAGCAAACTTGTTTCGGCATTTACCGGATTTAGCATCCCTGCCAATAAACCCATAGTTGGTGATAATGTATTTACGCAAACAGCCGGCATTCATGCAGATGGAGATAACAAAATGAACCTTTACTTTAATAATTTGTTACCGGAGCGGTTCGGAAGAAAGCGAAAATATGCACTGGGAAAATTATCGGGAAAAGCTAATATTGTTAAGAATCTCCAAGAATTAGGATTAACTCTTAACAACGATGAACTTAAAAAAGTAACGGAGCGCATCATCGAATTGGGCGATAAAAAGGAACGGGTCACCAAGGAGGATTTACCTTACATTATATCAGATATTTTAGACAGTGAGGCCTATCAAAAGAAAGTGCTTGTAAAATCGTATGTACTTACCCATTCCAAGGGATTAATGCCCTCTACCACCGTGGCTGTTGAAATTGAAGGCAATTGTTTTGAGGCACACGCGCAAGGTGATGGCCAATACGATGCCTTTATGAATGCCCTTAGAAAGCTCTATGCATCCAGAAAATTGAGTTTGCCCAAACTGGTCGACTATGCCGTGCGCATTCCCCCGGGCAGTAATTCGGATGCCCTTTGCGAAACGTTGATTACCTGGGAGAAGGAAGGCAGAGAGTTTACCACCACGGGGCTAGACTCAGATCAGACGGTTTCTGCGATAAAGGCAACTGAAAAAATGTTGAACATCATTTAGGTGAATACGTAAAAAACTAGAAATTAACATTCAATCCAATTACAGTTAAGAAGAACTAAGCATAATAAAGCATGAAATTACACATAGCCCTTTTAGCCGGAGACGGCATAGGTCCCGAAGTTATTGCGCAGGCGGTAAAAGTATCCGATGCCATTGCCAAGAAATTTAACCATGAAATCGTTTGGACTCCAGCCTTGACAGGGGCGGCGGCTATAGATGCGGTGGGAGATCCTTACCCAGAAACCACGCATGAGGTATGTGCCAAGGCAGATGCCGTATTGTTTGGTGCTATTGGGCATCCCAAATTTGACAACGATCCTTCTGCCAAAGTACGTCCGGAACAAGGACTACTTAAAATGCGTCAAAAACTAGGGCTTTTTGCCAATGTGAGGCCAACATTTACGTTTCCTTCCCTTATCGATAAATCGCCCTTAAAAAGAGAACGAATAGAAGGTACGGACTTAATTATCCTTAGAGAGCTCACAGGGGGTATTTATTTTGGAAAACGCGGCAGAGAAGATGAAGGAAATACAGCATATGATACCTGCACGTATACGCGTTCGGAAATTCAACGTTTAGCCAAAATGGGCTTTGAAATGGCCATGAAACGATCTAAAAAACTTTGCTGTGTAGATAAAGCCAATGTGTTGGAAACATCTCGTTTATGGAGAGAAACAGTACAAGCCATGGAAAAAGACTATCCGGAGGTAACAGTCTCTTATGAATTTGTAGATGCTGTAGCTATGCGTTTAGTACAATGGCCAAAAGCGTACGATGTGATGATTACCGAAAATCTTTTTGGCGATATTTTAACCGATGAAGCGTCAGTAATCTCCGGTTCTATGGGATTAATGCCGTCTGCTTCTATTGGTTTAAAAACAAGATTGTACGAGCCCATACATGGATCGTACCCTCAGGCCGCAGGTAAGGACATTGCAAATCCTCTGGCCACCGTATTGTCCGCAGCCATGATGTTTGAAGACTTTGGCCTAACAGAGGAAGCAGAATCCATTCGAAAGGTAGTAAACGAATCTTTGGCTGAAGGTGTGGTGACAGAAGATTTGGCCGATGGCGGAACCTCCTTTAAGACCAGTGAAGTTGGTGATTGGTTAGCAGCTCATATTTAAAAGGCTACCCATCGAAAAAAAAAGAAGCCGTCTAAAATGAATGAGACGGCTTCTTTTTTTCGTTTTAATGGCATTTTAAGTAGGTAATGCCCACTTTTTCTTCTTGAAACGGATGCCCGTTTTTCCTTGTGCCCATAGTAAAGTACCTGCCATAAGCACCCCGGCACCTGCCAGAGCTGCGCCTACCCAATCGGCAGAAGTAAATCCGTAACCCATCGCTATGGGTAATCCGGCCAAATAGGCTCCAGACGCATTGCCCATGTTAAAAGCACTTTGATTCATGGAAGATCCCAAAATCTCTGACCCTTTAGACGCCTTGATGATCGCCATTTGAATTGGTGTAGATATACTAAAGCCCACCGCTCCGATAACAAAGGTCATTACAAGTACCAACACTTTGCTTTCGGCCAAAAAGGTGTTGAGGAGCAACACAAAAACCATCAGCATTAACGAAATAAATACGGCGTTCAGTGCCGAAAATCGTTCCACCATTTTAGCCCCTAAAAAATTACCTACAATCATTCCCAAACCAGCAATGACCATCGCATAGCTCACGACACTTTCGGGATGTCCGGCCACTTCGGTAATCAATGGTGCGATATAACTGTACCAAGCAAAGAATCCACCTGTACCTATAGTAGTTAGTAAAATAAGCGCCAAAAGCTGTGGTCTTTGAAACACTTTTAAGTCGCTTAGCAAGGGTTTTGAAGAGGAAGGCGGAAGGTTAGGCATCCAAAAATATATACCCGCCATTGCCAAAAGACCGCAAATACCAACAATTAAAAACGCAATACTCCAATGGTAATGATGTCCAACATATGTACCTAAGGGAACACCTAACACGTTGGCAAGCGTAAGTCCGGCCATCATAATGGCAATGGCTTGAGCCGCTTTTCCGTCTTTGGCAAGTTTTCCGGCCACTACAGCACCAATACCAAAAAAAGCACCATGCGGTAATCCCGACATAAAGCGTGCTAGCAAAAGCATTTCATAATTCGATGCAAAGGCCGATAGGGTATTGAACACCGTAAACCAAAGCATTAAGGCCAAAAGTACCTTATGCGCAGACCATTTACTGCCTAGTAAAGATAAGGTTGGGGCACCCACTACAACCCCCAGGGCGTAGGCCGCAATAAAATGACCGGCCATAGGAATACTAATGCGGAGGGCATTGGCCACATCGGGTAAAATACCCATGATTACAAATTCCGTCATTCCAATACCAAAACCACCAATAGCCAGTGCAATTAAAGGTTTCAAATTTTTAAATTTCGATTTCATGTTAATCAATTTGGACTACCTAGATTCAAATACGAACTACTATGGCAATCTTTTGTGGGTACAAATTTAGGTGTATTCGAATATTGAGAAGTATGGGCAGTTATCCAATATGTGTTCTATATTACCTTACATACAGAAGAATTTATATTATAAAGGGTAAAATACCCCATATACTGCCTTGATAAATAAGATAAAAAAAACCTGCACCGTATTTTGTGCAGGTTTCCTGGTATTAGGATATCATTTCTTATAAAATGTAATCTGTGCTTACAAAATTGGATAATTTGGTCTCCAATAATTTCTCGAGGATTTCATTATTAATGGCATTGTCCTTAGACGCTACAAAGGTACGCACCGAAAAAGATCGGAGGGCGTCATGCACACTTAGCGTAGATTGGGCTGAATCTTTTCTTCCCGTAAAAGGATACACATCCGGGCCTCGCTGACAGGAACTGTTGAGATTTACCCTGCAAACTAAATTTACTAAGGTATCAATTAAGGGAGCTAAGGCATACACATCATTTCCGAATAAACTTACTTGCTGTCCGTAATTGGAGGCGGCCATGTCATCTAATGGTTCTTCAATATCCTTAAAGGGTATCACGGGAATAACCGGGCCAAACTGTTCTTCATGATACACCCGCATCTCCTTAGAAACGGGATAAAGTACAGCAGGCCAAATATAATTTTCTAGCCGCTCTCCTCCTTTAGAATTCAAAATAGTAGCTCCTTTAGCTTGCGCATCATCTATTAACCCTTGTATATAGCTTGGTTTATCTACTTCGGGTAAAGGCGTTAGTTTTACACCAGATTCCCAAGGGTTGCCAAATTTCAAGGCATCTACGCGTGCTGCAAAACGCGCATTAAACGCTTCTGCAATGTCTTCATGCACATATATAATTTTAAGGGCAGTACATCGTTGTCCGTTAAACGATAAGGTACCTGCCAGGCACTCGTCTATGGTTAAATCCAAATCAGCGTCTGGTAAAATAATGGCAGGATTTTTAGCTTCTAGCCCAAGCACCAAACGCAATCGGTTACTTTTAGGATGTTGCTCCTGCAGTGCATTGGCCGATTTGCTATTTCCTATTAATGCCAAAACATCTACCTTACCCGTCTTCATAATGGGGCTTGCTACTACCCTTCCCCGACCAAAAATTACATTAACAACTCCCTTTGGGAAACAACTTTGAAAAGCTTCTAACAACGGAGTAATTAATAAAACACCATGTTTGGCAGGTTTAAATATCGTAGTGTTGCCCATGATAATAGCGGGAATCAAAAGCGCAAAGGTCTCATTAAGCGGATAATTGTAGGGACCCAGGCACAACACTACACCAAGAGGCCCTCTTTTAATATGCGCATACACCCCGTCGTGCTTCTGGAACTTGGCGGAGTTGCGATCCAATTCCTTGTATTCCTCTATGGTGTCATTAATATAATCCACCGTTCGGTCGAACTCCTTTTGCGAATCGGGCAGGGATTTGCCAATTTCCCACATGAGTAGTTTTACCACTTCTTCCCTTTTTGTTTCCATTTTTTTTACAAACTTCTCCATACACGCAATCCGATCCTTTACGTGCATGGTGGGCCAAATACCTTGCCCCCTGTTATAGGCTTTTAAAGCGCTATCGAGCACCTCCAAAGCTTCTGTTTCTCCTAATTCGGGAATTGTTCCTAATAAGGTAGGTTTGTATTTTAGGGTTGAAGAAATGGTTGAGTATACTTCTGTAGTAGCACCCTTCCATTCTTTTAATTCCCCATCGGTAAGATAGGTTTTTTGTGTTATGGGGTGTTTAATTTGAAATTCTTCCGGAATTATTTGTTGTGTATCGGCCATTTTAATGTGTTAAGTGATGGTGTAAAGATAAGAAGATAAAAAAAGAAAAGGCTGCCTCTTCTAAAGAGACAACCTTACTAAATTGTTAAAAAGACTTATACAATTGGTTTCATAGCCGTCATAGAAGCACGTAAGCGTGCCCCCACAACTTCTACTTGGTGATCTCTAAGTGCTTTATTAACGGCTATGAGTTTGGCATTATCCACGCCATTTCCTTTAGCTTCTCCAAAAGACTTTCCTATAACATCGGTATCAATTTTTTTCATAAAATCGGCCAACAACGGTTTGCAAGCATGGTCGAACAAATAGCAACCATATTCTGCAGTATCCGAAATAACCCGATTCATTTCAAATAATTTTTTACGAGCTATGGTATTTGCAATTAGGGGTGTTTCATGAAGGGATTCATAGTAAGCCGATTCTGCGATGATTCCGGATTCGGTCATGGATTCGAAAGCCAATTCTACTCCTGCTCTCACAAAAGCTACCATAAGTACGCCGTTGTCATAATACGCTTGCTCTGAAATGGGTTCACTTCCGGCCGGTGTTTTTTCAAAAGCTGTTTCTCCGGTAGCGGCACGCCAAGTCAATAGATTTTTATCATCATTAGCCCAATCTTCCATCATTGTTTTAGAGAAGTGGCCGCTCATGATATCGTCCATGTGCTTATGGAACAAAGGGCGCATAATTTCTTTCAATTCCTCGGAAAGTTCAAAGGCCTTAATTTTTGCAGGATTCGACAACCGATCCATCATATTGGTGATGCCACCGTATTTTAGCCCTTCTGTTACCGTTTCCCAACCGTACTGTATTAATTTTGAGGCATACCCTGGTGCAATCCCTTTTTCAATCATTTTATCAAAACACAAAATAGAACCGGTTTGCAAGAGCCCACACAAAATAGTTTGCTCGCCCATTAAGTCCGATTTTACTTCCGCTACAAAAGAAGATTCTAGCACCCCGGCCTTATGTCCGCCAGTGGCGACTGCATAGGCTTTGGCTTGCTCAAAACCTTTGCCTTGAGGATCATTGTCTGGATGTACAGCTATAAGTGTTGGCACCCCAAACCCTCGTTTGTATTCTTCTCGAACTTCGGATCCGGGGCATTTTGGAGCCACCATGATTACGGTGATGTCTTCCCGTATCTGCATGCCTTCTTCCACAATATTAAAGCCATGCGAATACGATAAGGTAGCGCCTTGTTTCATTAATGGCATAATCGTGGTGATCACGTTGGTATGCTGTTTGTCTGGCGTTAAGTTAATGACCAAATCAGCGTTGGGAATCAAGTTTTCATAGGTATCTACCGTAAACCCGTTTTCCTTCGCATTTAGGAATGAAGCCCTTTGTTCCTTTATGGCGGCCTCCCGTAACGTATACGAAATGTCTAATCCGGAATCACGCATATTAAGTCCTTGGTTTAGTCCCTGAGCGCCACAGCCCACAATTACTATTTTTTTTCCTTTTAAAGCCGATACACCATCAGAGAACTCGCTAGATTCCATAAACCTGCATTTTCCCAATTGGGTTAATTGATCTCTAAGGGATAGTGTATTAAAATAATTTGCCATTTTGTATTCTCTTTTTATGGTTTAAATTGATTAACTGTTTTGAAATTCTTTTAAAATTGCTGAAATTTTCATTTCTGATTTGGATACAGATATCCTACCCGAACGAACAAACTGCATAATACCAAATGGTTTTAATTGATGGTGCATTTCATCAATTTCGTTTCTTCGTCCTGTTTTCGCTAGAACGAAAAAGTCTCTGGAAACGGTTACAATTTGTGCATTGTTCTCCTTAATAATGTTTTGAATTTGACGTTCATCAAATAAGAGGTGCGATGCAATTTTGAACAGTGCCGATTCTTGGTATATGGTTTCCTCATCGGTATGATAAAAGGCTTTTATAACCTCGATTTGCTTTTCTATTTGCCCCACAATATTATGTACCCATTTCTCCGTAGTGTGTACTACTATGGTAAATTTAGATACATCGTCAATTTCTGATTTAGAAACATTTAAGCTTTCTATATTAATATGACGCTTTAAGAATATACCCGATATTCTATTCAGCAATCCCACGTTGTTTTCGGAATATACTGATATGGTAAACCATTTATTTTCCATACGTTTCAGAATTTCGCCATTTCGGAGAAATGGGTTGTTTTTATTGGTGTTTTAATTATTAGTTGTTATTGTTAAATTAAATTTATTTAGAATGGGGCTATGATTGAAATTTTAGGTCATATATAACCCCTTTTATTTAATACCTCCAAATGCCCCAAAGCACATATTTTTATGCAATATTTCAATGCTTTTAAAACCCACAGTTCGCATCAGATCTATTTGAAAGTTAATGGATCGCGGGGAGTCCTCTTTATGAATATAATCAAAAACATTTTCTCTATATGCGCTACCATTAATACCTTCTAAATAATCACCATAGCGTTCCCAAATGTAGGTGTCTAAAATGGGGGTTTCCTGCGTTACTAGGTCTGCAATCATAAAACATCCGCCCGGCTTTAACAAAGCGTGGATTTTTTTGAACACATCCTCCCAATCTTGATCATCGCGTAGATGATGTAGAACTGCACCGGCCAACACAATATCATAATGATTATTCTCTAGCGAAACGCTGCGAATATCGCCACGGACAACATGGATTGCTCCGGTTGTTTCTACGGAGACTCTTTGGTATGCTCTATCTAACATCGGGGCGCTTAGATCGACTAAAGTACAGTTTAATTCAGGAATTTTAGAAAGCATTTTTAAGGTGTAATTTCCTGCTCCGCAACCAACATCTAATAAATTTATGGCATTTGGCACCAATCTGAATGATGCTTCTGTAATCAACTCTAATGAAATTTTGGCATCTATTGTGGCCACCTGTCCTGCTTCAAGGTTCGAGAACCTCTCAACATCGTTGTCAAAACGCGCTTCTATTTCCTGTACTGTCGATTTATTCATTTTCTCAATAATTTCGTGCCGCAATAATCAATCCCGTAGACCAATTCATTTTGGTTAGTGTCATATCGTTTCTATTTTCAAGATACCGAATCAGTTGGTTCACGTTGTTTTCATGCCCTTCCGGCCAATTTGGCTGCTGTGTCATATCATCAACCACATAAAACCCTCCAACTTTTACCAATGCCAATACGGCATCAATATCGCTGTACTTACCGGGCCATGCATCGGCAAAAATCAAATCGAACTTTTCACCCTTATAATTTTGTATCCACTCCGACCCATCGGCACAAACCAATTGAACCCGCGCATCACTCCCAAAATACTGTTGGGCAATAGCGATAAGCTTGGGGTCGTTGTCTACCGAAATAATCTTGGAATCGGCATCCATACCATCGCACATCCAAGACAAGGAGCGTCCAATTCCCGTACCCAGTTCTAACACATTAGATTTTGGCTTGGACGAAATCAATGTTTTTAATAAGGTTCCCACGTACAGATCCGAAGACATGGTAAACCCAATCTCATTGGATTTTCTTTCAATTTCTTCATGGATTTTGGGGATGTTCTGAATTAAAGAATCCATCATATCGCTAAGCGCTTGGTGCTTTTAAAAGATAAAAATAACATTAGGTGTTTTTATTTTAATCGAATATCAGAAACAGAAGCACCGGAAGGAATCATAGGGAATACATTCCCTTCCTTTTCCACACAAACTTCTAAGAAAAAAGCGTCATTTGAAGCTATCATTTCTTGAACAGCCACTTTTAAATCCTTGCGCTCGGTAACCCTTTTGGAGGTAATATGATACCCTTCGGCAATTTTTACAAAATCGGGATTGGTCATTACTGTAGAGGCGTAACGGCTCTCAAAAAACAATTCTTGCCACTGCCGCACCATGCCTAAATGATCGTTATTAAGTACCACAATTTTTACCGGGGTTTTATTCTGGAAAATAGTCCCTAATTCCTGAATTGTCATTTGATAGCCCCCATCGCCAATAATAGCTACCACCTCCCTATCCATAGCACCCATCTTGGCACCTATAGCCGCAGGCAATGCAAAGCCCATGGTGCCTAGCCCTCCTGATGTGATATTGCTTTTGGTTTGTCTAAATTTTGCATACCGGCAAGCCATCATTTGGTGTTGCCCTACGTCGGTGACAATAACGGCATTGTTCTTTGAGGCGATATTTATCTCCTCGATCACCTCGCCCATGGTAAGTCCTTCTTTCGTGGGGTGCAACTCGTGCTGTATGATAGATTCATACTCAATTTTATACTTTTCCTTAAATTCATTATGCCAAGAGGTGTGACTATTGGCCTTAATTTTTGGCAAAAGCAACGATAGGGTCTCTTTCGCATTGCCTAAAACAGCCACATCTGCAGTTACATTTTTATTAATTTCGGCGGGATCTATTTCAAAATGGATCACCTTAGCTTGTTTGGCATAGGTATCTAAGCTTCCGGTTACTCTATCGTCAAACCGCATCCCGATAGCAATAAGCAGATCGCATTCGTTCGTTAAAATATTTGGACCATAATTGCCATGCATGCCTACCATGCCCACATTTAAGGGATGATCTGTATCCATAGCCGATAAGCCCAAAATAGTCCATGCTGCCGGGATACCCGCTTTTTCTACCAATGCCTTTAATTGCTCCTCGGCTTGAGCCAATATAACACCCTGACCAAAGACAATAAACGGTTTTTTGGCTGCATTAATTAACTCTGCAGCCGCCTCAATGGCTCCGGCTTGTGGTTTTGGGTAGGGATTGTAGCTTCGCACTCCCGTGCAATGCGTATACGAAAACTGAAATTCTTCTATTTGCGCATTTTTTGTAATATCTATAAGTACGGGACCGGGACGTCCGGATCTGGCAATGTAAAAGGCTTTTGCCATAATTTCAGGAATTTCAGAAGCTCTTGTTACCTGATAATTCCATTTGGTTACCGGTGTAGATATTCCGATAATATCGGTTTCTTGAAAAGCGTCTGATCCCAGCAAATGGCGTGCTACCTGCCCTGTGATACACACCATAGGGGTAGAATCTATTTGAGCATCGGCCAGGCCGGTGACTAAATTGGTAGCCCCTGGACCGGAAGTAGCCATAGCCACGCCCACCTTTCCTGTTACTCTGGCATAACCCTGAGCCGCATGGGTTGCCCCTTGCTCATGTCGGGTGAGTACATGGGTTAACTTATCCTGAAATTTATACAACTCGTCATACACAGGCATAATGGCACCCCCTGGATACCCATAAATTAGGTCAATACCCTCTGCCAATAAGCAATGAATAATAGCTTCGGCACCACTAATTTTGATTGAAGTCTGTTTGCCTACGGTATTTTTCCGTTCTTTTATTGTTTCCATATTTTTAAAAATTCGTGAAATGGTAGTATTTCATTTTTAGTGGTTTACCCTATCGGAATCCACCACACCTTACTGCGTACTGCTACGCTAATTTCATTTAAAATTCGTCGGTAACACAACCTTTGGAAGCGGAAGATACCGTTTTGGCATATTTATAAAGTGCCCCACGATCTATTTTTAACTTGGGGGCAACCCATTTGGCTCTTCTCTTCGCTAATTCTTCATCAGAAATTTCAACGTTTATGGTATTGTTGACGGCGTCAATGGCCACAATATCGCCATTCTCGACTAAGGCAATATTTCCTCCCACTTGTGCTTCGGGCGATACATGACCAACCACAAACCCATGCGATCCTCCGGAAAAACGTCCATCGGTGATTAAGGCTACTTCCTTACCCAAACCAGCACCCATAATAGAGGACGTGGGTTTTAGCATTTCGGGCATTCCGGGCGCCCCTTTGGGCCCTTCATAGCGAATAATAACCACATCGCCCTTTTTTACCTTTCCTGTTTTAATACCAATATTTACTGCTGTTTCGCTATCAAAAACATTGGCGGTTCCTTTAAAGTATAGCCCTTCCTTTCCGGTAATTTTTGCGACGGCACCATCCGTTGCAAGATTACCAAATAAAATTCGGATATGACCCGTTTCTTTAATGGGGTTATCCAAGGTTTTTACAATGGTTTGCCCTTCGTCCAAATCCGGTACTTGTTCTAGGTTTTCTGCTAGTGTCTTGCCGGTAACTGTTAGGCAATCACCGTGAAGCATGTCGTTGGCCAACATATATTTTAACACCCCTGGAATTCCCCCCACGGCATGCAAATCCTCCATGGAATATTTGCCGCTAGGTTTTAAATCGGCCAACAATGGAGTTGTATCGCTTATTCTTTTAAAATCATCTAAGGTAAATTCCACTTGGGCCGCTTTCGCAATAGCCAAAAAGTGCAAAACCGCATTCGTTGAACCCCCAAGCACAGTTACCAAACGAAACGCATTTTCCAGTGCTTTTTTGGTAACAATATCCAGTGGCTTAATATCACGTTCTAATAATAAACGTAGTGCTTCTCCTGCCGTTACCGCTTCCTGTTCCTTTAAATTGCTGTTACTTACGGCAGGATTAGAGGAATTAAAGGGCAACGACATCCCGAGTGCCTCAATGGCAGACGCCATGGTATTTGCCGTATACATGCCACCGCAAGCTCCTGCACCAGGACAAGCTTTGTGTACTACTTCCTTAAATTCTTCTTCATCTATAGTACCTGCTACTTTTTGCCCATAGGCTTCAAAAGCAGAAATAATATCCAATTTTTTTCCGTTATGACAACCTGAGGCAATTGTGCCTCCATAAACCAATATAGACGGTCTGTTTAAGCGCAACATTGCCATTAAGGCACCCGGCATGTTCTTATCGCAACCCACTACCGTAATTAAGCCGTCATAACTTTGCGCCTGCACCACAGTTTCCATAGAATCTGCAATAATATCCCTTGAAGGTAACGAAAAACGCATTCCCGGCGTACCGTTCGAAATACCATCACTAACACCAATGGTATTAAAAATTAATCCGACCATGCCCGCATTAGCTGCCCCTTTTTTAACATGTAACGCCAAATCATTTAGATGCATATTGCAAGGATTTCCTTCATACCCCGTACTGGCAATGCCAATAAATGGTTTTTTAAGATCCGCATCGGTTAATCCTATAGCGTGCAGCATAGCCTGAGCTGCAGGTAGGGAGACATCTTGAGTGACAGTTTTACTGTATTTATTTAATTCCATTGATAGCACTTAATTTAGCAACCTTAGAAGGTTTGATGCTCAAAGATAGTTGTTTCGATGGCAACGTATTTTTAACAATTTTTAGAGGTTCAAATCCAGTTTTATTATAAAAGACTTATATAACTGTATATCATTTATTTACATTCCTATTTCATATCATATTCAATACTTATTTTTCTTTATGGAAACCATCTTTACTCCCGAATCCATTTGTGAAAAAACACGCTTCAACCTCGCCTGTGAAGTGCTTCTCAGGACTACAATTACGAAACGTTTGGGATCAAAAGCGCGTTGTGGAATAAAATAGGATGTGCTATGGTATGGGTAGCATTACGAACAACGCTCTAAAGGAAATCTATTTGTAGGGTATGCCTTGTATTCATGGTACCGCAAAATGAAACAGATTATAAACTCCCAAAATTAACGCTAAGCACAGAATTCCATTTCACTGTATACTACGACACCCATCTTCAATATTCGGTAACCGAACTCTAATTCTCACCTGTTTTAATGCGCTACAGTTGCATTTTCGGCAATGCCTTTGTCAAATTTAATTAGTTTCCGTTTTTCATTCCAATAGCTTCTAATCATACTTATGAGCTTTCTTAAAACAGTTCATTTAGAACATATCATGATTTTTGTAGTACGCCGTGAACTCCCCATTGCTGTGTAAATTTAATTAAAATAGCCCCCGAACACGAGCGCAGCACCCAATTTGATTAAATTTGATATCAATGAAGACATTTTCCGAAATAAGAACGTTGCATCGTGATTTTTTTTTGAGCGAAATCACGAAGTCCATTTTGTACCGAAAATCGGTTTTAAAAAAGCTATATCAGGAGATCGTTGTCCGAGAGGATGCCATTTGCGATGCGCTTTATGCCGATTTTAAAAAGCCCAAATTTGAGGTACTGCTTTCGGAAACTCAAATTGTGCTGGCAGAACTAAAACGATGTATTCGCAAATTAGATTCATGGTCTCGTCCAGAACGGATTAGGTCTGCTGTAGTAAATTTTCCCTCTTCAGATTGGATCTACAAAGAACCTTATGGCAATGTGTTGGTTATTTCTCCATGGAATTATCCATTTATGCTGGCTATGATGCCGCTAATTGGCGCAGTTGCTGCAGGAAATACTGTGATTGTGAAACCTTCTGAAAAATCGCCAAACACCTCGGCTCTTTTAACACAAATTGTAGGTGCCGTTTTTAATCCGAACCATGTGCAGGTCGTTTTGGGTAACGTTGCTGTAGCACAACAACTTTTGGCACTACAATGGGATTATATTTTCTTTACCGGGAGCAGCAATGTTGGCAAAATAGTATACGAAAAGGCCGCCAAGCACCTAACACCGGTAACACTGGAACTGGGTGGTAAAAATCCCTGTATTGTAGATACATCTGCCTCTATAGATTTAGCGGCAAAGCGCATTGTCTGGGGTAAATTTTTTAATGCCGGGCAAACCTGTGTGGCTCCGGATTATATCTTGGTACATCAACAAGTGAAACCGATGTTTACCCAAGCATTAGTGAAATGGATTACTTATTTTTACGGTAATGATATAGCGGCATCCCCCCACTTTGCTCGCATCGTGAATTCTGATCATCTCCGAAACCTTATAGAAAAACTAAAGGATGAAACTATCATTTTTGGGGGTACTTGGGATAGTACAACGAATTACCTTTCTCCTACTTTGGTGGACAGCCCTTCATGGGACAGTGCATTGATGCAAGACGAAATTTTTGGCCCCATATTACCCATTCTCTCGTATGAGTCCGAAGCAGATATTGAACATTGCCTTACTAAATTTGGCAAACCTTTAGCAACATATATCTTTTCGAACAACAGGCGCTTTCAAAATACAATTATCGCCAATTACAGTTTTGGTGGCGGCGTAATTAACGATGTTTTAATTCATTTAGGGAATCACAGGCTTCCGTTTGGTGGGGTAGGCCAAAGTGGTATGGGTGCTTATCGCGGAAAGCGTACTTTTACAACATTTACCCATCATAAACCTATAAGCAAAAAAGCCAATTGGGTAGATATCCCATTGCGTTATGCACCTTATACCCTTTCAACAAAGATTGCGAAAGCGCTAAAAAAATTCTTTTGAAACAACAATCGTCCTTTTTTAAGAAATTTTGCAGCACATCTATCCTCCTAAAAATGATACCTTTGTTGTCTCCAAACACAAGGTAAAGCTATATAGTATAAGTATTGATTTTAGAATATAATTTTTATGATTACCATTAAAGAAGCCCTATCAAAATCGGAATTAAAAGCCTTTGTAAAATTTCCGTTTCGCTTGTACAAAGATTCTCCCTATTGGGTACCTCCCATTATCTCGGATGAATTGGATACGTTCGACAAAAGTAAGAATCCCGTTTTTAAGGATGCCGATGCCCGTTTTTTTCTGGCGTATAAAGGAAAGGAAATTGTGGGGCGTGTAGTCGCAATCATTAATTGGATTGAAGTACGCCAACAGCAGGTGCGAAAAATGAGATTTGGATGGTTTGATTACATTGATGACCCAGAAGTATCAAAATTATTACTTGATAAAGTGACTGAAATTGGAAAGCAACACGAGTTGGAATATTTAGAGGGTCCGGTGGGCTTTTCTAACTTAGATAAGGTTGGGGTATTAGTAGAAGGGTTTGATTCTATAGGATCCATGATCACCTGGTATAATTATCCGTACTACGCTTCCCATTTAGAACGACTGGGTTTTGTAAAGGAAAAGGAATATATGGAAAACAAATTCCCTGCAAAGAATGCCGACCCCAAACTCTTTGTTAAAATTCAGGCACTTATAAAACAGCGGTACGGTTTACGAGAGTTGCATTTTACCAAAACGTCAGAAGTAATGCCCATGGCCGATAAAATGTTCGATTTGTTTAACGAAACCTATGCCAAACTCTCTTCCTTTGTGCCTATTACAGAAATTCAAAAGGAGTATTTTAAAAAGAAATATATCAGCTTTATTAACCCGGAATACATCAAATTTGTGGTCGATAAAGAAGATCGACTCATTGCTTTTGCCATTGTTATGCCCTCATTTTCTGAAGCCTTACAAAAAGCCAAAGGAAAACTATTCCCTTTTGGTCTATTTCATCTATTGCGCGCCAAAAAAAGGAGTAAGGACGTTTTATTTTATTTGATTGGGATTCATCCAGACTATCAAAACAAAGGCGTTACCGCAATAATTTTCAATCAATACCACAAAACATTTACCGAAAAAAAAATAGAAATGTGCTACCGCACTCCGGAATTGGAAGAAAATGTTGCCATTCGCCAAATGTGGAAACATTTTGACCCCGTTATTTATAAAAGGCGACGCACCTATAAAAAGAATTTATAACCCCATAGTACTCTTGGTGTACATTTCCTTTTTTATCCCAAAGCTGCCTTAGACAGGTGTAACCATGAAGAAGAAAGCTTTTTCGTGCCTAAAGCAACGGAGATCACTCTTTGTTTGTTTTCAAAAATTAACAGTACCGCAGTACTAGGAAATTATACGGTACAAATACGAAAATTAATACCAACCCGATTGTATAAGGATTTTTACTTCACCAAACGTATCTCGCTTTTTTCTGAAATGCCATTACTAAGGCGGAAATACGCACAAAAAGTCCTAATATAAATCCCAATCCGGTTACACATTCAATCCCCTTGCCAAGATAAACCAGAGCCAAGCCGTAGGGCTTATTTTTGAACTGATCCCATTCCGAATAAGAAACCATAAGATCATTGTTAAAAATCTCCAAGCCGTGGAAGAACATTAGCGCTCCGGTAAAAATACGAATAAGCGCAAAAACGCTAGCCTCCCCTTTTAAAGCATCCGAAGAAAATAACCAATTCGTTTTCATTTGTACCAGATCTTATCTTTTTAATGACTCATATAGTTCAGCTCGGAATCACAGGATAACAACAAATATTGCCTACCTAGTTGGGTTACCAAATTATAAAAATAAGGGCGTTTTCACACGCTGTTCGCTTTATCTTTTTGAAAAAGCAAAAAGGATGCCGCTGCCATCGTTAACGCAAGTGTAGAAGGTATTGCCAATTAAATTACATGCCCTATATCCCGCTTTACCAATCAAAAATTAAAACCTAAAAGGGTAAGTCCTCGTTGTACGTCCTCATTTTGCATAAACAAATTCCATAACAAGCCACTTCGGTAATTCTCTATCATGATAATTTGTGGCCCCTGATCTATAGCTAAATAGGCCTCCGAAGTCCAATACGCATGGGTTGGACTAAATGCGTCGTAGAAACCGGCTGGCCCCAAAAGTTGGTCTTTTTTACCATAAAAAAAGTGCATGGCGCGCAGCGCCTCCTCGGGCGCATAAGGCAGTGAGGCAATTGCCGCTGTAGGGGCAATGATTCCCAAATCGTTTTTAGGGTGATGTGCAGAATAACCTAGACTACCATCGGCGTTTCGCGAATAGCTGGCCGTTAGCCCCCAGGCGTCCCTTCCATAATCTACGTAGCCCAACGGATTTTCTACACAGTAATTATAGTTGATCATTACGTGGTTTTTAGCCACCTCCCAATAATTGACAAATTCGTCTGAAAGCTGCCTTGGATCCAATCCTAAAAACGAATAATGCGCCCAAAATAAAGGACCACCAAAGTCATTGGCTCCGGAGTGCTGCACCAATAAAGGAAAACCGTATTGGGAATTGTTGGCTCTTATACTCCCGTTGGCAGCCCATCCGTTATTATAAACATCCTTAGTTATGGCATATTCCGGTGAGGCTGCCGCCATAACAAAGGCGATTAAAGTTTCATTATACCCCTTTAGTTCCAGATTTATGGCAAAACCGTTGTTGGGACTCCAATGCCATAAAAGCCTGTTTTGGTTATTGGTGTACCAATTCCATTCTACCCCTTTCCACAACCGATCTGCCGAAGCAGCAAGTACAACTTCTTCTGGACTCCCATTTTTAAAGTATTCGTAAATACATACGAGTCCTTGTGCTAAAAAAGCGGTTTCTACCAAATCGCCACCATTATCCAAAGGACTGAATGGAATAACCCGACCATTGGTGCCGTTCACCCAATGCGACCATGCCCCATGAAACCTATCGGCATTTTCAAGAAAATCTACTATTTTTTGGAGTCGATCTACCGCCTCCTGCCGCGTTACAAATCCTCTTTCGATACCCACCAAAATGCCCATCAATCCAAATCCTGTGCCTCCTATTGTCACAACATTGGCGTCTAAAGACGGATTATTAGGGTGAAACCGTTCTTTGGCTGCAGCGGAGTTGCTTTCCGCAAAATCCCAGAAATATTTAAAGGTTTCCCTTTGGGTTAAATCTAACAAGGCCTCATCACTAATTACCGGCAAGGGTACCGCAGGAGGTGCTTCACTGCCATTTTCTTCTGGTAATTCCGAAATCCCTATAGGGCTAGAACCATCATCCGAAGTACAGGCCGTCAGAAAAAATCCGAAAAGCAATACGACATAAAATTTAGTCATTATTTTCAATGCTTAAATATGAAAATCCTAGTTTTTCGAGCCCCAATAAAACATCTTTATTACTCATGAATAGGCTCCATAACAACCCTGTTCTATAATTCTCTATCATTACCGGTATGGGCCCTTGATCTATGGCCAAATAGCGGGGCAAGTACCATTTGTGTTCTACACTGAAGGCATCATAGGGGCCGTATTTCCCAATCAAGGTATCTTGTTCCGTGTACATATAGCGTAAAAATTGTAAGCTTTCTTCAGGTGTATAGGGCATGGAGGACAAGGCCGCTGTGGGCGAAATTACCCCCTCGTCATTTCCAGGTCTGTGACCGTCATATCCTTTGATGGAATAGCTTGATGTGAACCCCCACAAATTTTCACCATATCCCTTAAATCCCAGTGGATTATCTAGGGCATAGGCATAATGTATCTTGGCGTGGTGGGTATTCAACTTCCAATAATCAGCAAATTGATCTTGTAATCCGTTGGGGTTTAATCCCAGATACGAATAATGTGCCCAAAATAAAGGGCCTACCGGGGCATCGTCGTGTTCGTAATGATCTAATTCCGTTCGCAACCCATAATACACGGTATCTTTTGATATGGCTCCCTTTCTGGCCCATCCTTTTTCGTACACTTCCTTTGAAATAGGATGCGTGGGCGATGCGGCAGCCAGCACATACATAATAAGGCATTCATTATAACCGCCTACAGGAAAGTTCATTTCCCATCCAAATTTAGGAGACCAATGCCAGTACAAGACGGTTTCGCCACCCTTGGTATACCAATCCCACTCTACGGTTTCCCAAAGTTGTTGTATTTTCTCCCCTACTTTCCTTTCCCGTTCATTATCTTGGTTAAAATAAGCCTTTGCAGTTAATAGACCTTGAATTAAAAAGGCGGTTTCAACCAGATCACCGCCATCATCTTTGGCGCTAAAAGGAGCTGTTTTCCCATTGGGATACAGCCAATGCGGCCAAGCCCCGTGAAAACGGTCGGCTGTTTCCAAAAAACCTACTATCCGCTCAAAGCGGGTTAAGGCTTCCTCCCTACTTATAAATTTTCGTTCGACTCCAACCAATATGGCCATAAGGCCAAATCCTGATCCTCCTGTGGTTATTACGTCTTCATCATTCTGGGGATAAATACCATCTAAATGAACACGCTCTCGCGCCAAGCCCGAAATGGGTTCTGCGCCTTCCCAAAAATAATTGAAAGTCTGCTGTTGCACCTTGTCCATTAAGGCTTCATCGGACCATTTTTTTATCGGTAATGTCTGTACTATACGCTCCTTTTCTTTGTTTTTTGGACCGTTGCACCCAACAACAAAGGGTACAACAGCCAAAAAAACAACTACTACAACTAACCTCATAACTACAACTAACTCAACAATATTCGTAAATTAACCATTGGGGATTATACCGTAAAACCCATGATATTTTTTTGGGAACTAACCCTTATTTATAAATCAAAATTTCGGATATTTTGAATTTCGGATTGGGTTAACGCTTTATTGTATAGCCGTAGTTCATCTATAAAACTAGGATCGGACAAGTGCCCCCATTCTGTAAATCGCGGGGCGCCAGATCCTATGGTCAGCATATCTACCCCCGACCAATCCATGCCAGAAAAATCTCCTTCAGAAACCACTTCACCATCAAAATAAACCGCAGCATGACTGCCTGAAATGGTAAACGCAATATGCACCCATTCTCCTGCGGTTGTATCCAAGGTAGCACTTGCACCGCCATCAAACCAACTTTCGCCGGCCCCGGTGCCCACATTTAGCTTTATAATCTGATTTGCAGGGCTTCCTTCTCTAAAGAGACGGAAACCGCTGGTTCTTAGGTTTTGTACATCAGGAAATCCCGCATTATCAGTATCTTGCGGACCCATTACCAGAATTCCGGCCCTATCTGGGTCACCATTTACCTTATACCAAAATGTGGCACTAAATTCCTCGGTGGTTAATCCTGAAGAAGGCACCGTAAGGTAAGCACCTGAGGCTCCTGCAAAAGCATTGTTACCTTTTACTCCTTCGCCTGCAAAGGTGGTTGTACCCACCATAGTAGCCTCCGTGTTTTTAAAAAGCTCTTTATTGTCCCCATCGAAAGGCATGTAGAACATTTCTCCTTCAAAAGTGGGTACAAATCCAATGGCAAGCCCGGATTCATCGGCTATAATGTCCTGTATTTCTCCTTGCGAAAGCGATCTGTTAAAAAGGCGAAGTTCATCCATAGCACTTTGATCTGAAAGGTGACCCCATTCTACAAATCGAGGTGCGCCGGACATAATAGATAAAATATCGGTACCGCTCCAATCTATCCCGGGGAAATTTCCCTGACTTACAATTTCTCCATTAATATATACGGTGGCCTGATCTGCGGCAATGCTAAAGGCCATGTGCGTCCATCCCGTGCCGGGAGCTACATCTGCGGCAGCCCCACCATCGAACCAACTTTCACCGGCACCGGTGCCCACATTGAGCTTGAAGCGTTGATTTCCACCCGCATTTTCTCTAAAAAATCGAAAACCTGCAGTTCGATTATTTGGATTCCCCGGATTGGCCAAATCCGGCGGCCCTACGACTAAAATACCCGCTCTATCGGGGTTTTCATCTAATTTGTACCAAAAAGCTGCACTAAATTCGGTACCCAACAATCCTTCCGTAGGAAAGGTAAGGTAGGCATCTGCAGCACCTTTATATGCATTGAGACCCACAAAACTATCTCCGTAAAACCCTGGCGTACCCACTCTTGTGGCCGGACTTATACTTACCAATTCAATGACATCGCCATCAAAAGGCATATAAAAAATTTCACCGGCATACTTGGGAGTGTAAGCAGGTTCTTTCTCAAAATTTACCGTGGCTGTGGTAGTTTTACCTTCTATATCAGTGCCTATTATGCTGAGTTCATGCGTTCCATCTCTTAGATTATCGTAAACAAAATCAGACACCACTACCCGTCTAAAATCTAAAAAATTGGTAAAACTTCCTATTTCTGTGCCGTTGAGAAGAATACGGACAGCGCTAATTTCTATATCATCGGTAACCTCAAAATCGATGGTAATGGAGGTAACCACTTCCAAAACCTTAATTTTAGTGCCTTCTAGTGGAAAGTTAATTTTCACCACAGGCGCAGAAAGGTCTGCACCGGGATCTACTTTGCTAATACCATCAATTCCTTGGTCGCATCCAAGAAATAGAAGCAGTGCCAACCAACTTGCAAATATGTATTTAAAATTTTTCATTTCTTTTGAATTTTAGTTTGTCCTTTTAATTGTCCCCCAAAATTGGAAACTGATCTACCTGTGCCTGTGGATATGGCAAGAATACTTTGTCCGGTGAAAAAGTGCGTCCGTCGTAACTTAATTCATCGTATCGTTTTAGACGTATGAGATCAAAATATCGTTTCCCCCATTCCATACTTAACTCCGCATATTTTTCGTCGAGCACCTGATCTAGAGTTACACCAGATAGTGGTGGTAAAGACGCTCTGGCTCTTACTTGGTTTACGGCATCATCCGCACTAATAGAAGAGCCACTGGCACCATGTGTCAGCGCTTCAGCATACATCAATAAGATTTCGGCGTACCGAATAATATTGTAATTTTTATTGCTGCCGTAAGCTGTCCTTCCCGGAATGAGTTGAACCGATGGTAAATAATGTTTTCCGCTGCTAAAGAGTGCACGGGAAAAATCATTAATAATATCGCCATCTCTGGTCGTATTGCGCACAAACGCGGGTAAGGTAGCAAAGGCCGGATCGGTCTGCAACTCGGCAATACCGCGATCTGTAAATAGGACACTTGTTTCTAAGCGTACCGTTTCCCCGCGGCTCAACATAAATTTAATGAATTTCATACTGGGCTCAAAGAAGCCCCAACCGCTCCCTGCACCGGTAACTGCGGGTGTCCAATTCTCAGGGCCATAGGGATCGAAAAGGTGCCCTCTCCGATCTCCTTCGCCTTGTCCGAAATCTGAAAATTGCATATCTAACAACACTTCATTACTCAATTTCCCCGGGGTTTTAAACAATTCATAGTAATCGGGAAAAAGACTAAAAGCACCGGAATTGATAATTTGCCCAGCGGCATCAGCTACCACCTGATAGTTTTCGAGTTCTTGATTTGCCATGGCCTTAATCGCCAATGCGGTATGTGTTGTGACTCCGCCCGGAATATCGGTACGCGTGTTGGGACGCCCTTGTGCAAGAAACGGTATGGCTTCGTCCATTTGATCCGAAATATGTTGCATCACTTCCGTTTGGGTCGGAATTTCGGTAACCGATAAAAGTTCGGCTGTATCTGAGGATTCTGGAATAAAAACAGCACCCCACGTTTGCGAAATATGAAACAGCATTATCGCTCTTAGCACTTTGGCTTCTGCAATAAATTGGCTTCCTTGTGCCACACCGGCATCATCTGCCAATTCTTGAAAACGCTCTATTTGTTCCATGGCCGTGTGCGCCGTAATAATATCTACATACATATTCTCCCAAAGCGAATTATACATCCAGTAGTCCTTATTATAATTAAAGAGATCTGTTTCTGCAAAATCTTGTTGATCGCCTAAACCTCCGGCATTTACATCGTCACCGCGAACGGCAAGGAGTAAAGGTTGCTCCCAACCCCTTGATTGAAAAGCTTCGTACACTCCAATGATGGAGAGTTTCATGTCTTCCGTTTTACTAAAATCGGTACCCCCAGCAAAATTATTGTTAAGCTGCGGCTCGTCTAATTTGTCTGTACATCCTAAAATTGCCAGCGCAAGCACGGCACAAAGGATCTGAATTTTGTTTTTTAATAGCAGTTTCATATGTTCATTTTTTTATTGTTTCTGTAACCCATAACCAAGCTTGTTTGTGTGTTGTCTTAGGTAACGGTCCTACGATTTCTTTTTGATTTATAGTGTTCCTATTATATTTTTACGTTTACCCCTATGGTATACACCGCAGGTACAGGAGAGGTTTGATTGTCTACTCCGTCGGCGACTTCAGGATTAAATCCATTATAATCAAATACGGTAAGGGGCTTTTCTGCCGTAACATAGATTCTAAGTTGAGGCAAGCCCGGATGTTCCCTGTTTTTGTTGATGGTATACCCAAGAGAAATGTTTTGAATCCTGAAGAAATCGCCATCTTCAATAAAAAAATTATTGAGTCGCTGGTTCCATCCTTTGCGAATACCGGCTGCGGAAGGATAGCTATTCGATGTTCCTTCTCCGTGCCATCGATTAATGGCGAAATCCCTATCGATATTTGTGCTGGTGGTAAAGATGACCTCTCCTCTTTTTCGATTTAGAATCTTATTTCCCCCTTGGCCAAACCCACTAAGCGAAAAATCGAAGCTTTTATATTCAAAACCCAAATTGAAACCAAAGGAATAGTCCGGTAAGAAAGAACCCAAAACTTTACGATCGTCATCGGTAATGTCGCCATCGCCATTAATATCCTTATATTTAAAATCGCCGGGTACCAAATTATTGGCAACGGCCACCGGATCTGCTTGTATTTCAGCTTCATTTTGATACACACCAATTACCTCTCTGCCATAAAAAGCGAATAGGGACTGATCTACAATGGACCGCTGCCTAAACTCTGCACTACCGGCATCGAGAAAGGGCTGCCCTCCCAAATCCTTCACTTTATTAGTCAAGGTCGCAAAATTACCACCAATACTATAGCTAAAGTTGTCGGAAACTCTCTTGCTCCAATTGAGTGCCAATTCAAAACCTGAATTCCGTATCTCACCAATATTTTGTCGTGTACTGCCCGGAATTAGAGGACGAAGCACAGGAATTACGGCATCTTGAGTGTTACGGACATAATAATCGGCTTCTATAGACAAATTATTGTTCAGCATTCGTGCGGACAAACCTCCATTTACCTCTTCGGTAACTTCCCACTTTAGGGCGGTAAAATCGCTACTGGTGCTTACTCCGGATACCAGCACATCATCAAGCGCTGTATTTACCACATTTGAAGTTATAGAACCCTCACTGGATGGCACTTTATCGTTCCCCAAGCGCCCCCAGCTTCCGCGTAGTTTTATAAAATCAAATACTCCATTATTCTCCATAAAAGTTTCTTGCGAAAGCACCCAAGCGGCACCAACGGTTGGGAAATAGCCCCATTTTTCTTGATATTTATTAGTTCCGTCTGCACGGAAGGTGCCGTACAAAAGATACCTATCATCAAAATTATAAGAAATACGGCCAAAAAATGAAAGTCCAAATTCTTTGCGCCCATTATCTCTTACATCATCTTGTACAATGGTTTGTGCCTGATCTAAAAAGAACGCTTCCTCGCCACTTAATGGAAAATTAAGACCACGGGCTTGCAACATTTCAAAAGATTCGTTTCTAAAAGACGAACCTCCAAGCACACTTAGATTATGTTTTCCAAATGCCTCGGTATACGTAAGTGTATTGTCCCAAATTTGGTTCGAAATGGTGATGTTTCGCTTAAGAATGGAAGCATCTTCTCTTTGGAAATTATCTCCAATAAAAAACGGTAGCCGAATTTCCCGCCTTTCCTCGGTCTGGAAATTGTGATTATACGCTGTTTTGAACGTAAGCTTTTTAGGGATAAATTCTATTTGTGCATAAAAATTGGCGAGCACATTTCTGATCTTTGACCTATTTTCGGTAAAATCCATAGATGGGAATGGGTTTTGACCATTTCGAAAACCCAAATCCTGTGCATTGGCATAGCGCACGGGAGTGGCATTTACGTTAAGCTCATCAAATACCGGCAAAATGGGCACCGCAAAAAAAGCTTGCCGCCAAGCCGAGTCTTCGGCGTCATATCTTGTGGCATTGCTGAGCACTACATTGCCACCTACGGTTAACCTGTCATTTACTTTAAAGTCTATTCTACTCCTCAAATTGAAGCGTTGGTATTCATTTTTCATTTTAAGGAGGCCTTCTTGTTCAAAATAATTACCTCCAATAGAATAGGTAGCATTATCACTGCCACCATTAAAGCCCAAACTGTGGTTTTGAATAAGACCCAATCGGGTAACCTCATCATACCAATCTGTATTTACATTAGGAATGTTAGGGTTCACCCTACTGCGACCAAATCGCTGCATGGCATTGAGAATGAATTGCGCATCGGGGGCAGAACCGGACTCTAACGCAATGGTAGTAAACTGCTCGGAATTGGCCATCTTTAAGACATTTTGAGCCACTTGATACCCCGTATACCCATCGTAGGTAATTTCGGATTTTTTATTAAACGTGCCCGATTTTGTTTCAATAATAACAACGCCATTGGCTGCTCTTACTCCATAAATAGCAGCTGCCGAAGCATCTTTTAAGACAGATACCGAAGCAATGTCCGAGGGATTTAAAAAGGTGATGTCCTCAAAAAAAGCACCATCTACTACAAACAACGGTCCCGCAGCATTTGGATCAAAAGACCCTACACCTCTTACCCTTACGGTGGGTGCCTGTCCCGGTGATCCGTTATTTACAATCTGAAGTCCGGCTACTCTGCCTTGTAAGGCTTGCATGGCATTTCCGGTAGGGTTCATCATTAATTCTTCCGCCTTTACCGTGGTTATAGCGGAGGTCAAATCTTTGGACTTAATTTGTCCGTACCCAATAACCACAACTTCATCTAATGCCTGAGCATCTTCCTGTAAAGCAATGGCCAACGCAGTGCGGCCATTCACATTTATTTCCTGTTCTATGAAACCAATATAGCTGATCACTAGTGTCCCGTTGGATGGAATATTGCCAAGCACAAAATTTCCATCGAAATCGGATTGGGTGCCTGTATTGGTTCCTTTAAGTAGTACACTTGCCCCGGGTAAAGGCTCACCATTGACATCTGTAATTGATCCTGATACCGTTACGCTGACTTGACCAACAAGCACCAATTGAAACAGAAAAAAACAGATTGTCAAAATTCTGTGGGTTATTTTCATAATTATTTAATATTTGAGTTAGATTAATGCCAAATTACCAATTAATTCAATAGATCATCTTATGTTGGCCTACATAAAAAATACATCAAAGACACAAGCCATTGAAATGCCTGTAGAAACAACGTTTTGCAGTAGTTTGGAGAAGCGTAAAAGTTAAATAATTAACAGTATGATGTAGTAATGATGTATCGCAAATACACGGAGGTGAGCACGCTACAGGATATGAAAACCCCTTTATTTAAAGCTTATCATAAAATTAGTAATGTTTTCGTTACTATCTAATCCAAGTTTTTTGCGTAAGCGATAGCGATGTATCTCTACGCCTCGTGTAGTAATGCCCAATAACGGTCCTATTTCCTTTGAGGTTAGATTCATTTTTAGATACGCACATAATTTAAGATCCTTTGGGGTAAGCTCCTTATACGTGGCCAATAGTTTTTCAAAAAAATCTTCGTGCAACTCTTTAAAATTGATTTCAAAATTACGCCAGTCTTCGTCATCGTTTATGGAATGATCTAGCTTTTTTATAAAAGAACGATAGCGCTGTTGATTCGAGAATTTTTCCTTATTCACCAATAGCATCCCTTTTAACTCTTGAATAAGTTCATTTTTCTTGGCTACATTCATGGCAGTACTTGTGAGTTCCTTTTGTTTCGATCGGACTTCTTTCGCCATTTTTTCCTTTTCGAGTTTCATAAGGTGTTCCTTCTGTTCTCGTTCCATCTGTCTTTTTAATTCATTGTGTTTTCTATTCAATTTTAATCTATTATACCGTCTAATGGACAATAGTACACCAATACCCAATAATCCATATAGCATAAGGCTTGGTTTGGTAAGATACCACGGTGGTGCTATTTCAAATTGAAGGACATACGGCTGCGATGTTTCATTGTTTATTCCCAGCGTTGCCACACGTAGTTCATAGGTACCAAAGGGAAGGTTCTGAAAATTTAGAGTTCCTGAATATACTATAGCCGACTGTTCCTTTGCCCCTGAAAGTTGATAATAATAACCGGGTCTTAATAGCCCTGGCACCGCCATCTGAATAGTAATATCTTGAGCTTCTTTATGTGGAATTTTAAAGATAGTAGATTGTAGCGAATACCTGTTATGCTCGTCTTTAAAATACTCTAAGGAAGGTGATGGCAAGCGTACATCGCGCAAATAGCGCTTAAAAATATTGAGGTTAATTTTCCCAAAACCATCGCCGAGGGTGAAAAAATAAAGCGAGTCGTTTAATTTGATCAGGTTTTCCGCTTCTGGTGATAGTCGCTTTCTCATTTGGGTAGATAAAAGAATAACCAAACTATCCTGCTTTAAATCTGTGTACACAAGCTCGTCGCTGGTTTCATTATCTATAAACCAAAAATGCCCGTCATCGGTGCGGAGCAACTCCTTATTTTGGTAAGGATTAAATTCAATAAAAGGAGCGATCTTATCTAAAATAGGGTCGTATTTATACCATTTCCCATCACTTTGGATAATAATCTGATTTTTAATATTATAAAGTTTGATGTTATAATTATTAGGGATTTCCTCGGTGGTAAATTCTTTCATTTCCACAATGGCATCAAAATCCGAATTAATTTTTATGCGATACAATCCCTTGTACGGATGCGCCACCCATAGAACTTCATTATTCTCAAAGCAAAATTGTTTCACAGGAAAATCGAGGCCTGCTACACGAGTTATTTCCCAAAGTCTGTTAGAATTCCGATGGTATTTTGTGATTCCATTATACGTACCTTGCAAAAAAACATTCCTTTCTTCAGGTACTTTTATAAATTGATATCCACCTGCATAACTGGTAATCTTGTGAAATGAATCTTGTGATACGCGATAGGTTCCCGTGTTGTGACCCACCAACAAATCGCCCTCTAGTACTTCCAAATCCCACACATGACCTTGCGAACCTTCAATAAATTCTAATTTATCATCGAGAAAAGTGTACACACCGGTATTACTCCCCAAATACAACTGATCTTTATACGTCGCAATATCATACACTGTACCCAAAATACCGGAATAGTCTGTGAAAAAGGAAATCGGCGTATGTAGTTGAACTCTATCGATACCATTGTCTAAACCTACCCAAAGATCATCTTGAAATTGCACCAAGGATAATACCGTATTATTTTGTAGCCCTGTTTCCCTATTAAGACGTTCTATGGTTTTTGTAGTGATATTGTACAGATATATACCATTTTTAATGGTGCCAAAAGCAATCTTACCCGAGGTTACGTAGAGTATTTTATTAAGCTGATGTAATTTCAGTTCGCGGTTTACGGTTTCATCCCAAGGAATTAGGAGGTTATTGCGCAACAAATAACATCCGTTTTGTTTGGTGCCTATTAGTAGTTCATTATCTGCCAAAACCGCAAGATCTACGATAATATTATCTGTAAAAAAATCGTCGTCTTTCCAAAGTTTCAGCGTATTCCCTTCTAACCAAAATAGGCCATTGCTATCACTCGCCACTAGGATTTTGTCTTTATAAAGTGTCATATCCATAATTACAACATTGGGCTGTACCACTTTTATGGTATCATGCTGATAGATATATATTTTAAAAAACGACCTAAAAATAATTTGATCTTTGTACGCAATGATCTCCCAAAATTCCTCACTCGAAAACACATTGTTATCTATAAGATGTGTAAGTGAGGTATATACCAACATCCCCACTTCGTTTTTTGTCCAAAAGCCAAACTCCTCATAAGATCCTGTGTAAATTTTCCCATCAACATAGGCTACAGAACGAATTATGGTATTGTTCGGAAGTTTATAGAGCTGCCATTGCTCGCCATTATAATAAAGCAAGCCTTTGTTGTTAGCCACAAATAAACCACCCGAATCATCGGTTGCCAATCCCCAGTTCTGACTAGCGGCATTATAATCAAACACTTTATAGTTATGAATGGGAGGCACCATATGCTGTGCCATTAGGCATAACGGAAGCAACCATATAGAATATGGAATATATCGGATCACAAAATAAAGTAGGCCCGGCATTCTGGGGATATTTTTTTATAAAACTTAGCCATGAATATACGAAAATCATTGACTATTGTTACTTGTTTTGTCCTTCCCTTGTCCTTAGTGCATAGTATTACCTTTTAGCATGCATCTTCAGGATTGTAAAGATATTCGATTTGCATACGTAAACCGCTTCCTTATATGACATCCGTCATAGTAATCCCTTCCTGCATCGCTTATCTTTGCCGCAAACGTTTTGCCAATGAATCATCTTGTCGATAAATACAATATTCCCGGACCCCGATATACAAGTTACCCTACGGTTCCGTATTGGAATAGGGATACATTTTCGGAAAAGCAATGGATTCATACCCTACAGAAAGGTTTTGATGAAAGTAACCAAACCGATGGCATTAGCCTGTACATACACCTGCCATTTTGCGAAAGCATGTGTACTTTTTGCGGCTGCCATAAACGCATCACTAAACGCCACGATGTAGAAAGTCCCTATATTAGGTCTGTACTAAAAGAATGGCGGCTCTACCTCGCATTTTTTACGCACAAACCCAAAATTAAGGAATTGCATTTAGGGGGAGGAACACCTACCTTCTTCTCGCCCGAGAATCTGGCATTGCTAATTAACGGCATCTTTACACATGCCGATAAGGCCAATGACTGTGAGATGAGTTTTGAAGGTCATCCGAACAATACCACAAAAGCACACTTGCAAACCCTTTATGATTTGGGTTTTAGAAGGGTAAGTTACGGAGTACAAGATTATAACAAAACCATACAAATGGCCATTCATAGAATACAACCCTTTGAAAAAGTAAAAGAGGTTACGGACATGGCCAGAACTATAGGATATACTTCGGTAGGACACGATATTATCTTTGGGCTGCCCCACCAAACCACCGAAGACGTAACAACGACCATTGCAAAAACAAAAGAATTAATGCCGGATCGACTGGCATTTTATAGTTATGCTCATGTTCCTTGGATGAAAGGCAACGGGCAGAGAGGTTTCAAAGATAGCGATTTGCCCTCCCCTGTTGAAAAACGAAATCAATACGAAACAGGCAAGCGGTTGCTGGCCAAGGTGGGGTACCATGAAATTGGGATGGATCATTTTGCCCTAGCTACAGACAGTTTATACAAGGCTATAGCCGCTAAAACCCTTCACCGCAATTTTATGGGATATACCGTGTCTAAAACCCGATTGATGGTTGGCTTGGGTGCGTCTAGCATAAGCGACAGTTGGTACGGTTTTGCCCAAAATGTAAAGAGTTTGGAGGAGTACAATCATTTGGTTGAAAATGAGATCATTCCCATTTACCGAGGGCATATTTTAACCGAGGAAGATCAGATCATTAGGCGTCATATTTTAAATTTAATGTGCTCCATGCAAACGTCTTTGGCACATGCCAATGAAAAATTTAATGAGCTCCCTTTGGTGATAGAACGCCTGCGAGAGATGGAAAATGATGGGTTGGTAACAATCTCCGATACCTTAATTGAAATTACCCCACTAGGAAGGCCCTTTGTACGAAACATTTGTATGGCTTTTGATGTACTCCTCCATAGAAAGGCTCCTGAGACCAAAATATTCTCGATGACCATTTAGAAATAACCCAAAAACTTAGAAAACATGAAAAGAATTATTGTCCCCGTAGATTTCTCTGAACCCTCCGAATATGCTTTAAAAGTTGCCGTTTCTTTAGCCAAAAAACACGATTCAGAAATTTTAGCCCTACATATGTTAGAATTGTCGCAAGGTGTTTTTACGTCACCAGAAGGCCCTTATATCGATCAAAGTGTGTTTTTTATAGAACTGGCAAAGAAGCGATTTGCCGAGTTTTTAGATAAACCGTATTTGAAGGGTATATCCATTACACCCATCATAAAACATTTTAAAGTATTTAGGGAAGTAAATGAAGTAGCGGCCCAGCACGGTGCCGATTTAGTGGTTATTGGTTCCCACGGTGCCGAAGGCCTTAAAGAAATCTTTATTGGATCTAATGCTCAAAAAGTAGTACGCCATTCCGACATTCCGGTGCTCGTGGTAAAAGACGATATGCCCGAATTTAAGGTAGATCACTTTGTGTTTGCTTCTGATTTTAAGGACGCCGATATGAATGCGTATTTGAAAGCCAATGATTTTGCACGAAAGTTAAAGGCAAAAATCCATTTGGTTTATATAAATATACCGGGAGATTCATTTTTAAGCCATCAGGATGCCCAAAAACGGATAGATGCCTTTCTGTCAAAAGCGGGAGCCACGCATCATGTTCAAATTTACAATGATTATAGTGTAGAAGAAGGTGTTCTAAATTTCGGTGAAACCATAAATGCCGATTTAGTTGGGATCCCTACACATGGCCGTAAAGGCCTTTCGCACTTCTTTATGGGGAGCATTGGGGAAGATATCGTGAACCATTCCAAAATACCGGTGGTGACCTTTAAGATATAATATAAATACGTTCTTGAAACAGACTATCTCCGAGGCAAGCCGCAAGGGTATCCCTTCGATAAATACCATACTGAGTTTATTGAAGTGCTCCGGGCAGGTTTTCCAGTTTCATTGGTACCAGAAGGTCAAAACCGAAATTCATTATGTTACCTCACCCGAAACTGCCAATAGTAGTTTCATTACATGGGTCTTCTGCTTTCGATATCCTTTGGAAAAAGCTCAAAGCCTGACATTTTTGTTTAAAAAGTAACTACTTACTCCCTTGATCCTTTTTGAAGTCGGTAGTTTGCCGCACACCAAAGGTTACACCAATCGCATCGTCTCCGGATTCCAACGTACGGGTTGTCCTTGAGCGTAACTTTCATTGGCCAACAACGCAGCTCCGGCCGCTCGCAAGCCAAAAGTAGCGTCTTGCACTACCGTATTTTCTCCTCGTATCCCTTGAAAAAAATTGTAAAAATGATCATAATGGCCGCCTTTATAATCTTCAGGTGCCCGCCAGATGGTTTCACCAAGATGGAGGGAAGATTTTCGTTCCGGCGGATGCTTAAGCGCGTATTCGGTCTTCATTTTTTGCTGATTGGCTTCTGTGTAGGCATTCATGGAATACCCACCCGGAATCATCCCCAATTTAGAGCGACTTAGTTTTACCGTCTGTGAGCCCACTTCCATAACCCCTTCAGTTCCCACAAGTCGGAAACCGCCCCCATCACCGGATCCGGCAATAAAATTTACCCGAAATGACGCATTAAACGCAGCATGGGTATCCGTCTTGGGATAATCGTAAAAGGTAAGGGTTACATCGGGCACATCCCTGCCGTCTTTCCAATAGCGAAGACCTCCCGTAGATAGTGCTCGATTAGGGCCTTTAGAACTCAAAATAAAATTTAAGGTAGAAAAAGCATGCACAAACAAATCTCCTGCCACCCCTGTGCCATAATCCTTATAATTGCGCCATCGGAAAAAACGAATGGGATCGTACGCCGTTTTTGGAGCATTCCCCAAAAAAGTATCAAAATCTATCGTATCCGGATTGGCATCCGGTGGAATCGGGTATTGCCAAGCACCTTCAGCAGAATAGCGGTCATTGTACATATCCAGCATAACCATCTCTCCTATTGCCCCTTCTTCATAGAGTTGTTTTGCCTTTTCATTCCCCAGAGAAGCCATAGTCTGACTCCCTACCTGGCAAATTTTTCCGGTTTCTTGTTGCGCTTTTATAATTTCGTGCCCCTCTTCAAATCGCTGTATCATTGGTTTTTCACAATACACTGCTTTCCCTGCTTTAAGGGCATCAATCGTTATTTTCTTATGCCAATGATCAGGTGTGGCTACAATAACCGCATCGATATCGGGGCGGGATAATATTTCCCTATAATCCCGTGTAGTAAACAAATCGGATCCCCAAAGCTCCTTGGCGCGATCCAGTCGCCCGGAATACAAATCGCACACCGCAACAAGTTTTACGCCCGCAACCTTTAAGGCCGCATTGGTGTCGTAAATGCCCTGAATACCGCTGCCAATAAGGGCTATTTGGATGTGGTCGTTTAGTGAAAAACGGGGCAAAATATAATCTCTTTTGAGCCATAAGGTTTGCTCGTAGGATGTGGCCAATACATAGGGCGCTGCTGTTACGGCAGCCGAACCCAATGCCGCATTTTTCAAAAAGGTTCTGCGGGAAGCTTGATTATTCTGTTTCTTCATTAGTTGTTTGATTTGAATAAAAACCTGTTGAATATACCATTTTAAGTGGCAGCTCGCAAAACTCAACTACGAATTTCTCATCATACTTATATCAAAAAAAAAAATCAACTAGGTCAGAAATTAAAAAAAGCCCGATTGGTTGTTGGTTGATCGTTGTTCGTTGTTCGTTGTTTGTTGATCGTTGCTCGTTGTTCGCAAATTGTTTCATTATTACATTTTCAAATCAACAAATTAACAAATCATCAAATCGTTGTTTGTTGATCGTTGTTCGTTGTTCGTTGTTGGTTGAGCGTTGATCGTAAATTGTTTCATTATTACATTTTCAAATCAACAAATTAACAAATCAACAAATCGTTGTTCGTTGTTGGTTGAGCGTTGATCGTAAATTGTTTCATTATTACATTTTCAAATCAACAAATCGTTGTTCGTTGATCGTTGATCGTAAATTGGTTCATTGTTATATTTTCAAATCAACAAATCAACAAATTAACAAATCATCTAATCGTTGTTCGGTGCTGATTTCAACCTATAAACTTTCGAATTTTATGATAAAAATCATATTGTTTTATTCGTACCGGTGCTAATTTGGCTTCGTGAAAAACATTGGAATTTTTGGGGTACTCCTTTTACTGCTTGCTAAGCCGTTTTGGCCCATTGCGGAGTATATCGTAAACTTTGATTACATCGTAAATGTGCTTTGCGAGAATAAAGACAATGCGAAGTTGCAATGCGATGGCAAGTGTTATCTGATGAAAAAACTAGCACAGGCGTCGGAAGGTGCCCACGATAATCCTTTTGAAAAAAATCAAACCAAAAACGAATTAGAACTTCATTGGGTAGTATGGTTCCCAGCGCCATTTTTATTCAAAAATACTATTGATGCTAAGGTAGTACATCATTTTAAAACGACCCAAAACGTATTAACTTTTTTATTTACCTCAGATATCGCCCAACCACCGGAACTAGGATAATTTAATCTTGAACGCAATTGCATTTAGAACCGCTATGGTTCATTTTAGCGGCGTTCACCTCACACAATACGAATTATCTAAAACATAGCAAATGAACACTTTTAGGAGTACGCCATTCGCAACCAACGTGCGGATAGCGACAGGCTCTATGGGGCAAGGTCTCTGTACGGTCTTACTAATTTTTTGGGTCTCATTTAAGGGATTTACCCAAGACCCACTTTTAATCTTTCAACAAGACTCCATTTTAACCATTAATTTGGATGAAGTTATTGTGATTTCCTCGAAGAGTGCCTTGGAGTATCACAAAAAATCGAAATCACTTTCATCTATAGACGCCTATTTGGAATCGGCTCAAAAAGTGCAAATGATAAAAAGGGGCGCTTATGCATGGGAACCTACGTTAAACAATATGGCTTCGGAGCGTCTCTCCATAACCATTGACGGGATGCGCATTTTTGGAGCCTGTACCGACAAAATGGATCCTATTACGTCTTATGTGGATGTTTCTAATCTTGCCGAAGCGCATGTAGCCTCCGGACAGCAGGGTGCCAAATATGGCACTACTATCGGCGGAGCCATAGATTTGGAAATAGACAAAAGTAACTTTTCCGAAACAGGTTTTAGTGCTCGCTTAGAAAACGGGTTTGAAAGCAATAATCAACAGCGCATTATTGGAGCCAATGCCAATTACTCTAATGCCTCATTTTTTGTAGACAATGATATTATGTTCCGAAAAGCAGCGAATTATATTGCCGGCGGAGGTGAGGAGGTAGCCTTTTCTCAATTTGAAAAGTATAACATTGCTACTCACATAGGCTACAAGTTTCAAGAAGGTAAGGCTTTGTATGGCACCATCATCTTTGATGAAGCCCGAGATATAGGATATCCTGCCCTTACAATGGATGTTTCCTTAGCAAGAGCTTTTATAACATCGCTAAGTTTTGATCAGGAAACACTAGGGCCATTGAAAAACTGGAGCAGTAAAATCTACTTTAATAAGGTTACCCATATTATGGACGATTCTAAGCGCCCAGATGTGCCTATTCGGATGGACATGCCCGGGTGGAGCACTACGTTTGGATTTCTCTCCGAAGCAGCTGCCAAAGTGGGGTTACATCATTTTTTGGTGAAATGGGATGGATTTTATAACCAATCTTTGGCAGAAATGACCATGTATCCCCAAAACCCCAATGAAAAAGAAATGTTTATGCTTACTTGGCCCGATGTGCATAGCGTAAATGTCGGACTTTATGGGGAAGACACCTTAAAATTGCCCCTTGGAACCTTAAAAGTATACGCAAGAATGGCTCTTCAAAATGCTAGGATAGCCGACGAGATGGGGTTTAACAGCCTGCGTATTTTTAATCCGAATATGACAGATACCCAGCATCGGTTTCTAAAAAGCGTGGCAGTACAATGGAATCGTGACCTGTACCCTATCCGTATTCAAACAGGCATTTCCTATGGGGATCGTGCACCTTCGGTGTCTGAAGCCTTTGGATTTTATTTGTTTAACAGCTTTGATAACCACGACTACATTGGTAATCCGAATCTAAAAAACGAACAGTCCATAGAAGGTAACCTCAAAATCACCTTAGAAAAGTCTAACGTAAAAGCAAGCTTGGATGGTTCCATTTTTAGAATGCCTAATTATATTATTGGCGAGGTACATTCCGGATTAAGTGCCATGACCATTGGTGCCCAAGGTGTTAAAATGTACAAAAACCTCAATGATGCACAATTGGCAACTATGTCGTTTAATACGGAGTATAAACCAAGCGCAGCATGGTCGTTAAAGGCATTGGTTTCTTACCATCGCGGTAAAGATGATGAAAACAGGAATCTTCCCTTTATAAGTCCATTGACATATACCCTTGATGTACACTACCGTACTCAAGATTTTTCGGCCGGAGCAACAATGAACGGTGCGGGCAAACAAGTACATTTTAATCCGGATTTTGGGGAAGATCAGACGCTGGCATACCGAGTATTTTCTGTCTATCTCGGAAAGGATTTTAAACTAAATCATGGCTTAGTATTTACAAAATTAGGTGCGGAAAATATATTAGACACCTATTATTCCACCTATACCGACTGGAAAAACATTCCACGTATGGGACGTAATTTTTTTGTAACACTCGCCTATCACTTTCAATAATCTAATACATATAACTATAACAATAATATTAAATAACATATCTCATGAAAAACATAAACCCTTTATCAAAAATTACGCTCTTTAAATTAATCTGTAAAAACATACGATTTATCATTATTCCTTTTATCGTATCTGGCGGCATTCTTTCCTGTAGCTCAGATAACGAAGTTCCCGACACTATTGCCCCAGATCCTTTGGCCGATTTTAAGTTGGTAACCACTATAGATTCGGAGGCACATGCCATAGAGGTTTACTCGGAAAACCAAAATTTTACTGTAGGTTATAACGAACTTTATGTTCGTGTCAAAGATGTAACTCAAGGAACTTACCTAGCGCAATCTCAAATCACTTGGCAGCCGATGATGCACATGATGCAAATGAATCACTCCTGTCCCTATTCGGATTTGGCTATCACAGAGGTTGAAACCATATCCAAAGGGTATATCGTTTTTCAAATGCCCGGGAATACGGACGAATTTTGGGATCTTACCGTAAATTATACCGTAAACGGACAAGAGTATAGTGCTTCTAAAGTCATAAACGTAATGTTGCCCGTAGATGAAAAACAAAAGGTAAGTGTATTTATGGGTGCCGATGAAACCCGTTATGTGCTGGCAATGACGGGGCCAAAAGCACCCCAGATCGCTGTAAACGACATCACGGCTCTGCTTTTTAAAATGGAGAACATGATGCACTTTCCTGTAGTAGAAAATTACACGATAACGCTAGATCCTCGTATGCCCGGCATGGGCAACCATAGTTCTCCTAATAATGTAGATTTAAGTTATGATGCCAAAACCCAAGGATATGCAGGCAAACTCGCGCTTACTATGACGGGGTATTGGAAGCTCAATTTAACTGTAGTAAACGAAGCTGGTGAGCTCCTTAAAGGGGAAGTCCTTACCGAAGATCATTTGGAGAGTAGTTTGTTTTTCGAAATCGAGTTTTAATCGGTATTCAGGTAGTTTTAGTGCTGGCCATCCAAAGGAAACTTTGGGTGGCTTTTTGCTGTCCATTACACGGGTAAAAATGAACGCTGGGCTGCTATATCCTCAACAAGATCGGCAATAGTGGTCTCCTCCAAATTTTTTATAAAATTCAGTTTGGTTTGTCCCACCAATTTGTGCAAGGGACAAGGATGGTTTTCATTGCACGCGTGTATACTTAGCATGCACGAATTTAAGCGCTTATCACCATCTAAAATACCTACAATAGTTAGTAAGGGCGTACGCCTATTTTGTGCACTTAAATAAAAGCCACCACCGGGACCTTTTGCAGAGGTTACTACATGATGACGGGAAAGTTCCTGTAACAATTTTGCGATGTAAGCTTGAGGTACGTTGATAGGCTTACTGATATCCTTCGCTAATATTTTATGATCTTCACTAGAATGAACCGCTAAATAGAGTACCGCTTTAAGCGCATATTTTGTAGTGTTGGATAGCATATTATCTTCTTCTTTTTCAAGGGCAAATATTAAAAGATGTTTTTATCTTTTATATGACTAAAATCATATTATATCTGCGTTTAGCCCTTTATTTTTGATCCGTTAAATCATTTAATCTAAAACCATGAACCTAAAATTTAAAAGTGTCGTCCTCGTATTTTCCGTATTGCTTATGGCCTGTGGTGGCAAAGACGAAAAGAAAACCGAAGAATTTAGCATTGAACGTGCCAAAAGCAAGACTGAAAAACCCACCGAATCGGCAGCTACGAATATGGTAAAACCTTCCGAAAGCATTGATTTGGTCAATAAAGGGGTTGGTCCTATTACATCGGTAAGCCTAAATGCAGAAATAGATCCCGCAATGGCAGCCGAGGGGGAAGCTGTATATAACCAAATGTGTACCGCATGCCATCGTATTGGTAAAAAGTTTATTGGCCCGGCACCGAATGACATCTTAAAAAGACGTACCCCCGAATGGGTAATGAATATGATTCTTAATCCCGAAGAAATGGTAAAAACGGATCCTTTGGCCAAAGCACTGTTACAAGAATTTAATGGTGCACCAATGGCTCAACAAGGCCTAACCGAAGCGCAGGCAAGAGCGGTATTAGAATATTTTAGAACCTTATAACACCTTAAACTGATGTAAAATGAAAACAACCAAAAAATTAAAATCGATCGTTTTTCTTCTAGTGGCCTTGGCTCTGTTTTTCTATCAATGCAAAGAGGAAGCAAAACCATCTTCTAGCCCTAGTGAGTCTTCCACCACTACCCAAACCGGTACAAGGCAAGGACAAGCTTTTATTACAGATGATGAATCTACTCCCAATGTCCTCAACATTGCCATTGGTTCACCGGATCACAGCACCTTGGTGGCAGCGGTACAAGCCGCCCAATTAGAAAATGCGTTGGTCAATGCCGGACCACTCATGGTCTTTGCCCCTACAAATGCTGCTTTTGAAGCCTTGCCCGAAGGTACGGTAGAAGATTTGTTGAAACCTGAAAACAAAGGTGCTTTAGCAAATATTCTAAAATACCATGTAACACCCGGAAATTACAGCAAGGATTTTTTGAAAAAATTCAAAAAATTAGGTCAAGCCAACAATCAAAATGTAGCTGTAGAAGTAAAAGGCGATGATGTCTATGTGGGCGATGCCAAAATCCTAGCGAGCATTCCGGCAGGAAACGGTATTGTGCACGTGGTAGACAAGGTGATGTTACCCCCTCTAGAATAAGCAATAGTCACTATAGAAATTAAATAATAAATAACTTTTAACACCAAAAAATAATGAAAAAATATACATTTATTATGTACGCCTTAATGGGACTTTCGCTGGTTTTTACCGCTTGTGGTCCACAAGGTAAGGGCAGTGCTTCCAGCGGGGCATTATCCTCTAACGCTGCAGAAAGAGTATATGTGGCTCCGGGTCAATTGGATGAATACTACGCCTTTATGTCAGGAGGGTTTAGTGGTCAACTTTCCGTGTATGGGCTACCATCAGGAAGATTGTTCAAGGTCATCCCAGTGTTTTCTCAGGATGCCGAAAAAGCATGGGGCTATAACGAGGAAACCAAACCTATGTTGAATACCTCTCATGGTTTTATTCCTTGGGATGACGCCCATCACCCCGATATTTCTCAGACGAATGGGGAATTAGACGGTAGGTACATCTTTATCAATGGCAACAATACGCCCAGAATTGCCAAGATAGATTTAACCGTTTTTGAGACAACGGAAATTATTGAGATTCCGAATAGTGCGGGGAATCATAGTTCGTCTATGGTTACCGAAAATTCGGAGTATGTGGTGGCCGGAACTCGTTTTTCTGTACCCGTGCCACAACAAGATATGCCTATTAAAGATTACAAAGGAAATTTTAAAGGAACACTAACCTTTATCAGTGTAGATCCGGAAGATGGTGGTATGGCCATTAAATTTCAATTATTAATGCCCGGATTTGATTATGACATAACCCACCCAGGCAGAGGTAAGTCGCACGGTTGGTTTTTCTTCACCACCTACAACACGGAGGAAGCCAGCACACTTTTGGAAGTGAATGCATCGCAAAACGACAAGGATTTTATTGCGGCCGTAAACTGGAAGAAGATTGAAGAATACGTCAACAATGGAGGTGGCACTAAAATGCCCACCAACTATGCGCATAACGTGTACGACGAAAGTACCCAAATGGCCACTTCTACCATGAAAAAGGAAGTACTCATGGTAGATCCAACGGATGTACCCGGCGCAGTATTCTTTCTGCCCACCCCTAAATCGCCACACGGTTGTGATGTAGATCCATCGGGAGAGTATATAGTGGGAAGCGGTAAACTTTCTGCGGATTTAACGGTACATTCCTTTACTAAAATGTTAGCTGCTATAGAAGGTAAAAAATTTGATGGTGAAGCCTATGGAATCCCGATTTTAAAATTTGAAGATGTTTTGGCCGGAACGGTGAGTCAACCCGGACTTGGGCCATTACACACCGAGTTTGACGGCGTCGGAAATGCGTATACCACTTTTTTCATTTCGTCTGAAGTTGTAAAATGGAAACTAGGTACATGGGAAGTGGTAGACAGGCAACCTTGTTATTACTCTGTAGGCCATTTAATGATTCCCGGCGGTAACTCCAGAAAACCCCATGGTAAATACCTTGTAGCCATGAATAAAATTACCAAAGACAGGTATTTACCTACAGGGCCTGAGGTTACCCAATCGGCACAATTGTACGATATATCTGGTGATAAAATGGAATTATTACTCGATTTTCCCACGGTTGGAGAACCCCATTATGCCGCCGGCATCCCTGCTGATATTGTAATGAAAAATTCCAAAAAAATATACAAACTCAGCGAGAACAAACACCCTTATGCCGTATTGTCTGATGCCAATGCTCGTGTAGAACGGAATGGCAATGAAGTGCATGTGTATATGTCTATGGTGCGCAGCCATTTTAATCCGGATAACATCGAAGGCATAAAAGTAGGCGATAAGGTTTATTTTCATGTAACCAATATGGAACAGGACTACGATGTGCCACATGGCTTTGCTATAATTGGTGCACAAACCTCCGAAATACTCATAATGCCAGGACAAACAGAAACCCTATTATGGGAACCCAAACAAGTGGGCGTTTGGCCATTTTATTGTACCGATTTCTGTTCGGCATTACATCAAGAAATGCAAGGTTATGTAAGGGTTTCTCCCGCAAACTCCACTGTCCCTGTGAGTTTTACACTAGGCGATTAATTTACTTTAAAAATTCTTTTCTTTTTTTTAATAAAAAGCGGGTCGTATTGGACAAGCGCCCCGCTTTTTTAACGGGAATGAACGCCATACTCAATCGTTGTAAAATTTGATCAATTCTGAATTTCAAAAAATGAATATGAAAAATGCAAGTCTATTAATGATTCTTGGTTCTCTGTGTTTATTGGGATTATTTGCCTTTCCGTTATGGAACATTATGTTAGGGGCACCCCAATACCCGGAACCTCTAGGGATGAATATTCATATTAACGGGATAAAAGGAGTTCAGGAATTCGATATCCAAAATATCGATGGTTTAAACCATTATATTGGCATGAAAACCATTCCCAAACCTGAAGAAATGTGGGAATTTCAAATTTTTCCTTTGGTCGTTGGAAGCATGGTTATTTTAGGAATTACGATTGGTGTTCTTGGTTTTTTTAACAAAGTAGGATATTCTTGGTATTTGGTTTGGTTTCTGGTCATGTCCGTTTTGGGGATTATGGGTATGTACGATTTTAATGCGTGGTTAATAGATTATGGAACCAACTTAGACCCAAAAGCCATTATGAAACTTACCTATCCCGATGGCACTCCCCTTACCTACAAACCGCCATTGTTTGGTCACGAGAAAATGTTAAATTTTGATGTCACTTCTTTGCCTAGCACAGGGGCTTGGATGATGTTTGTAGGCATGATGATGACGCTGACCGCCTTTTTTATGGGATGGAAAAAGCATCGTACCCAAAATTCACCCGCTATAGGCGAAATTGCAAATGCTTAAGCAATGAAAAAGGAACAGGTATTCTTATTTTTTTCGGCACTATTACTTATTGGCTGCAAAGTAGATCCTGAGCCTATAAATTATGGCACTGATGGTTGTCGATTTTGCAGTATGACTATTGTAGATCGCCAACATGCAGCACAAATAGTAACAAAAAAAGGGAAGGCTTATAAATTTGATGCCACGGAATGTATGCTTCATTATCTAAACGAACTAGAAACTGCACAAATAGCCCTGTATCTGGTAAACGATTACAATACTCCGAGCGAACTCATAGATGCTACTAAGGCTACCTATCTTATTAGTCCCGGTATCCCTAGCCCTATGGGGGCGTTCCTCACCGCATTTTCCACGCATGAAGAAGCGGCATTTGCGCAAGAAGGTCATACAGGCACAGTATATAGTTGGCCCGCGCTATTAACTCATTTTAAGACAACCAATGTATACAATAAATAAACAGATAAGCCAACAGCTCTACAACAAACTAAAAGTGGATGTGCTGACAAAAACAGACACTTTCGAAATTATAAGCATCAGCTTGGAAAAAAACACCATTTTCCCGGAGCATACATCGCCCAAAGATGCACAATTGCTGGTATTAGATGGTGCCATAGCCTTTCATTGTAATGGGCACGTATTTCATCTGGAAGAACAAGACCTTTTTAATTTTCCAAAGGCTGTCATTCACTGGGTGCAAGCCAAGGAAAATTCCAAATTTATAATCATTCGGTAATGCGATTTATACTCATTTTTATAGGAATCTTTATTGGATGTGGTTCTAGCTCATTATGGGCAAAAACGCTGATAATTTGCAGTAGTTGCGAACTTAGAACTATTAAAGATGGAATTGCTGCAGCTTCAGACTACGATACGCTAATTATAAAAAAAGGCAACTATACCGAATATAATATACAGCTTACAAAACCGCTATTCCTTATCGGGGAAGACCGCCCCATTATTGACGGCGATGGTCAAGGGGAAATTATCTCCGTTTACGCAGACTATGTAACCGTTGACGGATTTCATATAGTAAATGTGGGTCGTAGTTACACCACAGATTATGCTGCCATTCGCGTGGTGAAAAGTGCCCATTTCAGCATCCGAAATAACACTTTTGAAAAGTTATTTTTCGGCATTTTTATCGAAAAATCGAGTCAAGGAGATATTATTAATAATCAGATTGTGGGCAATGCGGAGAACGAATATAATTCTGGCAACGGCATCCATCTTTGGTATTCGGAAGACATCAAAATATCCAATAATAGTATAGCCAAAGTACGGGATGGCATCTATCTGGAATTTGCCAGCCAAATTACCATCAACAACAATAAAAGTTATAACAATCTTAGATATGGTCTGCATTTTATGTTTTCTAATGACAATGTGTACCAGGACAATACCTTTGAAAGCAATGGTGCCGGCGTGGCCGTAATGTTTTCTAAAAACATTAGCATGTTGCGCAATACCTTTAAAAAAAATTGGGGTACTGCCTCCTTTGGATTACTCTTAAAGGAAATTAATGATGCAGACATAAGCCACAATGTGTTTTCGGAAAACTCTATAGGTATCAATTTGGAGGGGTCAAATCGGATCAATTTCAAAAACAATGATTTTTCTAAAAACGGCTGGGGTATTAAAGTAAGAGGGGCGTGCTATGCCAACACCTTTAGCGGCAACAATTTTCTTTACAATTCCTTCGACCTGTCGTATAACAGCAATATCAACGACAATGTGTTTCATGGTAACTTTTGGAGCAATTACACCGGCTATGATTTAGATAAAAATGGCGTTGGCGATGTACCCTACCGGCCGGTAAAGTTATTTTCCTATATCGTAAATAGAACACCGGAGACCATTATACTGCTTCGAAGCCTTTTTATGGATATCATTGATTTTTCCGAAAAAGTTTCACCCATTTTTACCCCGGATGATCTTATGGACGCCAGCCCACAAATGCAAAAAATACCATGATACATATAACCGCATTACAAAAGAAATTTGGAAAGAACGAGGTATTATCCGGTCTGGATCTCGAAGTGGTAGATGGCGGCATTTTTGCCATTTTAGGCCCGAATGGTTCAGGAAAAACCACCTTAATTAAAACACTTTTAGGGATGGTGATTCCAAACAAAGGTCGCATTTCTGTGATGGGTCAATCCGTAAAAAACCAATGGAAATACCGAGAAGAAATTGCCTATTTGCCCCAAATTGCGAATTTTCCGGGAAATTTAAAAGTAAACGAACTTATCGGGATGATAAAAGATCTACGTCAAAATTCTAGTAACGATGCTAAACTCATTTCACTTTTTGGGTTGGAGCCTTTTTTGGAAAAAAAACTGGCGACACTTTCCGGTGGTACCAAGCAAAAGGTAAATTTAGTACTAACCTTTATGTTCAATTGCCCTCTGATTGTACTCGATGAACCTACCAGCGGACTAGATCCGCTTGCAGTTATCGGACTGAAAACGCTTATTAACGAAGAAAAGCAAAAAGGGAAAACAATTTTGATTACCTCCCATATTATGCAATTTGTAGAAGATATGGCCGATGAAATTATTTACCTCTTAGAAGGCAAAATTTATTTTAAAGGCAGTTTAGCCCAACTAAAAGCGCATACAGCACAAAACAATGTGGAACATGCCATTGCAACCATAGCCACTCTCAATACTCATGTTTAAAATACTAAAATACAGTTTTTACGACCTTATTCGAAGCCGGTGGAGCTACGTATACTTTCTGTTCTATCTCGCTATGGGCTTGGTGTTATTGTTCCTAAACAATGATCTTTCAAAAGCCGTAATTACCCTAATGAACATCATTATCGTTTTAGTGCCTCTTATTGGAACCATCTTTGGGGTCATGTACTTTTATAACTCTAAGGAATTCACAGAACTTCTCTTGGCGCTACCTATAAAACGATCTACTATTTTTTTGGGTCAATTTTTAGGAGTAGCAGGCTCATTAACGCTAAGTCTGGTACTAGGGCTTGGTATACCGTTTGTTCTCTATGGGCTTTTTGAAAGTAATGCTATATTTCATTTTTCATTACTGTTAGGTATTGGGGCATTCCTAACCTTTATTTTTACAGCCATTTCTTTTAACATTGCACTGGCTAATGAAAATAGAATAAAAGGGTTTGGGTATGCCGTTTTAGCATGGCTTTTTATGGCGGTAATTTATGACGGCCTTTTCTTAATGTCGCTCATGGTTTTTGAAGCCTATCCTTTAGATAAATTTTCCTTGTTGGCCATTGTGCTAAATCCTATAGATCTTGCCCGAACCCTTATTCTTTTAAAGTTAGATATCTCTGCCCTATTGGGGTATACCGGTGCTGTTTTCAAACAATTTTTTGGAACCACTTCGGGGCTTTTAGTGTCTCTTTTTATGCTGGTATTATGGACTATAGTTCCTGTTTGGGCTTTTGTGCGAAAAGCTAGGAAAAAAGATTTCTAAACGCCCCCTATAAAGAGATCTAAACGCTGGTTTTGGATCTTCAAAATCGTACGCATTCGATAAAAAATTTCTTGAAACTGAGTATCCCCGAGGCAAGCCCCAGGGTATACTTCTACTGCGCTCAGTACGGGTTTCGCCAGTTTCATTTTGGCCTTTGAGCCAAAAACCGAAATTTTGTATTTTACCTCTCCCGGAACTGTAAAAAGGCAGTTCCGACCTCGCCAAAGGAGCGATAAATAGGAAACCCCGACCCAAGGGTCGGTGAATCTTTAGATTGAAATTTAGTGATACAGTTTCATGATAAATATCATTTTAAATATGCTCATCAATATTTAATTTTATTAAAATATAAAAACATCTTTTAATCCTTAATTATAATTCGTATGCTATCAAAAAAACAAGCACGAGCCTTTTTCCTTGGGGGTACACTCGTCACTTTTTTAGCCTTTATTGGGTTAACGATCTTCTCTTTCAGTAAAGAACAAGACCAGACCAACCATGAAGGTATTACCGAACAGGTTATTCGAGGAAAACACCTATGGGAAGCCAATAATTGCATGGGGTGCCATACAATACTTGGTGAAGGTGGTTATTATGCCCCGGAGCTGACAAAAGTATTAGAACGGCGCGGTCCGGGATACGTTAAAGCCGTACTCATGAGCCCCGTGCCATGGGCTCCCAACGGCAGAAAAATGGTCGCCTATGGCATGTCTGAAGACGAATCCGCAGATGTAATCGCCTTTTTTAAATGGATTGAAGGAATAGACCTTAATGGTTTTGACCGTGTTGTATCGCCCTTAGCCAAGGGTGAAAATCCTCTTTCTACATCAAACGAATAACAAATCAATTAATACAACTTATTATGAAATATCAATCTCAAAAAGTAGCCTATTGGTTCTTTGCACTTTCCATGCTCCTTCTCGTACTACAAATAACCTATGGGTTTATTATGGGATTTGCGCGCATCGGCATGGACGGACTCCACGATTTCATCCCTTTTAATACGGCAAGAGCCGTGCATACGAACTTATTGGTGGTATGGCTATTGTCTGGTTTTATGGGTGCTGCATATTACATCATTCCGGAAGAAGCCCAACGCGAACTGGTAAGCGTTAAATTGGCGTATGTACAACTTATTTCTTTGGCATTGGTTGGGGTTACCGCCATTATTGGCTACCATTTTAACTGGTGGGAAGGCCGTAAATTTTTGGAAATTCCAAGATCTTTGGACTTTTTGGTCGTCATCAATGTGTTGCTATTTCTGGCTTTAATTCTGCTCACCCTTTTTAAAGGAAAACGAAAAACCACTACTGCCTTAGTTCTTTCCATGGGGCTTCTATTTGCTGCCTTGTTGTATTTACCCGGGATGCTGCCCTTTGATAGTCAGGTTACCGATTCTTTTTTTCGATGGTGGGTTGTGCATCTTTGGGTAGAAGGCGTTTGGGAATTAATTATGGGCGGTATTCTTTCTTTTCTTCTCATAAAACTAACCGGTGTGGATAGAGAGGTAATAGAAAAATGGCTTTATGTTATTGTGGGTCTTACTTTTTTATCGGGTGTATTAGGTACCGGTCACCATTATTACTATATCGGGGTTAACAAAATATGGCTTATTGTAGGCGGTATATTCTCGGCATTAGAACCTCTTGCCTTTATGGCCATGGCACTCTTTGCCGTAAATATGTACCGAAAAGGGGAAAAAAAGCATCCTAACAAGATAGCCCTATTCTGGACACTTGGCTCTGCAATAGTTTCCTTTGTAGGCGCAGGTCTGCTTGGTTTTGCCCATACCCTACCCCAAACCAACCTGTATACCCATGGTACATTAGTTACCGCCATGCACGGTCACTTAGCCTTCTGGGGTGCTTATGCCATGATCGTTTTTGCAATTATTAGTTATGCACTTCCAAATCTAACGGGAAGAAAACTCTATGATGGTGCTAGAGGACAGGCCGCTTTCTGGACCGCCAATATTGGGATGATTGGGATGACCGTCTCTTTTGGGGTGGCCGGAGTGGCACAGGTATATTTAGAGCGGAAATTAAAGATGGATTTTATGTTGGTTCAGAATGAAATCAGCATCCATTTTGTGGTGTTACTCATTTGTGCTACCCTATTTGCCACGGGTGTTATTTTATACATCATTGACTTTATAAAGCACGGACAACCCAATGATGAAGCTTGGGTACAACCGGAGTCACAACCCATTTTGGAATAACCGTACAGTTCGGTAAAAAATACTTGTTTCTTTAATGTAAAGTTGGGCATTTTGCAGAACTCCGTTCTAGTTAGGATTACCGGAAATGACCTCGGAATACGCCCAAGAAGTCTTAAAAGGAACTTTAACATAAAGTTTCAGCGCCTGCCTGCATGCCGGTAAGAAAGGGAATGATACGGCCAGGCAAGCGTTGGAGCATTTCAATATCACGTATAGCGTAAAGAAATCAAAAGGGAATAAACTAAATCGATTGTACTCCCAAAAAAGAATTTCCTGAAACTGACTATCTCCGCGGCAGGCACCAGAGAATTCTATCGATTAATATTAAAAACAATTTCTATGGATCATACCGCAGACACATTAGTAAACGACATTGCCATTTCAACAAAAAAAATGCCTTTCTATAAGCCCATATCTAACGAAGTGGAGGTTTTTAAACATGCCTACATCAATAAAATTCCACTTCTTTTAAAAGGACCCACAGGTACAGGAAAAACGCGATTTGTAGATTATATGGCACATACGTTATCAAAAAAACTCATCACCATAGCCTGCCATGAAGAAACCTCATCTACCGATTTAATTGGTAGGTATCTCATAAAAGGAGCCGAAACAATTTGGATTGATGGCCCACTGACAAAGGCCGTAAAAGAAGGAGCCATTATTTATTTGGACGAAATCGCAGAGGCTCGTCCCGATGTGGTGGTAGCGATACATTCGCTAACGGACCATAGGAAAGAATTGTATATCGATAAATTAGGAATTAGTGTTAAGGCACATCCTAATTTTATGATGGTCGCTTCTTTTAACCCAGGATATCAAAAAGGTTTTAAAGAGTTGAAACCTTCTACAAGACAACGGTTTATGGCATTATCATTTTACCATCCGCAACCCAAAGAAGAAATTCAGATTCTCGTTGCGGAAACGGGACTAGATCAAAATACGGCAAAAAGCTTGGTAAAAATCGCCTCTAAAATAAGGAACTTAACAGAATTAGGGCTAACTGAAACCGTTTCTACACGTCTATTGGTTGATGCGGCCAAACTCATACACTCCGGTCTCCCCAAACGGCTATCGGTGCGTGTGGCAGTCATAGAGCCCCTCACGGACGACGCCGAAATTATAGAAGCCTTAACCGATCTTGCTAATCTAATGATATAACCCATTTATGTTTGAGCCGGATGAATTTATTTTCAGCACCTTTGCCAAATTTTTAAAAAAGCGTAGAAAAAAAGCGCAGCAAACACAAGAACACGCGGTATTTCTGAATGATATTAAGAGTAGGCTTACCGTTGTCGCCAGAGCGATTTCCGGAGAACCTATTAACATCTTTGAAGCGGAGCGTGAAGGTGGATATAAAGACACTAATTTTTTCTTGCCCCAACGTTTTTCGGCTTTCCCAACCACCCAACAAAATCTTTCCTTTTATTTGTTTCGGGTGGTATACCTATCCGTTCAAAAAAAGAAAGGGTACAATCACACCAGCGGCCAAATATGCGAGCTGCAAGACGCCCAAAACAACGCGAGAATATCCGCAGTCCACATTTTACCAGAGGTTTTTCAACACTATCCGATAACTGAGAAGATTCATGCCGATCTGTACCAATACTTCGCATCAATTTCTTCAAAAAAAGAAATGCCCGACTTTTCGTTCATTTATGGAAAATGGATGCAAGACAACCCCAATAAGTCTCAAAAGAAAGAACTTTCTCAAATTTCAGCCCATGTAAAAAAAGCAATCGATACCGAAATAAATACCATTTTAAAAGCCAATGCGGTTGAGGAGTTACATTCGCTTCAAATTGATAAAAAGGCACAAGAAGATTATATGCTTACTCACAATTTTGAAAAAGTGGAAACCGCTGAGGAATGGGAAGGTGGCTGGAGAGACTTTGATGGTGATGACGACCTTAAAGACCATGCCAATGCATTAGAAGAACTTCAAATGAAATATACGGTACGAGTTGATGATCCGGTACACTCCGTGTTTCAGGCCGATTTTATAGAGAATACCTCCATTGCCGAGAGTATAGAAACCAATACGACGGCACCTCATTATACCTATGATGAATGGGATTTTTCTAAAAGAAGATACAAACCTGCCTTTTGCAAGGTGTACCCACAAAAACAACAAACCACAGACGTTACCTATACAAAAAATACCCTTTCCGAACATAAATCGACCCTCACTGCGCTTCGAAAAATGCTAACTTCGGTAAATAATAAATACCAAATGCAGCGCAGACAAACAGAAGGTCCCGAGTTCGACCTAGATGCGCTAACAGGGTTGTATACGGATATTCGTTCAGGACATACACCTTCAGAACACATTTACCTTAGTAAACGAAAAAAAGAAAAAGATTTATCAATTTTAATCCTCTTAGACGTGAGTTTGTCTAGCGACGGATATGCTGCCGGCAACAAAGTAATAGATGTTGAAAAGCAAGTTTCCATTCTTTTTGGCGAAATCCTGAATGAATTTAAGGTCGATTTTGCTATTAATTGCTTTTTTTCTAAAACAAGAAACTACAGCACCTACATTACTCTTAAAGATTTTGATGCCCCTTGGAACCGCGCTAAGCACCACATTGGAGGTGTTTCGCCTGCAGGATACACCCGTATTGGTGCTGCACTGCGTCATTCGGGTACTTTATTAGACCAGAGAAACAGCAAAAACAAATGGGTTATTCTTATCTCTGACGGGAAGCCTAATGATTACGACAAATACGAAGGATCTTACGGGATAAATGATGTAAAACAAGCCTTAAGAGAACTGAATCATAGGCACATTCATTCGTATGCCCTAGCGATAGAAGCGCAGGCCAAATATTACCTACCGCAAATGTTTGGGCAAAACCATTATGAAATCCTCACCAGCCCTGTAGCTCTTTTAAAAGCCCTCGCTAAATTATACGACAAAATTAAGCATCAAACCTAAGAATGAAATGCGTTCTACTTGCGTTTGTGATTGTATAGAGCCATAGATTCCAAACGTTTGAAGCTCTTTTTTGCTTTTACCACTATCTTAACGTTGATTTTAAACCTTTCCGGATCTGTGTGCATAAATTTGCATAAACAACATGGTACTCATTTTCTGTGCTCTATTTTTAGCTATCCACGCGGTTTCTCCCGAAAAAAGTTCGTCTATAGTAGCGTGCCAAAGATTGAGCCACAACCCAAAATGCTCAGAAGTTGTTATATGACCTATGGTTTCATCCATTTTTTGGTGTGCGGTAACCGGATTTCCGAAATACGTGCGTTTTAAAAATAATTGGGTTTCCCAAAAATCAGTCAATAGTGCCAAGTGCGGATCCCAATCCGTGATAATACGATTAAAAATAGGCCCTAAAATAGCGTCTTTCCGAACCTTTCCATAAAACGTTGTAACTAAAAGAGCGACGTCGGCTTTTGTTTTTATTTCGGGATTAGGCATTTTTTTCCTTGTTTGTTGTTCGTTGATGGTTGATCGTAAATTGTTACATTTTCAAATTTTCAAATTTTCAAATCATCAAATCAACAAATCAACAAATAGGTGATCGTTGTTGGTTGTTCGTTGATGGCACATTGTTACACCACTACATTGTTACATTTTCAAATCAACAAATCAACAAATAGTTGATCGTTGTTCGTTGATCGCACATTGTTACACCACTACATTGTTACATTTTCAAATCAACAAATCAACAAATCAACAAATAGTTGATGGCATATTGTTACCTTATTAGATGAATGTATTTTTCAAATTAAAAATTCGCGCTTCCACCTTCTTTACCCTCTTACGGTATACAATCTACAGTATTCGAAACTAACGTTACCACCGGCTCCGGAGAGATGTAGGGAATACCGAGACCTAATCCACGTAATATAAAAAGAATCCCAATAAGTACTGTAAAAATTGGTACTAATTTGGTTACCTTTTGTCTTGTTATACCCTTTAGAAGTCCTTTAAAATAAATAGCGGAAGTCATTAAAGGTACGGTACCCAAGCCAAAAAGCATCATATAAAGGGAACCTGTTAAGGCATCGCCCATTGCTATTGCACCAAACAAGGCCATATATACCATGCCACAAGGCAGAAAACCATTTAGAAAACCGATGGTTAAAAAAGTGTCTGCCGTTTTTTTGGAGAGTTCTTTTCCTAATGTCGATTTAAGATGCCCTATGAACTTATGCAATGGTTTTGTTGGACTAAAATTCTTAAACCAGCCTACTGGCAAGCACACCGCAAGGATCATAAGAATACCAATGGCAATAGAAAGTTTTTGTTGAATTCCAAAAACATAGAGACCTTTACCGAAAAGGCCAAACAACAAGCCAATACTACTATACGCCAATAATCTCCCGCCATGATACAACGCAATTTGTCCGACTTTTTTTGTCTTGTTCGTGCGGTCTACGGGAAGCATAAAAGCGATAGGCCCACACATTCCTACGCAGTGCAGGCTTCCTAAAAGGCCTAAAATAAGGGCAGATAGTACCATGATTAATAGGTAATACTTTCTTTATGCAAGTATTTTTGATTCTCATATTCCCAAAAAACAGAAATGTCCCAGCGACCCTCTAACAAGTTTTGATCTGGTATGAGCAAATGGGCATTGGACAAACTTATGGGCAAGTTAACATCCAAATGTTTGTTGGAGGGTCTGTATAGGGACACTGTTCCTTGTATCAGTTTCGGATCTACATTTTCCGGAAAAATCAGTAATAAACCTTCCGATGTTTTTTTTATACTGATTTGTTTTTTACGGTCTCTGGCGTTACGGGCGGCGTCTATTTCTTGTTGATACCCCAACTCGGCCTTATAATACTCTTCGGTGACCAAATCGTGATTTGTTCTTGAGTCTGTACTCATGCGTATCACAAAGAACAAGATAAAACTTATAAATCCTACAAATGCCAATACAATTCCGGTTCCCCAATTTATTTTCATATTCTTTTTGTTCATAATAATTAAAAAAAATAAATCTAAGAAAGAGGCTTCAAAAAAGGTACAGGGAGTAGAAAAAACCCACTTCCGGATAACTTTTACAGCAGCAACCTTATATTGTGATACACCCTAAATTTAGCCTCCTCCTTATCTATAACTTCTTGGTGCTAAAAATCGGGCCGTAGTGGTTTCAATCAATGTGTCGCCGCTATACACCCCTATTTCCAATTTATCTTTATCTCCAGTTAATGCGGCGGCGTTTATTTCGATAAATAAAGTACCTTCTGCCAGACCTTGCGCAGGAACACTTACAGCACCCTTTCTCACCAAATTGATGGATCCCTTATGAGATTGTAATCGAAATTGTACATCGGTATAGTCCTTGGTTGTTTTATTGATAAGTTTAAAGGTATACACATTGCTTATAATATTTCCCTCTTTATGTTCATATAACTGCCCCGGTAATCGTAAGATATTCGCCTCCAAATCACTTCTCAAAAAAAGCATACCAATTAAAAGTCCGGTCAAAATAGTTAACACAGCTGTATAGGCTTTTAGTCTCGGTGTAAATTTGAATTTGGCCTTTCTTTCGATATTGTCCTCGCTAGCATACCGTATTAATCCCTTAGGCAGGTTTACTTTTTCCATGATTTCATCACACTCATCGATGCACGCGGTGCAATTAACACACTCCAACTGAGTGCCATTTCGGATATCGATACCTGTTGGGCAAACATTAACACACTGAAAGCAATCGATACAATCCCCATGACCTAATGCGTTTCTATCTTCGCCCTTCCTGAATTTTTTTCGGCCATTTTCGGCTTCGCCCCTTTTATGATCATAGGCTACTACAATAGATTTATTATCTAAAAGCACTCCTTGCAATCTACCATACGGACACGCAATAATACACACTTGTTCCCGAAACCAGGCAAAAACAAAGTAGAATACCAGCGTAAAAACGAGCAACGACAGTAGTGTGCTGAGGTGGGCAAAAGGACCTTCAAACACATAGTTCAGCAATCTATCGCTCCCAATTAAATAGGCTAAAAATACATTGGCAATTAAAAAGGATATGATAAAGAATAGTGTCCATTTTAGCAATCGCTTTCTAATTTTTTCAGCATTCCAGGCTTGTCTATCCAGTTTTATTTGTGCGCCTCTATCGCCATCAATCCAATACTCAATCCTTCTAAAAACCATTTCCATAAAAATGGTTTGAGGACACATCCACCCGCAAAAAATACGACCAAAAGCTACGGTGAAGAGGGATACAAAAACCACCCCAATAATCATTATAATCACAAACAAGTAAAAATCCTGTGGCCAAAAAGGAGCTCCAAATATATTGAAGCGCCGTTCTAACACATTGAACATTAAAAATTGGTTGCCATTAATTTTTATAAAAGGTGCCAAAAACAAAAACAGTAACAGTCCATAGCTTACCCATTTCCGGTATCGGTAGTAGCTGCCACTAGGTTTTTTTGGAAAAATCCAAGCCCGTTTGCCCTCTTTATTAATCGTGCCAATTGAATCCCTGAATTGATCGTCCATTTATAATTTTTGGTTTTGTGGTTCTTGCAACAGCGTTCATCCACATCTTCAACTTTGGGAATACTTCCCTGAATAAAAAAATTACACCCTAAACCATATTCATTTATTCATTCCAAATTTCACCTTCCGGTGCTTTTGGATTGGCTGGTGTGCTACCCTCCATGCCAATCACATAACTGGCTACCTGAGCTATCTCTAAAGGCTTAAGGCTTTGTTTCCAAGCAACCATACCTTTACCGTCCCTTCCCCCTTCGGAAATGGTATGAAACACATTTTTAATACCACCACCAAGAATATAGTAAGCATCAGTTAGGTTGGGACCTATACCCCCACCGCCGTCGGCCATATGACACGCTACACAATTGGCTTCGAAAATAGCTTTGCCTGCACTGAGATCGGAAGGTTCTGTAAGCAATTCTACGGTAGTTGCATCCACGAGGCCCTTGGCAGTTTTTTTATACGCTTCAATTTCCAATTGCGCCTGCGCTACATCGCGCTCGTACTCTGTATCCTGATCATAATCGTTAAAAATATGGAAGCGCACCATATAAATCACACCAAAAATAATAGTGGCATAGAACATATAGACCCACCATGGCGGGAGCTTATTGTCTAGCTCCCTAATACCATCGTAATTGTGGTCTAAAATGATCTCGCCTTCTTCTTCTAGGGGTTTATTTCCGGTAAGCTTTTTCCACATTTCCTTTCCCCAGGTCCATTCTTTAGCGGTAGCATTAGATGCATCGTAACGTTGCTTTGCCTCTTCGGATAGCGTTTGGTACATTACATTTTCTATAGATCGAAGAATTAATTCGATCGCAACTAAAATAAGCAGTACAAGCAATAGAAAAAATTGTGTAATTGGGTAGGCTATAAAAGCCGGTTTATCGCCAGAGTCTATAAAGAACTCCATGGCTATAAATATGAGAAAGAAAATGGCGGGGACACGAATCCACCAAGGTATTGAATTTTTCATAATGATTCCTCTTTATCTGGGTTATTTAAATCTAGCGGTAACTCACTTACTTCCTGTATATATTCCTTTTTAGCGGTAGCTACCCACCAAAAGAGAAGTACAAAAAATACAAAGAAAATAAGCAAGGAAATCATGGGATACGTGGCTACCCCATCGATACTTTCCATATAATTCTTTACAAACTTCATCATAACTAATTGTTTTTAGTAAGGTATTCGTCGGCATTCTTAATTTTGATGTCGGTGCCCAATCGTTGTAAATAGGCAATAAGCGACACTATTTCACGATCTCGCATCTCCACAAACGGTTCACCATTTTCGGCTGCAAACTGCTTGTCTGCCTCGTAGCTTTTTACAAAATCCGGATCGGCATATAGATTCTTTTCTATCTCAAGGGCTTGTGCATCCATAGCGCTCTGTGCATTGGCGATCTCCTCATCGGAATATGGGACTCCTAAACTAACCATAGCTTTCATTTTTCCCTGAACGCCACTTCTGTCATGTGCGCTTCGTATGAGCCACTGATAAGCGGGCATTATGGAACCTGAAGACGTACTTTGCGGATCGTACATATGGTTAAAATGCCAACTATCGGAATACTTGCCCCCTATTCGTAATAAATCGGGACCTGTTCGTTTGCTACCCCATAAGAAGGGATGATCGTACACAAATTCACCCGCTTTGGCATATTCTCCATACCGTTCTACCTCACTCCGAAAGGGTCGTATCATTTGGGAATGACAGCCCACACAGCCTTCACGGATATATAAATCCCGACCCTCTAGCTCCAAAGGCGTATACGGTGTAACACTGGTGATGGTAGGTATATTTGATTTTACTAGTAGTGTTGGAACTATTTGAATGACACCGCCAATTAAAATGGCAACCGTAGCAAGCAGGGTTAACTGAACCGGCTTGCGCTCTAACCACGTATGATAGGTTTCTCCGGCAATACGTCTTTTAGAAACTTTGGTAAGGGCGGCAGCCTCGGCGAGCTCGTCGGTTACTGCACTACCTGCACGTACGGTTTTTATAATGTTGTATAACATGATAAGTGCACCGACGATGAAAAGGGTTCCTCCTATGGCACGCATCCAATACATGGGTATAATCTCGTTTACGGTTTCTAAGAAATTGCCGTAGACCAACGTACCGTCTGGGTTAAATTCCTTCCACATTAAGGCTTGGGTAAATCCTGCAACGTACATCGGCAAGGCATACAAAACAATGCCCAAGGTGCCTATCCAGAAGTGCAGGTTGGCCAACCCGAGTGAAAAGAGTCTGGTTTTAAACATTTTTGGTACCAACCAATAGATCATGCCAAACGTCATAAATCCGTTCCAAGCTAAGGCTCCTACGTGCACGTGAGCAATAATCCAATCACTAAAGTGGGCAATGGCATTTACATTTTTCAGGGAAAGCATTGGGCCTTCAAACGTGGCCATACCATAGCCGGTAATGGCTACCACCATGAATTTTAATGTAGGATCTGTACGCACCTTATCCCAGGCGCCTCGCAGCGTTAATAAGCCATTGATCATCCCTCCCCAAGAAGGCGCTATAAGCATTATAGAAAAGGCTACGCCTAAATTTTGTGCCCAATCGGGTAAGGACGAGTATAGTAAATGGTGTGGACCGGCCCATATATAAATAAATATAAGCGACCAAAAGTGAACAATAGAAAGACGATATGAATACACAGGTCTGTTCGCCGCCTTGGGCACAAAATAATACATTAACCCTAAAAACGGCGTAGTTAAAAAGAAAGCCACTGCATTATGGCCATACCACCACTGCACCAACGCATCTTGCACCCCTGCATAAACGGAGTAGCTTTTTAAGGCACTTACAGGCAGCGCCAAACTGTTAAAAATGTGAAGTACAGCAACGGTAACAAAAGTTGCGAGGTAAAACCAAATAGCCACATACAAATGTCGTTGTCTTCTTTTTAGCATGGTGCCGATTAGGTTTGCACCAAAAGCAACCCAAACCAACGCAATAGCGATATCTATAGGCCATTCTAGTTCGGCGTACTCTTTAGAACTTGTATAGCCCAATGGAAGGGTAATAGCCGCAGCGACTATTATGGCTTGCCAACCCCAAAAATTAAAGTTACTTAACGCATCACTAAACATTCTGGCCTTTAAGAGCCGCTGTGTAGAATAATAAATACCCGCAAAAATCGCATTGCCTACAAAAGCAAAAATGACCGCATTGGTGTGTAAAGGACGTAGGCGTCCAAAACTAAGCCATGAGATGCCATCGGTTACGTTAGGGAACAGAAACATAAAGGCTAACAAAAGCCCCACAGACATGCCCACAATTCCCCAAAGTAAGGTGGCATAAATAAACTTCTTTACGATTTTATTATCGTAATAAAATTGCTGTACTTCCATAAACTATACTTTTTGATTTTTACTAATTGGTTTCGATTTGTTATTTTGAGGAGTACTTTCAGAAGACGGTTTTTTTACTAATTCATCTTCAAAAAGCATTCGGACGGAAGGGGTATAGGCGTCGTCATACTGCCCATTTCTAACAGAAATGATAAATGCAATAAAAAAAACGATGGCCACAAGGATACTAAGGGCTAACAATAAATAGATCACGCTCATGCGGTCGAATTAAATTTGGTGTAAAACTAGTGTTTGACCGCCTTTCATAACATGACAATTATCAGTTCTTAGCCCTTACCGCCAATTTGTTTTCTTCTCGAAATAACACTAAAAGAGCCCCCACTATAATAATGTTCTTTGCTATATATTGCCCTAAAAGGGTTGGTACATAAGGTGAAATGGCAAATGATGCCTCCGAAAACAATAAAAGCGGTGTAAACGTGCATGCCAAATGCAACAACGCCAAAATGATAATTTTTTTTCGGAATACGTTTACTATCAGAACGATCCCAATGCCAACTTCCATTATAGCTAATAGCACAATACTCATATTGCTGGGTATTAAACCAAACGTAAGGGCGTGTATGGTGTCTTTTGCCAATCCTTCAGCCGGACTTAGTCCATGAAAGAATTTTAAATATCCAAACCACAAATACACCAATCCGATAGAAATGGCCAAGAAAGAATTTTGTCTTATTTTATTTAAAAGTGCTGTATTTTTAGTTTGTTGGAGTTTCATTGCTAGACAGGTTTACAAATTATTGGTGCTTAATTGTATATATTGATGGGTATGTTCTTTTTTTTATAGCTACAGGCTTGTACCATTCGGGTATATTATGGGCTGCCATAGGCTTTGACTTTAATCCAATTTGCTTCCTACCCTATTGGTCATTAAAGTGGTAAACGCCACTATACTAATAGAACTTAACGGCATTAAAATAGCGGCAATCACTGGTTGCAATTGTCCGGTTACTGCAAAATAGAGTCCCACCACATTGTACATCAACGAAAGCATAAAACTAAAGTTGATAATTTTCATGGCACTTTTGGCAGCTTCCATATACCGGGGTAATTCTTTAAACTTGGAAGCATCCAGAATACCATCGCAGGCAGGTGAAAATACATTAATATCTTCTGAAATGGCTATGCCTACATGGCTCTGCATTAAAGCGCCTGCATCATTAAGACCATCACCCACCATCAACACTTTTTTGCCTAATGCTTGTAAGGTGCGCACGACAGACAGTTTTTGTTCCGGTTTTTGATTAAAAATAAGCCTAGTTTCAGTAGGTAATATGGCTTGCAACCGAGATCGTTCCCCGGCATTATCGCCGGACAAGACCACGAGCTGCATGTGTTTTGACAAGGATAAAAAAACATCGGAAAGCCCTTCTCTATAGTGATTATTAAAAACATAACACCCCTTGTAGTCATTGTTGGCAGTAATATGGATTGCGGTATCTGAGGCTTTAGGCACTACATCGCCCCCCGCAAAACCAGCTGAACCAATTCTAATTTTATCATCTCCTGCCCCGGCTTCAATTCCCTTTCCTACATGTTCCTCGTAGGTGTCTAGGGTTACAATATCGTGTTCGGCCAGCAGGGCGTATAATGATCTACTTAGTGGGTGGTTAGAAGCGCGCAAAGTGTTTTTAAGAAGTGATTCTTCTTCTTTTGTAAGTACCATTCCTTCGTAGGTAGCTTGTAATTTTGTGGCAGATGTTAAGGTGCCTGTTTTATCGAAAATGGCCGTATCAATTTGCGCCAAACGCTCAATGGCTTGTGCATCTTTTAAATACAGTTTTTTACGCCCAAAGATGCGAAGCATATTGCCCAAGGTAAATGGTGCAGCCAGCGCAATAGCACATGGACAGGCTATAATTAGAACTGCCGTTAACACATTAATCGCCATTTTAGGATCGTGAAAAATCCAAAACGTAGTAGCGGCAAAGGCAATGCTTAGGACGGCAATGGTAAACCGCTTCCCAATACGATCTGTAATATTTTGAAATTTCCCCGATTTACTTTCCTTAAAAACGGCGTCGCTCCAAAGCTGAGTAAGGTAACTTTGAGAAACCGACTTTAACGCCTTCATTTCCATAGCGCCGTACATTTGCTTACCCCCCGCAAAAATTCGGTCGCCTATTGCCTTTTCGGTAGGTTGCGATTCTCCGGTAACAAAACTGTAGTCTATCTTTGCCTTTCCGGATACCAGAATGCCATCTACGGGAATTAGTTCCTGATTTCGGATCAGGAGTGTGTCGCCCGCCTTAATTTCATAAACCTGTATCGAAGATTCGTTGCGGTTTTCATCAATCTTGGTTACTGCAATGGGGAAATACGATTTATAATCGCGCTCAAAGGAAAGAAAGGCATACGTTTTTTGCTGAAAAAACTTTCCGATCAACAGAAAAAAGACCAAACCCGTGAGGCTATCAAAAAAACCTGAACCCCAATTGAACATAATTTCAATGCTACTTCTTAGAAATAACACCATAATGCCTAAGGCTATGGGCACGTCCATATTTAAAATTTTGGAGCGCAATCCCTTATAGGCCGATATAAAATAATCTTGTGCTGCATAAAAAACAACGGGAAGTGAAAAAGCAAACATCAACCCTCTAAAAAGCCCTTTGTACTCTTCTAACCAATACTCTCCTACTCCATCGCGGGGCATATCTAAATACTCGGGAAAAGAGAGAAACATGACATTGCCAAAAGCGAATCCTGCTACTCCCAATTTGTATATAAGATCTCGATTGATCTGTTTTTTACCTTTATCGTGATCCTCTAATGAAATATAAGGTTCATACCCAATACGCGCCAAAAGCAGTACTAATTGCTGTAAATTAAAGGTATCGGATTTGTAGGTAATCCGAACAGTTTTTTTAGGAAAATCTACTTGAGAATTGAGTACGGAAGGCTGTAACCTATTCAGATTTTCTAGGATCCAGATACAGGAACTGCAATGAATGTGCGGAATATAAAGATTTACAATTTGTAGCCGGTCTTCATTAAACTCCAACAACTTTTCAACAATATCAGGTACTGCAAGAAAGTCGTATTTGCCTTCAGCTTCTTTAGAAGATGCCCCTGCAGCGGCTCTTATTTCATAATAATGAGACAAATCATTCTTCTGAAAAATTTCGTACACGGTCTTACAGCCATCGCAACAAAACTGCTGCTTATCCCAAATTATAGGCTTTTTACCGCAATCATCCCCACAATGATAACAGTTGTTGTTGTCCATACACATTCATTTGCTTTCTACCAGAATACAAAGATGTATATCGGAGGGCTTTTGTACCATGATAATTATCAGTTTGCAAACTTTTAAACCGTTGTAATTTTGAATTTTCTCTTTAAAATTAAAGCCATGAGCAAATGCGAAAATTGTATCATCCGGCAGTTCAATGCGCTGCGAGCCATGAGCACAGAAGAACTCAAAAAAGTATCGGATAGTAAAATTACCAAAACCATTAAAAAGGGAGAGGTTATTTTTAACGAAGGCGAAAAATTACACGGGGTGTACTGCATTCGCGAAGGCGTGTCAAAACTATCCAAGCTTAGTGCCAACGGTAAAGATCAAATTGTAAAGTTGGTCAGTAAAGGTGAAGTATTAGGACAGCGATCTGTTATTGTGGCTGAAGCGGTCAATTTGGGAGCAGTTGCCGTAAATGAAATGACAGTGTGTTATATTCCCAAAGAAAAAATTACCAATGCTTTGAGCCAGAATCCTAATTTTACGCTAGAAATGCTGCGTCATATGGCTCATGATTTAAAACAAGCCGATGATGTTATCGTAAACATGTCTCAAAAAACAGTGCATCAGCGCGTAGCCGAAGTTTTTCTATATCTAAAAACAAATTTTGGTGAAGATAAAGACGGCTTCATTGCCCTTGTACTTTCTAGAGAGGAAATTGCCAATTTAGTAGGTACCGCCACGGAATCTGCCATAAGGGTTATTTCAGAATTTAAAAAGAAAGGGCTTCTGTTGACTTCCGGAAAAAAAATAGGTATTGGGGACGAAAAGAAACTCCGGGAACTTATTGTAGGGTTCTAAGAAATAAAAAATTTCTTGGAACTGACTATCCCCGAGGCAAGCCATAGGGGTATACTTCTACTGCGCTAAGTACGGATTTCGCCAGTTTCATTTTCGCCTTTGAGCCAAAAACCGAAATGTTGTATTTTACCTCACCCGGAACTGCAAAAAGGCAGTTCCGACCTCTCCAAAGGAGCGATAAACAGGAAACCCCTACCCAAGGGGCGAGGAATCTTTAGATTGAATGATATATATCATAGTTTCTGCAGGGTACTCTATGTATTTTTGAACTTTATTTTAATTCGATTAAAATTGAAAAATATAATATTACCTACGGACTTTTCTGAAAATGCAATGAATGCTGCACGATATGCGATAGCACTCTATAAAGAGGAAGCCTGCGTATTTCATTTGCTAAATACCTATACTCCTGCTATTTCTTACAGTCGTTTTATGGCGGTTTCGGGTAGAGGGCACTTAGAGGATACTACCCATAACGATTCTCAACAGAAATTAGATGAAGTACGGCTACGTCTTTCTACAGAATATGCCAATCCCAAGCATCATTTTACAACAGTTTCGTCATTTAATCTATTGGTAGATGAAATTGAAAAAGTGGTGGAGGCCGTAAATGCGGATCTTATCGTTACAGGTACAAAGGGAGCTTCCGGACTGGAAGCCGTTTTTATGGGCAGCAACACAGTGCGGATTATAAAATCTATTAAAAATTGTCCCGTACTCGCCGTCCCACAATATTCTGACTTTACGGCGCCTACAGAAATTGCTTTTGCCACGGATTTTAATAGGTTTTTTACGTCTTCGGAGCTACAACCGCTTATAGATTTAGCCACCAGCTTTAACGCCACGGTACAGATTGTACATGTACAAGAAGCCAATGCCAAACTTACCGAGATGCAGCAATTTAACCTGGCGATGTTGCGAAAATATCTGAAAGACATTACCCATTATGTACATCAGGAAACTAGACTAAATTCCATAACCAAAACCTTAGAACTGTTTACTACCGAATTGGATATTCATCTTTTGGTCATGCTCAAATACGCCCATAGTTTTATGGAAAAACTTACACGCGAACCCATTATTAAGCAAGCCGCATTCCAAACACAAATTCCGCTTTTGGTAATCCCGGAGCTAGGAATGGCAACCTCTACCAAAACTAAAAACACCAAAGAAGAAAGCACTACGGTATAAAGAAAATAGGTCGTTTCTTTGAACAATTTGAAAATTTTGGTTTTAAAACGTGCGATAATGAACAGTGCTTTTTCCAAGCGGATAGTGCAGCCTCTATAAGACACAACCTACTAAAGGTATCCTTACTTTTAAAATTATACATATCGTGCCAAAACACTTTGGATTCGATTTTTTTTATGTGTAAATTTTTTTGAGAAAAACATAATTTTAGCCAACATCGTTTTAGTGTACAAATATTTTATTAGTTTTGTGTGCGCACACATTTTGTGCGTGTAGATTAAGAATATAGTTGTTACAGTTTGTTCAATGTTTTTGATAGCTATAAGGATAAGGTCGTATCGGCAGTTTGGTTTCAACCTTGTCGTAAGCCCTTAACAACGCCCTGAAGGATAAAAATATAAAAGTTATAGCGTATTTTTAGAACCAAACTTTAACCATAAAGCTATTTTTTTGTGTTGTAAGGATGTGGTAATTTTCGAAAGATAATGAAGATGCGTAGTTGCCCTAGTGATCGCCCAATAAGCAGTAAAAGAAACCTTAACATTAGGTTTACACGCCCGCCCTTGCTGTCACGGACGGGAATGGAAGAGACCGGTAAATGCAGGAGTATTTTAAATCTCGATGATTGCGTAAATGATATCTTTTATAAACAAATATGTATAAATGGATGAAACGAACCTTGCTAAAATGTGTAACACACAGAAGAATGCGTATTGGCGAGTTACACTCCTGTGCTGAGCGCAGTCGAAGCACGACCAATTTAAAAAAATAAATAGAAACAGATGAAAAAAGTGGTGACCTTCGGGGAAATTATGTTGCGACTCTCGCCTCCCGGATTTTTAAGATTTTCGCAGACCGATCGTTTTGATGTGGTGTATGGCGGTGGTGAAAGCAACGTTGCGGTTTCGTTAGCAAATTATGGCGTACCGGTAGATTTTGTAACCCGTTTACCCAAAAACGATATTGGCGAATGTGCCTTAATGGAAATGCGCAAACGCAATGTGGGTACGGATCATATAATTTATGGAGGAGATCGCCTAGGCATCTATTTTCTAGAGACCGGTGCTGTAAGTCGAGGCAGCAAAGTGGTTTACGATCGATCGCACTCGGCCATAAGTGAAATTAAACCGGGCATGATTGATTGGGAAAAAGTTTTTGACGGCGCAGGTTGGTTTCACTGGACAGGTATAACCCCGGCAATCTCGCAGGGTGCAGCAGATGCCTGTTTGGAGGCCGTTAAGGTGGCTCAAAAGCTAGGTATCCCTATTTCTACCGATTTAAATTACCGCGCGAAACTCTGGAAATACGGTGGAGATCGGGAAGCCATAATGACAGCACTTACCTCGTACTGCGATGTCATTTTAGGTAACGAAGAAGATGCGGAAAAACATTTTCAAATTAAACCGGAAGGTCTGGATGTTACTACGCAAGGCCATGATGTAAGCGCATCGGCATTCCTATCGGTTTGTAAGCAAATGATGGCTAAATTCCCTAATGCGAAAAAAGTGATTACCACGCTAAGAGGTTCTATAAGTGCATCGCACAATACCTGGGCTGGGGTTTTGTATGACGGCAAAAAGATGTACGAATCACGGCAATACCAAATCACCGATATTGTAGACCGTGTGGGCGGTGGCGATTCTTTTATGGGTGGCCTTATCTATGGGTTACTAAAATATCCCGAAGATGATCAAAACGCGCTCGACTTTGCGGTAGCGGCTTCCTGTTTAAAACATACAATTAAAGGAGATGCCAATCTTGTAACCGTTGAAGAAGTTACCAAACTAATGGAAGGCGATGCGTCTGGACGTGTGGCTCGATAATACAACCAAATATGGCTCAATATACTAGAATAGAAGTGGCAACCGCAATGAAGGAAACCGGTCTTGTACCTCTTTTTTATCATCCGGATGTAGCCCTAGGAAAAAAAGTTCTCCAAGCCTGTTATGAGGGTGGCGCTCGATTGCTAGAATTTACGGCGCGTGGCGATTTTGCTTTCGAAGTGTTTTCCGAACTTCAAAAATTTGCCCTCAAGAACCTACCCGGAATGATCATGGGTGTAGGCTCCATAACGGATGCCGGGGCAGCCTCGCAATTCATGCAAATGGGTGCTAACTTTATTGTTACCCCATCGCTTCGCGAAGATATTGCCGTAGCCTGTAATCGGCGTAAAGTACTTTGGTCTCCAGGTTGTGGTTCGTTAACCGAAATTAACCGAGCCGAAGAATTAGGGTGCGAAATCATTAAGCTATTTCCCGGAGATATCTACGGCCCTGCATTTGTAAAAGCGATTAAAGGACCCCAACCATGGACTAGTATTATGCCCACCGGTGGGGTAAGTACCGACGAGACCAATTTAAAAAGTTGGTTTGATGCGGGAGTGACCTGTGTGGGCATGGGGTCGCAACTAATTACAAAAAACGCTTTACAAAATGAAGATTTTGTAGGACTACAACAAACCGTAGAGACCACCCTAGCTTTCATCAAAAAAATAAGAAATGTATCCTAAAAACGCACCGTTTTCTTTTTTTACGCTACTTGCGATTCTTTTTCTTGTTTCAGGTTGTGGCTCCATAGGAGATGAAAAGATTCTAAAACTTGGACACGGTTTGGACGTGAACCACTCGGTACACAAAGCCATGGTGCAGATGGGCAAGGATTTAAAAGAAATCTCTGGAGGCCGACTTGTATTAGAAATTTACCCCAACCAGCAATTGGGCAGCGAACGAGAATGTTTGGAACTTTTGCAAATTGGAAGTTTGGACTTAACCAAAGTCTCTGCTGGTGCTATGGAAAACTTTTCTCCTAAAATGAAGGTTTTTGGCATCCCGTTTCTGTTTAGGGATAGGGAACATTCTTTTAAAGTGCTAGACGGTCCCATTGGCAAATCTCTTTTAAATGAAGGATCTAAATATTGGCTAAAAGGATTGGCCTATTACGATGCCGGAAGCCGTAGTTTTTATACTAAGGAAACCCCAGTTAACTCTCCCGAGGATCTTTCTGGTCTTAAAATAAGGGTTCAAGAAAGTGTAACTTCCATGGATATGGTAAAAAATTTAGGAGGCTCCCCTACCCCTATTTCGTGGGGCGAATTATACACTTCATTGCAACAAGGTGTGGTTGATGGCGCAGAGAATAATCCACCAAGTTTTTACCTTTCTCGCCACTATGAGGTATGTAAATATTATTCCTTAGACGAGCATACCGTACTGCCCGATATTTTGGTAGCTGGCACTACCCTATGGGACAGACTTAACGAACAAGAAAAAGAATGGCTCCAGACCGCTGCAAATCGTTCGGTACCTAACCAGCGAAAATTATGGGCTATTTCGGAAGCGGAAGCCCTTAAGGCAGTGGAAGAACAAGGCGTAACCATTATACGACCCGATAAGACTTTATTCTTGGAAAAAGTGCAAGGTATTTATGAAGCCTACGCCAATGATGCAGTAATGTCCGAATTGATTCAACAAATACAAGAAACCCATTAAATATGACCTTCAGAGCCAAAATAGACCAACTATTGGAACGCCTTTTAATGCTCATTATGGCGATTATGACCTTAAACGTGCTTTGGCAAGTGTTTACACGATTTGTGCTAGGCAGCCCAAGTTCCTTTACCGATGAACTTGCCCGTTATTTAATGATCTGGATCGGTATCTTAGGAGCTGCCTATGTGGCGGGTAAGAATCAGCATGTGGCTATTAATCTGTTGCCCTCCAAATTAAGTCCAAAAGCCCAAAGAAAACTATATCATTTTGTGGCCATACTTGTGATTCTTTTTGCACTTCTCGCCTTTGTGGTAGGTGGGTGTCGTCTGGTATACATTTCGTATCTGCTAGGGCAACAATCGCCCGCCTTACAAATTCCACTGGCTTTTGTGTATTTGGTTATCCCCGTAAGTGGTGTACTCATTATGTATTATAAAATTGCTGATCTCCTAAAACGCTCCTAATGACAGAATTTATTCCTGTAATTGTATTAATCATCAGCTTTTTAAGTTTATTAGCCATTGGCACTCCCGTAGCCTGGAGCATAGCTATAGCTTCAATGCTTACCATGATGGTTAGTATTCCGGCAATTCCGGCCTTTACCACCATAGCACAACGTATGGGCACCGGATTAGACAGTTTTGCGTTGCTGGCTATTCCATTTTTTATCCTCTCAGGAGAATTAATGAATAAAGGTGGTATTGCGCATAGACTAATTGCTTTTGCGAAAACCTTGGTGGGCGCCTTACCGGGTGGCTTGGCTTTAATCAACATTATAGCTGCCATGCTTATGGGTGCCATTGCAGGTTCGGCTATGGCCTCTGCCTCGGCTATGGGCAGCATCTTAGGCCCGGAAATGGAAAAGGACGGGTATTCTAAAGAATTTGGTGCCGCTGTAAATATTACTTCTTCTACGATTGGGTTGGTTATACCTCCAAGCAATGTGCTCATTATTTATTCGCTGGCCAGTGGTGGTGTTTCTATTGCAGCCCTTTTTCTGGCTGGTTACATACCAGGTATTTTAACCGGCTTATTCCTCATGGTAATTGCGTCTATTTGGGCCAAAAAGAAAAACTACAAATTAGGCAAACGCAGTTCCTTAAAAGAAGTCATCAAAACTTTTGTAAATGCCTTTCCCAGTTTATTGCTTTTAGTGGTCGTCATTGGGGGTATTGTGGTAGGGATTTTTACAGCCACAGAAGCTTCAGCCATTGCAGTATTATACACTCTGGTACTGGGGTTTATGTATAAAGAGATTTCGTTTAAAAAGTTACCGGGAATATTACTAGATTCTTCTGCTACAACAGCAATTGTAATGCTGCTTATTGGTGCTTCCATGAGCATGTCTTGGGTGCTTTCCTACGAAAATATACCGCAAGATATTAGCACAGGTCTATTGAGTCTAAGTGATAACAAAATAGTCATTTTACTGATTATAAATTTGCTGTTGTTGTTTGTGGGTATTTTTATGGATATGACGCCTGCGGTATTGATATTTACGCCCATTTTTCTACCGGTAGTAACTGCCTTAGGCATGGATCCGGTACATTTTGGAATTATCATGGTGCTTAACCTTTGTATAGGACTTTGTACTCCTCCGGTGGGCTCGGTTTTATTTGTAGGGGTAAGCATTGCAAAAACAACTATAGAAAAAGTTGTAAAACCCTTGGTTCCCTTATTTCTCGCCATGATTTTTGCTCTTTTTCTTATCACCTATTTTCCACAAATAAGCCTGTGGCTTCCGAGTCTATTTGGGTTATAAATTGCTATACGGAGTTGCACGTATTCCTATGAAAAAATTAAATCGTAAAAATACAGGCATAGAAAAGCAGCTACCCATTAAAATAGTCCAATTTGGCAAGGGCAATTTTTTAAGGGCTTTTGTAGGCTATGCCATTCAAAAATTAAATACAGCACACGACTTTAACGCCGGTATTGCGGTAGTCACTGCCATTGACCAAAGCCCGGTGAGCACCTTAGAAACACAAGACGGTCTTTATACCTTATTCCAAAAAGGTTTTCAAAATGGTTGCGCAGTGGAGGAAAAGGAACTCATTTCCAATATTGTAAAAACTGTAAATCCATATCATCACTATGCCAATTTTTTAGCTTTGGCTCAGGAAGCAGAACTCCGGTTTATTGTTTCTAATACCACAGAAGCGGGCATTGTATATCGTGAAACTGATAGCCTAGAACTGCAACCTCCCATATCCTTTCCTGCGAAGCTCACCGTGCTGCTATACAGACGTTTTGTTCATTTTAAGGGAGCACCCGAAAAAGGAGTTGCCATACTGCCTTGTGAATTGATTAACTATAACGCCGATAAACTCAAGGAAATTATCTTACGCTATAGTTCTGATTGGCAATTGGGCTCGGAATTTAATGATTGGTTGCAAGCACATTGCAGTTTCCACAACACATTGGTAGATAGAATTGTTCCGGGATATCCAAAAGAAGATTTGCCCATCTACCAAAAGGAGCTTGACTATGAAGACGAGCTCATCGTAACCTCAGAAACCTATTTTCTGTGGGTTATTGAAGGTGATGCTACCTTGAGCGCTATATTGCCTTTTCATCATACCGATTTAGATGTACCTATTGTAGCAGACCTGCAACCCTACCGAACTCGAAAAGTGCGCATTTTAAATGGTGCGCATAGCTGTTTAGTGCCTATTGCCTTGCTATACGGAATTGAAACGGTAAAGGAATCTGTAGAAAATTCGTTTACAGGAACTTTTATTCGCAATGCGGTGATCAACGAAATCATCCCAACCCTGCCGATGCATCGTTCGGAATTGGAACATTATGCAGCCACTGTTTTTGATCGGTTTAAAAATCCTTTTATAACGCACTATCTGGCAAGCATTGCCTTAAACGCTGTTTCTAAATTTAAAGTACGGGTTTTGCCTAGTATTTTAGCGTACCACGCCCTAAATCGGAATGTCCCTAAACACCTTACGTTTGCCTTTGCCTGCCTCATTCGGTTTTACCAAGGCACATGGCAGGGTACTCCCTTACCGGTAAAAGACGCACCTGAAATTGTATCTTTTTTTAAAAATATCTGGAAATCAAACCATATCCCAACCATTGTACAAGGCGTCTTAGAAAACACGGAATTGTGGGATGAAGATCTCAATAAAATAGAAGGATTGGCTAATGCACTCTGCATCGCTTTGCAACACCTAGAAGAAAAAGGCGTTGAAAAAGGGTTTCGGCACTATAGTACAGCTAAGGCTTAAAGATGCCTACATACTTTCATAATTTTACCATTTTGGATAACAAATTTTGCTATAGTTAGGAAACTTACCTGTGTTTTGCAAAGGGCTTTACCCCTATTCTCGTAGCTGTTTTACCTGATTTTTCTGTTATAATGAAAGTTAAATAAGGAGCGTCATCAATAAAAAATTTCTTGAAACTGACTATCCCAGAGGCAAGCCATAGAAGTATTTCGCTAGTCTAATTTTGCCCTTTCAGCCAAAATCCGAAATTTTGTATTTTACCTCATCCTGAACTTCAAAAAAGAAGTTCTGACCACTCCTAAGGAGAAGTAAATAGGAAATCACTACCCAAGGGTCTGGGAATCTTTAGATTGAACACGTATCTAAAAAAAACGAGGTTCTTTTTGCTACAGAAAACAGAGAAAGAAATTAATTTTGTTTTCGAAACTAAAAACCGAAAGATTTATAAGGATATAGCGACTATAACAGTAGCACTAATTGCATTTCCATAGTTAAGGAACGGTACTTTTTGCGAAACGGTATTGTTTTGGTCGCATCCTTTTGATGCAAAGCGACCATGTGAACGGCAAAGTGTAACCTTTTTTGAATAGAATGACAAAAAAGTATATTTCATACTTAAAATACCTTCCATTTTATGGCATATCCCTAATGCCAATGCCTATCTTATATGTAGTATCTGATGGCCTCTTCTTTTTACTGTATTATGTATTTAAGTATCGGAGAAAAGTAGTGTACGACAATCTGAAACACGCCTTTCCTTCTAAAAGTAGTGCCGAGATAAAAAAAATTGAGCGTAATTTTTACCGGCATTTTTGCGATATCATTTTCGAATCAATCAAAACACTTACGGCGAGCAAGAAATTTGTACGCAAGCATCTTACACTAAAAAATCCGGATTTTCTGGAACACTACATTAATGAACGGAAAAACATTTTGCTCTACACCGCCCATCAGGGCAATTGGGAATGGCTTATTTTTTTACCCATATTTTTTCCTTATCAGGCCAATACTTTTTACAAACCGCTTAAAAACAAATATTTCGACGGTTTAGCGAAACGTATTAGAGAACGATTTGGTGTACATTGTGTACCCTCAGAAAAAGGCTATAGAACCCTTATAGGCTTAAAGGATTCTAAAGATCCGGTGCTAAATTGCATCATTGGCGATCAAAGTCCCACTAAAACCAGCACTAAATATTGGTTTGAATTTTTGAACCGGGAAACTGCCTTCTTTACGGGTGCAGAAAAAATTGCCAAAAAAACCGATCCTGTGGTTGTATTTCCCTATTTTAAAAAGTGGAAACGAGGGTATTATGAACTACAATTTCAATTAATTGACGAAAAACCCTCACTTGTTAAAAACAAGGAACTTGTATATAAATATGCCTCTACGCTAGAAAATGCAATTTCATCTTCTCCCGAACTTTGGCTTTGGAGCCATAGACGATGGAAATTACAACTTACTGGCGATGTCATTTAAGTACTGCAGGTACATTTTTTTCTACCCTTTCGCCACTACCAAACTTAGACAACTAAAACCGCCTACAGCGTACACGAAAAGCTTAATTTACTGCCTGTTTTTTCCTAATTGTTTGTACTTTTATGAGACTGCGTAACATCATTATAGCCTCATGTACACGGCACTGATCGTTTTATATTCGCTTTTAGCGCTTTCGTTGGTTGTAGGCCTCTTGCTTCATGGGGTACGGCCCTCAAAAACATTGGCTTGGCTCTTGGCTATTTTTACCATTCCCGTGGGCGGTATTCTTTTGTATTTTTTATTGGGTAGAAACCGAAGAATTCACAAATTACATACCCTTAAAGAGCATGAGCGTATAAAAGGCTTTTTGCAAGATGTAAAAAAAAGATGGTATCTAGAGGATGCCAATGTAACACACTTAGCACATTACCAAAGACTGTCTTATTTAATTGAAAACAATTCGGGCTTTTCCCCTACCTCGCAAAATTCGGTGCAGCTGCTCAAGAATGGCCAAGCGGCCTTTAATGCTATTTTTAGGGCTATTGAGCAGGCGCGTAATCATATTTATGTGCAATACTATATTTTTGAAGATGGTGCCTTGGCGCAGCGAATGTTTCACCTCTTTGAAACTAAAATAAAGGAAGGTGTGCGGGTAAAAATGATTTACGATGGTGTAGGAAGCTACTCCTTGAGCAAAAAATATATTGCACGGTTAAAAGCTATTGGGGTTGAAATATTTCCCTTTCTTCCATTTAAATGGGATCGATTTTTAACCAATCTTAACTACCGAAACCACAGGAAAATTTTGGCGATTGATGGTCGCATAGCATTTACGGGCGGAATGAATATTGCCGACAAATACGTTAGCGGAGATCCTGTACTAGGTAAATGGCACGATATGCACATTCAGCTTACTGGGATGGCGGCACAACAATTGGAAGCTATTTTTACAGCAGATTTGTTTATTGTTTCCGGAGACGAAGGTGTTTTTACACAACCAAATACGGTTACCCATGCGGGCGATTCTTTGGTGGTACAAATTGCTCCCGGCGGACCGGACGATTACTTTTCCACCATAGGGCAGGCGTACTTTTATATGATCACTAATGCCAAAAAATATATTTACATTACCAATCCGTATGTCATTCCCGGGCAAGAACTTTTAGAAGCCCTACAAGTAGCCGCACGCAGCGGAGTAGATGTGCGACTGTTGATTTCTGAAAAAGCAGACAGTAAACTGGTATCGCTAACTGTCCGATCTTATTTTGAAATGCTTTTAAAAGCAGGTGTAAAAATCTACCTGTTTCCGGACGGATTCTTGCATAGTAAAATCATCATTATGGACGACGAGGTTACCTCCATTGGCACTGCCAATATGGACATCCGAAGTTTTGAACAGAATTATGAGGTTAACGCCGTAATGTACGATGCCGATTTCGCTAAAAAACTAAAAACAGATTTTTTGTTGGATTGCGAAAAGAGCAAAAGGATTACCTATGCCGAATTTCTAAAACGTTCCTTTTGGTCGAAACTAAAAGAAGGTACTGCGAAAATTTTTAGTCCAATTTTATAACCTTGCTGTGGTTGGGTAGACACGCGCTGCCGTCAAATCATAAAGCCGATAAACCAATTCATCGATTTGGTTTTCTGTTTTGTTGGGTTTGTTTATCCTATTTTTAAAATCGTTAAAGCGGTTTCGATGGGGCATCGCATTTTTCATAGCCCACGGTGTAAACCGTGGGCTATGAGGGGCATTTAATATCTATAGCATGAATTTAGCCATTTTCAATGATTTTTAGCGGTGGACTTTTCTACAACGAACACCGTTATGAGTATCCCGCTATGAAAAACCCTACATTTTGTATTTATGATCGCTAATAAAGACCAAATCTTGTGCTTTTAAGGTAGCTACCAACAAATCAATATAGCTATTCATTGATTTTTCCACATTTTTGGGATCCGGAATATCTATGGCAGCTTGCCAAATAAGCTCTTCTTCTTTGGCTACGCAAATGCAATACAAAGAGGTTTCTGTATGATACAGTTTATATTTCCCATAATAATCAGAATCGTAGTAGATATCTTGGTGATGCAGATAGTCTTCTTTAAATTTTCCGGTTAGGTTTTCTAATTCTGCGATTCGTTTTCCAAGGGTCTTTGCACTTTCAGAACCAACAACTTTGGTAACCAAAATAGCATCAAAATCTTTGGCTAGCAATTGTTCCTCTACCCGCGCTACTTCTTCTTCCGTTTTTGCCGAAAGCGTAAATTCTACATCAAACAAATCAATACTCCGCATAGCATCTACTCCTCGAGCTGTAAACTCTTGCACTAATTGAGTCTCAAATCGTTCGCGATTTTCGGGATTTTGAATCATCCCTACAATCAGTACTTTATTGGCATGAAATAAGACAATATCTGGATTTTTCCAGTTTTGAACCAGGCGTGTCGATGAGGCACAACCACATAAAACCACTGCAAGCAGCATTCCAATTTTCTTCATTTATACAAAAAATCAAAAGCCATAGCTCTGGCTTTATTTATACTCGTGGGTATTTCCCATTTCTTAGGTATACCTATCTGGTCTATAGTATTTGGGCAGGTTATGGGGCTTCGTATTTATTTTACTACCTTCTAAAAACCGTAAACGTTGTAAACCATGGTGAATTTACAATAAAAATGGCAAACAGGAATAGGATCCTGTTTGCCATTGTTGCTTAAAAAAATTAATTTACCGCTATTACCTTTTTCGCTTTTTGCTTGGCCGCTTCCATTTTGGGTAGTGTAAGCTTTAAAATGCCATTTTTATAGGTGGCTTTTACCTCCTTAGATGCATCAATGGTGTTAGGTAATTGCAGCGATCTTCTAAAGGATCGATAATTAAACTCCTTTCTGGTGAACTCTTTTTCTTGAGACTCTAAGGTCTCATCCTTGTTTGCGGCAACTTCCAAAACATGGTCTTTTAACGTTATTTCAAAATCTTTTTTTTCAAATCCGGGAGATGCAAGTTCAATTTCAAAATTTTCCGGATGCTCAGTTACGTTCATTGCAGGCAACGATCTTTCCAGATTGTAGAAATCATCGTTAAAAAAATCATCGCGCTCCATAAAATCGGTTAAACCGGTATTCCAAGGAAACAGGTTTTTGTTAAATTTAATCAGTGTCATAGCGTTCTAATTTTAAGGTTACTATTTTTATTTTTCCACCTCTAAATTAACACATCGCAAAAGGGAATCCAATGATAAAAATCAGTTTGCAACTCATTGATAGCGAAGATGAACTATAAATGAAGGTACCCCTTTATTTAAGTAGCATCTTTTCTTTTTTTTAAAGCCATATATCCACTGTTTCGCCATAGGCAGGAATTACAACCGGCCAATGAAAGGTATCCCTTATTTTAACCCTGAAACTTTCTAAGGCCGTAGGCTCTCCGTGGAGTAAAAATACCTTTTCTGGCGTATTTTGAATGGCACCTAGCCACTGCAATAATTCCTCTTGGTCTGCATGGGCAGAGAGTCCTTGTAGTTCGGTAATTTCTGCCTTAACCGGATAGTATTTCCCAAAAATTTTGAGTTCGTGTGCCCCTTCCTGTAACTGCCTCCCTCGGGTGCCTTCGGCCTGATACCCTACCAACAAAATATGCGTTGAAGATTTGCCCATCCATTGTTGTAAATAAGTAAGCACGCGGCCTCCGGTGACCATACCACTGCCTGCAATTACAATTTTAGGACGGGGATCGTCTATAACTTCCCAAGTTTCTTTGTACGAACTCACCATTCTAAAATGCGCACACATGGCCTTGTATTCTTGTGCATCCAATTTGTGCCATTCCGGGTATTGTTCAAATACCGCTAATACATTTTGCCCCATGGGACTATCTACGACAATTTGTATTTTAGGAATGCGATTTTTTCTATACAGCTGCCATAAACGGAACATTACCGTTTGCAAACGCTCTACGGCAAATGCGGGAATTATCAGATTTCCGCGGGCATTTACGGTTCTATGAATTAATGCTGCCAAAACGGCATCTGTATCAGCAGTGGGATGTAGCTTATGGCCATAGGTGCTTTCCACAAACACAAAATCGGCCCATTTGGGTACTTGTGGCGGATATAGAAGTGGATCTTTTATACGGCCTAGATCGCCCGAAAAGACAAATCGCTTTTCAAAAATATCCATTTCTATATGGGTAGCTCCTAGAATATGCCCGCCATACAAAAATCGAACTTTACTATGTGGAGAAAGGCTAATCCATTGGTCTTTTTGCACTTTCTCAAATGTACGGATCGCTTTTGCTGCCTCCTCTAGCGAATAAAAAGGCAATGCCGGCTTATGTCTGCTATACCCTTCTTCATTGGCCTTAAGCGCTTCTTCTTCGTGAATTTTGGCACTGTCTTTTAAGATGATTTCAGCAATGGCTAAGGTAGGGCCTGTACCCATAATTTTTCCTTGAAAACCCTCCTTTAGCAAACGAGGTAAATACCCGGTATGATCTAAATGGCCATGGGTAAGCAAAACGATATCTATTCGAGAAACATCGATGGGTAGTGGGTTCCAATTGCGTTCGCGAACCTCTTTCGTTCCCTGAAACACCCCACAATCTATGAGCACACGCAATTCGGAGGTTTCCAGATAAATTTTAGATCCTGTAACGGTGCCAGCCGCCCCTAAAAATTGTACCCTAAGCTTGTGCATTCGTTTTCTTTTGATGCGCACAAAGTAGTTTTATTTCTTCATGTATTTTTTCCTTTCGAGTTTTAGAAATGCCAAGATGATCTAGAAAAAACCGATCTTTTAAAAGCTGCCGGCACAATACAATGTCTCTGCCCAGTAAGAACTGTTTTTCTCTACGCGTTAACAGCGTGGATACGGTTATAGGATATAAACCCAAGCGATCTATCCTATCTTTTAGTCCGTCATTTTTAGGATAATCCCAGCTTAACAAAAACAAACCACAACAGGTCCCAAAAGTAGTGGCATCTGCCGTAAACCGAGTATTTGTTACTACCCAACCCCGATTCAAGGATTTCGATTGGTTTTTTAATTTATCCCAATGCCCCTTAACATCTTGATATCTGGAAGAAATATACAGGGGAACTTTTACATTACAAAAGCGACCTTCTTCGGCATGAAATTTACACTCAATTACGTCGATTTTATTTTCCTTTTCAGCAAATACATCAATCTCATGAGATACACAAACCCCCTTTACGACTTTCCCTACTTCCGTTTTGTAGCCCGAATAATGAAGTAGGGCTGCCACAAAACGCTCAAAAGGATACCCGGTGGGTCCCAATTCGTAAATGGCCTTCTTTAGCTTATATTTAGAGGCTAGGACGTGCTGCTTTTTTTTGAGTAGCGCAAAAGCCCTATTATAGATTTCCTTAGTAGAAATGCCCTCATAAAGCTCCTCAAGTACCTGAGCTACAATGCGGTCTACCACAGCAATATCGGCGCCACTTTGGCGTAAAGAATTTTGTAATTTTTCTAGTGAAAAGGGCACTTTTTCACCTGACGACTTTAGGATATCCATGTTCAATTGCTTCAACTATGTTTCATTTTTAAGCTAGGTTAGGATGTTTTTTTTAGTAGTAGCGATGGCGCTTCGCCTTCGCTCACAGTTTTTTTTAGGCATCAGGACACCCTAAGGGCTACTTGTAAAAATCCCGTACAAACGCCTTAACCTGATTGTCGGTCATACTATCGGCCTTTAGTACCGCTTTAATCTTTTGTCCAATCTCTTTATAGTGTTCATGCAACTCCTTTCTAAATTTTTCATTGGTATCTGCAGGGCCAAAAAGCATTACACTATCGGCCTGTTGCAGTTCTTTCGCCAATTTTTTGAAATACGCTTTCATTTGCTGTTTTTCGCGCGCCAAATAGGTTTGTTCATGAATAACATGCTGCGTGGCTCCTGTTTTAAATCCGGGTTTAGAGCCACTTTTAAGGTTAAAAAATTCAATGTTCGATAAGATGGTATAAAAATCCTCACTGTCTGCTGTTAATACAACAACATGTGCTTTTTCCTTATCCATCCAAACTCCAATTTTTCTCATAACTTTAGCTTTGTTTATATTGATTTAAAGAGCGTACCGGAATTTTAGAATGACATCCTAATTTCCGTACTTTTTCAACGACTGATTCTGAAACCGAGAAATCGGCATATCCTGTTTGCCACGCAAATTTTTCTAAGATCCGATTGTTTTGATTGATGTAATGCGAGCTGCTACCCTTTATTTGTGTCACAACATTAGCGATCGATTTTTGAGGACGTAATAAAAACAAACCATGAACATGGTCGGCCGTTCTTTCTGTTGTTGCCCAAATGGCGTGTATCCAAATTTTGATGAATGAATGTGGCATAGTTTCATATTTATAAACCGTTAAAACGGTTCGGTCTGTACATTAAATTTTCCATAGCCCACGGTGTAAACCGTGGGCTATAAAAAACTAGGCTCATCTAAAGATTTACGCACTATTATGGTCTATAAACGGTATTACCATAAAAGGGATATGTACATGAAAGCCAATTTTTTTAATTGTGGGTTCAATGAACAATTTTTCTAAAAAAGTATGCTTGTTTTGTAGCATGACCAGCATATCCATTTTATTTTTAGACAAAAAGGCATTAATACCACCAATTACAGTTTCATCGGGATCATCATGAAACTGACTGATATACGGCTCTAAAATAAATTCCAAATTGGCCTTGTTTGCCTGTTGAACCGCAGTGAGACCTTTTGGACTTGTCATGTGCAGTACATGAATCTTAGCGTTATTGGCTTGGGCAATTTGAAGAAATTCTTGTAGTGCCGTTTTCTGGTATGATACTTCATAATCTGTAGGGAAAAGGATGTTTTTGGGTAGCGTATACTCCTCCATCCGAGGCACCGCAATTATAGGTACTTTTGCCTTCTGAATGAGATGTACCGTATTGGTTCCAAACAGAATTTCTTTGGCTCCGGTGGCTCCTTTTGTTCCCATAATGACAAGTTCTACGGCTTCGTTTTTTATGGTTTCCAATACCTCTCCCACAAAAACATTAAAGGCAGCATGGCGTACAAAGGTGTGTTTAGGATTATTAAATTCTTGAACCAATTGCCCCTGAAGTGCCACTAACTGCGCCTCTACTTGCATCTGTCTGGGGTCTCCCAAGCCAATTTGACCCGGACTGTGCACCACATATTCCGCCTGATAGATGGCCGGGGTGTAGGTATGCAACAGAAAAAACATACAACTATCGTTTTTATAAAGTTGCAGTGCATACCGTATGGCATTAAGGGCATTTTCTGAAAAGTCTGTGGGTAGTATTATTTTTTTTATTGACATCTATTTAGGTGTTACAGGTTACATTTTTTAATCGCCTCGGTCTTTGAAAAGAGGACTTTTTTCTTCTTGAGCCCCTAATCAATTTTATAAGCAATACATTTTTTTATCTGTTTATATTCTGTAATATTAAAAATGGGATTTTAACATGAAGTCCTATTTTTCGAATGGTATGCTGGTGTAACATTTCTTCCAAATGCGAATACCTACTGTTGACCATGACTAACATATCTATTTTTTGATGAATAATAAACTTAGTAATGGCTACTGTTTTATCCTTTTCATCGCTGGTTTCAAAAACCAACTTGGACTTCTGTAAACAACTTTTCAAGAACAATTTATGATCCTCTTGGCGCAACGCTAATGTGCTGACAGGATCTATATATAGCATATATATGGTTGATCGAAAAGAGCCTGTAAGGTCGCCTAGCAATTTTAGTTCCCTCTTTTTATAGGGTACCAAATAATTGGTAGGAAACAGTAATTTTCTAGGCGCATGATAGGTATAACTTTCTGGAATCCCCAATACCGGACAATGTACATACCGAAGCACTTCTAGTGTATTGCTTCCAAAGGTGATGCTCCTGTCATTGGTTTGCCCTCGGGTACCCATAACCACAATATCCATATTTTCCTTTTGCACCAAATCATTAATTTCATCAGTGAGATCGCCAAAAGCTGCAACAAGATGATAGGTATGATGCGGGTTAGGCGAAAACTCAATACCTTTTTTCCTTACACCCTCTAATTTTGTTACCGTACTGTTATGAACCTTTTCTTTTAAAGCCTCAAATGAACTGCGCTCTTTTTCTGCATATTTTCTATATACTTCATCAGCATAGGCGTGCACTATAAAAATTTCACTTTTCTCATATTTAAAAATCTGGCATGCATACGTTAATGCATTAAATGCATTATCGGAAAAATCAGTCGGTACTAAAATTTTTCGCATAGCAACTATAATTGAGGCTCCAAAATTACCTTTAAAGTTACGAAATAACGATGATATTCATCAGTTCATAGTACTTTGAAATTTTCTATTTTGCAATTATAAATTCGTCCTAAATGAGAAGTAGCTTTGAAGCCATTTTGAGTACCCAAACCCCTGTACTTGTAGATTTCTATGCGGATTGGTGTCAGCCTTGTAAAATTTTAGCGCCCATTTTAGGAGCGTTGAAGCACGAGTTGGGCGCAACCCTTAAAATTATAAAAATTGATGTAGATAAAAACCAATCCCTTGCGGCTAGGTATCATGTGCGAAGCGTGCCTACCTTGATTTTGTTTAAAGATAAACAACCGGTCTGGCGACAGGCGGGTGTACTTCAAAAAACGGACCTCCATACCGCATTAAAGCCTTATTTATAAAAGTTCTCCGACTTTTCCGTAGCATAAAAAACACACATCTTACCGTTATTTATTTTGACTTGATTTCTTTCAGAATCGACTCAAATTAGGAAGATTTTAGGATCAAATAAACACGAAATAATCCGAAGGCGCAACGAGCTTTTTTAAAAACTTAGTGGTCTTGCAAAAGAAGTTCATTCCGTAGAAGTAGAAAATGAACCCGATGTTGAAATGACTAGAAGCTATTCGTGCAAGACCAAAAAAGGAATATGCGTGTGATAGCTTATCTCCTGTACCGCCGGTCTAAAAAGAATACGTTGAAAATAATTCAAATTTTTTGCGACCATCGCAATCATATCGATGTCTCTGCTTTCGCAAAAACATTGTACCGCAGCTTCTAATTTTGAGCCGGTTAAAAAATGGAAACTATGAGATACATCTCTAAAATAATCTTCTAAGAAGGCTTTGTTTTTTTCCTGCACATCAGTGAGTTGTTCGTCTCGCTGAGAAATGTGAAGGATACGGATATGGGCCTTGTTTAAAATAGCCATTTCTGTTAAAGTTTCTAGGACTCGCAGATCGTAACCGGTAAGATAGTCTGTAGGAAATGCCATTTCTCTAGGTCTTCTATACGCTGCATTCTCAGGAATAGCCAATAGCGGACATTTTACCTTTGTAATTACATCGCTCGTATTACTACCTAAAGTAATCTTCTTTAGTCCCGATGCCCCTTTTGTTCCCATAACAATGAGGTCTATTTTTTTTTCATCTACCTGTTTTCTTATGGCATCTACAAAAAAATCATAGGAAGCTAAGGTCACAAATAAATGCTTACTGTTTAGGGGTAATGCTTCTATTTTGGTTAAAAGTTCTTGCAATAGTACCTCGCTTTCTTTCAAAAGATGTGCCGCAATTTTTTCGCGAGATGCCCTAACCGAAGTTTCGGCACCGGAATACGTCACAAGGGGGTTTACATGAAAAAGGTAAAAAGTACATCGTGTCTTTTTAAACAAAGAAAGACTGTAGAGAACGGCATTCCATGCGTTTTCGGAAAAATCCGTGGGTATTAAAACATGCTTCATGCGCAATTTTGTTACATTTTATGGGCTAAAATAAACCGACTTATTTGCACACAAAATGACCAAAATCATGTCGCCTCTATTCTGGGATTTTTTTTTAAACGTTTTTAGTGAATTTTACGCAAACCATCCATATCTAGAACCTTAATCGTCCTATCCTCAATATGTATGAGACCTTCTTTTTTAAAACTGGAAAGCGTTCGTATAAGGGTTTCGGTGGCCATTCCTGCCACGCTGGCCAAATCGCTACGCAAAATATGAAGTTTTCCGTGTGTACCATTATTAAGTTTTTCGGCAAACTTTAGAATGGTGCTGGCCGTTTTTCGGCGAACCGAACCATACGCCATTTCTAGCAATTGTTTTTTGGCTTGTTGTAAATTTTCTGCCAAAAAATGCATTAATTCTAAGGCTAAATCATGGTTTTGTTGCAATAGTGTTTTTAACTCCTCCTTCGGAATAGCTACCACTTGAGTGTCTTCTAAAGTAGAGGCATATTCTTGGTACGGACTGTTATCCACAAAGCTGGTGAAACCAAAAAAATCATCTTCTTTATAAATGGCAGTGATCAGTTCTTTGCCCTGTTCGTCTAAACTGTGAGTTTTTACCACGCCTTTCTCAATTAAAAATACCAAATTGGAATGATCTCCATTCTTGTAAATGAGCTCACCTTGTTTGTAATGCAACGCTCTGCCATTGTCATCAATATAATTTTTTAACTGATGTATGGACGAAATTTCGGATTCCGTTTTTATAGCCTCTGCCGTTTCCTTAAAGGCTAAATCTCTTAGTATTGCCGTGCGCGCCATGCGACTTTCTATGGCACTAAGAAGCTCGGTTTCTTCGAAGGGTTTGGTTAAATAATCGTCGGCTCCTAATTCCATTCCCTTTCTAATATCACTTCGCTCGGTTTTGGCTGATAAAAATATAAAAGGAATGGACTTTGTTAATGCGTCACTCGATAGTCGATCTAATACGCCAAAACCATCCAACTCCGGCATCATAATATCACATACAATGACATCGGGAATGTGTTCTAATGCCGCAGCCACACCTTTTACGCCATTTGATGCTGTAAATACCTCAAAACCGGACAATTCTAACAATTCTGCCGTATTTTCCCGAATAATAGTATCATCTTCAATAATCAATATTTTCTTCATGTGTTTCATTGTTTGGCTAAGCGGCATGAATTTACAAAAAAAAAGCAGGAATGATACTACCCAAAGCCATCTACTACGATAAAGGAAGTTCTGCCGTAAAGGTACTCCCCTTATTTTCTACACTTTCAAAATACAAGGCGCCTCCTAAATTTTCCAAATGCGATTTTACAATGTTCAGACCTATTCCGGTTCCTAAGGTTAAAACGGCATTTTCTGCCCTAAAATAACGATCAAATATATACTTCTGATCGTTTTTTGGGATACCGATACCCTGATCTACTATCTGAAAAACAATTTTTCGACTTTCCAAGCGGATTAATACATCTATTTCAGAGTCTTCCGGGGAATATTTTATGGCATTATTCAATAAATTGGTCAAGGTTAGTGCAACTATTTTTTCATCCTGACAAATGACAACATCGTCTATATTTTGTGGGTACGAAATGCGCTGTCCCTTTTTTAAGATCATGTTGGCGTTATAAATGGCATTATTCACTACATTACTTAAATGAAAATCTGTCTTGGCATAAACCCCCTTACCTTCTTCTAATCGCTCTAGTGATAAAAAATCATCGAGAATACCGTTCAGATGCCGTACACTTTCCATAATGGTTTTTAAATGCCTGTTTCTTTTATCCTGATCGGTTTCTAACACATATTTTCCAACCAAAGTGGCAGAAGAGAGAATGCCGCTTAAGGGTGTTTTAAACTCATGGGAAACCAAGGAAAGAAATTTAGTTTTTAACTCATTTAGTTCTCGTTCCTTCTGAAGGGATTGCTTCATTTTGGCCTCCGCCTCTGTACGCAAACGGATTTCGCGTTTCAACATGGCCACCGTATCTCGCAGTTCTTTGGTTCTTTCCTTTATTTTTTTTTCTAATTGAGAATTGAGTTCTAGTATCTGTTTTTCCTTTTCCTTAACATCCGTCACATCAATAACGAGCGCCATAACATAACTAACGCCATAAAGGTTAAAGGGATTTAAACCAATTTCTAACGGGAATTGTAGTTGATTCTTACGAACGCCATAAAGCGTTCTGCCAATGGCCATGCGCCTTTTGTCCTTATTTTTATTGTAATTGTGAATATGACCTTTGTGTTTCTCGCGATACTTTTTGGGAATTAAAATTTCTAAGGGTTGTCCTACGAGTTCCTTGTCTACATATCCGAACATTTCATTGGTTCTACTATTTGTAGCTACAATGATTTGTTCATGGTTTACCACTAGAATACCCTCGGATACCGCTTCGGATAGTAATCCAAAGATATTGTCATTACCACCAAATTCTTGCATACCTCAAAGATAACCCATTCTCCTTTTTTTCCATCCCCTTGGGTAAAAAAAACTAACGCGTTTGTTTAAAACAGCCTGTTGCGGTTCTTATCGCAAGATCCCTTGCAAGATTTGGAGCGACTGCCTTGCCAAAAGTCCATATCTATCCTGCCCTAATTCCGTTTTGGATTCGGTGAAAAATAAAAAGGTTTTTGGCTCAAAGAGAAGGCAATGTAGGACACTTTCAAACCACACCTGTTGAAAGCGACCCCTGAGTGTACCAAAGGTGATCCTATCGCCTACCGTTCCTATGCTGAACAGTACGGTTTCAGAGATCATCAATTTCAATAAATTTTTTACTTTACAGTTCCTTGCTTTATTTTTTTGAATAAAAATTAGTATCTTATTTTTGGTTAAAATGAGACCCTTTCTAGGGATATGACAAGGATCATTTTTTGTCTATTTTTACTAGCTTACCTTTCCGTAGCTAAAATTGAACAGGTTTTGGAATTTATAGATTATTACAACATTTTGGGCGTTTCCAAATCGGCATCGCAGACCGAAATTAAAAAGGCCTACCGGAAAATGGCACGCAAATACCATCCGGATGTAAACCCGAACGATACCGAAGCAGAAGCGAATTTTAAGAAAGTAAACGAGGCTTATGAGGTATTGGGCGATGCGGAAAAGCGAAAAAAATACGATCGCTACGGCAAGGACTGGGAACACGGTGAGGCTTATGAAAAAGCCCAACGGCATACACAGCAGCGTAGAAAATCTGAAAATAGCGATTTTGGTACGCAGGATTTTTCCGATTTCTTTGAAGCCATGTTTGGGGGCGGAGGGCAAAATTTTAACGGGAACCGCAAGGTAAAATTTAGAGGGCAAGATGTAAATGCAGCATTGCGTATTCCCCTTAGCGAAGTATACAAAACCCATCAAAAGACGTTTACCATCAACGGAAAAAACATTAGAATTACCATACCGGCCGGGATAGAAAATGGACAAATTATTAAAATTGCAGGCCATGGTGGACCGGGAAGAAACGGAGGACCTAAGGGCGATCTTTTTATTCAATTTTCTATTGAAAATGACACTCCCTTTAAACGCGATGGGGATCATTTATACCGTACCGTGCCCTTAGACCTGTATACGGCACTCTTGGGTGGCGAAATAACACTTGATACTTTTGATGGCAAAGTGAAACTAAAAATAAAACCCGAAACCCAAAATGGAACCACGGTTAAATTAAGAAATAAAGGATTCCCAAAATATAAAAAAGAGGGTGAATATGGCGATCTTTTTATCACCTTTTCTATTACGATGCCCACAGGACTCACCCCTAAAGAAAAAGAATTGGTAACGGCCCTAGCCGCATTACGCCAGTAAAAATACAAACGCAATGGAAAATCCGCACCACATACCGTTGACCCATTTGTGCAGCCTGTATGAGATAGAATATGACGTTTTGGTTGCTTTATATGAAAACGAACTAATAGAAATTGTGGAGTACAACAACGAGAAGTGTATTCCGGTAAAAGCGTTGCCCAAAACTGAAAAATTCATTCGCCTGTATGCCGAACTTAACATTAACCCCGAAGGGATTGTGGTGGTGACTCAGTTATTGGAAAAAGTGGAGCAATTGCATACCGAAATCATTACACTACGAAATAAACTGACCCGCTACGAATAACCATAACAACGACTTAAAAACTTCATAAAATGACTACATTCGCACAACCCAACAAAGAATTGTATCAGCATTTAGGGATACTTTTTTACGCCATGGCCAAAGCTGATAAAAAGGTACACCAGGCAGAAATAACCGAATTAAGAGCAATCGTTAAAACACAATGGCTGCCTTTGGATGATCTTACCGACGAATTTGGTACAGATGCGGCCTATCAAATTGAAATTGTATTTGATTGGTTGTTGGAAGAAGATAAGGAAAGTGACACCCTATTTGAAGAATTCGAAGCCTACTATAAGGCATATCAAAACCAATTTTCTCCCGAAATTAAAACCTTAACGTGGAAAACCGCCCAACGAATAGCCGCCTCATTTTCCGGTAAAAACAAATCGGAACTTATGCTGCTTGCAAAACTTGAGCTCCTGATGGGCTAATTTGTACATTCTGCCTTTTTACATTTGATTTTTTATTTTGTTTAATTATATTTGAATTTTATTAAACAATATAAATCCTATTAAATGGCATTGTCCCTCGCCGACATCGATCGGATCATAGAAATGGCCTGGGAAGACAGAACGCCTTTCGAGGCTATAACATATCAGTTTGGCCTTAAGGAAAAAGAAGTTATTACGCTAATGCGAAAAACCTTGAAACCCTCAAGCTTTAAACTTTGGCGAAAAAGGGTTCAAAGCGGTGTTAGTCAAAAACACCTTAAAAAACGGCATCCGGAGATAACGAGGTTTAAATGTTCGCGACAAAGAGCCATTTCCGGAAATAAGATAAGCAAGCGATGAAATTTGAAACCGACTTTCGTCGCATCCTTAAAAAAATAGATGAGATAAATCCCGAGGCCTACGCCAAAACAAGGAATTACGCCAATGGTGCTGTAACACAACTATCGCCCTACATTTCGCGCGGCGTTGTTTCAACTAAAATGGTTGTTGCGCATATCTATGCTCTAAAATTGCCTTACCATCAAACAGAAAAACTCATACAAGAATTAACTTGGCGAGATTACTGGCAGCAGGTTTGGAAACATAAGGGAGATGCCATAAATACCGACCTATTATCTCCCCAAAGCAATGTCTTACATCATGAAATGCCCAAGTCCATGATCCATGCCCAAACCGGTATTGATGCTATAGATAGCGCTATTTTGGCACTTTATCAAGAGGGATATATGCACAACCACATGCGCATGTATGTGGCCTCAGTAGCCTGCAACATTGGAAAAAGTCATTGGCATACTCCTGCAAAATGGATGTATTATCATTTATTGGATGGCGATTGGGCCAGCAATGCCTTAAGCTGGCAATGGGTAGCCGGATGTAATTCCAAAAAAAAGTACTACGCCAATCAAGAAAACATAAACCATTTTTTTTATGGTACACAATCGGGAACGTTTCTCGATGAATCCTACGAAACGCTTCCAAACATATTGTGTCCAGAAATTTTAAAAGAAACCGAAGTGCCCCAGATGACTACCCAATTGCCTGAATCTCATGCACCCCGCATAGATAACAACTACCCAACATTACTATACAATTATTACAACATGGATCCGCTGTGGAGGAAAGATGAAAAAGCAAATCGTATTTTACTGTTAGAACCTTCATTTTTTAAGAAGGATCCCATTTCGCAAAAGTGTTTGGATTTTTTGTTGGCACTTAGGATAAACATTCCTGACATACAAGTATACACCGGAGAGTTTTCTCAATTCCAAAAAGATACCAAGGCACGCCAGTGTGTTTTTAAAGAGCATCCTCTTAACAAGCATTACGTGGGTATCGAAGAACCTCGCGACTGGATCTTTGATGTTGGTGGTTATTATCCCTCCTTTTTTTCGTACTGGAAACACTGCAAATAACAACTAAGAAATCATGTTTAAATGAAGTTTACCCAACAAGACATAGCAAATTTAGATCGCAATAAACGCATTGTGCTTATTAATGCAGTAGCTGGCATACGACCCGCCAACCTCATTGGTAGCGTTTCTAGGAGCGGTCTTAGCAATGTAGCCATTTTTAATTCAGTCATGCATCTGGGTAGCGATCCTGCACTTTTGGGTTTTATAATGAGACCCGTAGAAACGGTAGCGAGACATACCTACGAGAATATTCTGGAAACTGAAAAGTATACCATAAACCAAGTACACACAGCCATTATTAAAAAGGCGCACTACACATCGGCAAAAGTAGACAGAGGCACTTCCGAGTTTACCGCTTGTGGCCTCACGGAAACCTATATCAAAAATTTTAAAGCCCCCTTTGTAAAAGAAAGTAGGCTTAAAATAGGCCTTCAATTTATAGAAGCCCTTAAAATAAAACAGAACAATACTCTTTTAATTATTGGCGAAATTGTGTATCTAGAGATGCCCGATACTGCTTTTGACGATGAGGACGACCTTAACTTGGCCACCCTATCCTCAGTGGGGGTATCCGGACTCAATACGTATTACGAGGTAAAAAAGCTTGCTCGTTTTCCTTACGCCCGGCCAAACGAACTTCCCGATTTTACCAAACATTAATGAAAAAGGAGTGCTTACCGCAAAAAATATGTGTTGCTTGCGATCGTCCATTCGCATGGCGAAAAAAATGGAAAAAAAACTGGGAAGAAGTACGGTATTGCAGCAAGCGATGTAAACAAAATAAACCTAAAAAATGAAAACAGCCGCTGTTCTTTTTCCACATCAACTTTTTGCTAATCATGAAATTTATCGTCTGGGTTGTACGCTATTTTTAGTTGAGGAACAGCTGTTTTTTAAAGAATTTAATTTTCATAAGACCAAACTGGCCTTTCATAGAGCTACTATGAAATATCATGAAAGTGTATTAACACAGAAAGGCTTAACCGTTCATTATATTGAAGCCACAAATGCGCGATCAGATATTCGAAAATTGATCCTATTTTTAAGTGCTACCGGATATGATAGTTTACATTTTATAGACCCAACCGATAATTGGCTGGAAAAAAGATTGACGAATTCGGCACAGCAATGCGGTATGTCATTATTTCGGTATGAAAACCCCCTATTTATAAACAGCAGAGAAACCTTGTCCCATTTTTTTAAACCCACAAAAAAGACTTTCTTTCAAACCTCCTTCTACAAAGAACAACGTATACAACATCGGATTCTTATTGATGAACAGAAAAATCCGATGGGCGGAAAGTGGAGTTTTGATGCTGAAAACCGGAAAAAATACCCCAAAAACAAACACCCACCAAGTATTCAGCTTCCGGACACAAACGCCTATTGGGAAGAAGCTATACAGTATGTACAGAAAAACTTTGGCACTAATTTAGGTGAATTATGTAAAAACCCGATATATCCTTTTACCCATGAAGCGACTCAGGATTGGCTTCATCAATTTTTTGAAAATCGATTTCATGGTTTTGGTGATTTTGAAGATGCTATCGTAAAAGACGCCGTATTCTTGCATCACAGTGTACTAACACCCATGCTGAATATCGGGCTTATTCGTCCAACCGACGTGCTTCAACAAGCACTATCCTTTGGCAAAACAAAGCACGTTCCCTTAAATACCGTAGAAGGGTTTGTACGACAAATTTTAGGCTGGCGAGAATTTATGAGAGGCATGTACGAGTGTAAGGGTACCGTGGCTAGAAATGCTAACTTTTGGGGGTTTACTCGCAAAATCCCCACTTCTTTTTACAATGGCACCACAGGAATAGACCCCGTTGACAATACGATAAAAAAAGTGTTGCAATACGGCTACTGTCATCATATTGAACGGCTTATGATCTTGGGTAATTTTATGTTGTTATGCGAGTTTCACCCAAACGAAGTCTACCGTTGGTTTATGGAATTTTTTGTAGACGGTTATGATTGGGTCATGGTACCCAACGTGTATGGGATGAGTCAGTTTGCTGATGGAGGTCTATTTGCTACCAAACCCTATATTAGTGGATCTAATTACATTTTAAAAATGAGTAATTATCCCAAAGGAGAATGGCAAATGGTATGGGATGGCCTATTCTGGCGTTTTATTCAAAATCATCGCGATTTCTTTACTAAAAATCCCCGATTGTCTATGCTTCTCGGCACCTGGAACAACATGCCAATAACCAAACAAAACACGCTTTTAAGCGCTGCCGAAGTCTTTTTGGAAAAGCTAGAACAACCTTTATAACAATCTTGAAATTCTGCAATTGTAGCTCCTAAATTTTGGCTTATAATTTTGATACTGCATGATAAATCCACATACCTTTGTGTTGTGAAAAGAATTTTACCTTTTTTAGGGATTATATACAGCATTTTCCTCTGTAGTTTCAGTGCTGTAGCTTCGGGCTATGCCAATGAACCATCCTATTCCATCTTTTCCGAAAATAATGGATTCACATATACAGCGGTAGGCACGCATCCTTTCTACGGAATAGTGGAAATGGCTTTCGGTTTTGCCAGCCCAGTGAGCCAATCTGTTTTTCCCGAAGAATGCTCCGTTTTTTATGGATTCAGTGCTACAGGCTACAAAAAATCCCTGAAGGAGGCAGCCTTCCAAGGGTATTCGAAACGTATCAAAAACTTTCCCATCGCTTTCGGGAAAGCAAAAATTATCTTTCCATTTCACTATTTCTGGTAATCCAATTTAAAATGAAATTCGCTGTTTATCGGCACTGTAATTCCTAAGAAATGAATCTTAGGAAACCTTTTATGTCATTCAATTTCAAATTAAATAATTTTAAAAATGGATTTAGAAACAACCTTTATTGCGGCATTATTGGTGGCTATCTGTATCTTCCCTTTTCTTGCGATAGGCACATCTATAAGAAAGAAGAAAAAGCTTCTTTTTCATACCCTTAATACTTTTTGTACGCAGCATAATAATACGATAACCCACTACGAACTATGCGGCGAAATTGCTATTGCTCTATGCAAAGAAAGTAATGCATTGGTCTTTATAAAACGATCTAAACATAAAGAAATTAACCAAATTGTAGATTTAGACGAAATTCAAAAGTGCTACACTTTGAAACCACACAAAACCGTAAGAAGTAAAAGTGGAAATTATTCGGTAATAATACAATTGGCGCTATCCCTGCATTTTGAAGCACAAGAAAAACCGGAACTTATTTTAGAATTTTATAATCTTAATGACAACTTACAGTTAGATGGAGAATTACAACTTATGGAACGTTGGAATGAGATCATTAATAAAGCGTTGAATACGCGGCAAAGGCCTAAGCTAGAATCTGTAGCCTAGGTGTCTCTTTGTAGTTTTACAAAAAAAGCCCCATAACAAATTTGTTATGGGGCTTACTTTTAGTTGCTTTTCGTGGTTAATCCCACACAAAACCCGTAAAAATTCGGTACCAAAAAGCATAAAGTACTACGGACAATAATACAGCCACAAACCAAAAATAGGCTTTAGCACTATGCTTAATAATCATATGTCCCAGATTGCGAAAGGCATCTAAATAAACTTTTTTAACAAGTAGTACTTTAGTCATAGATTCTGAGGTTTAAAAATTAATATAGTTCAAAATTAAGCACTGTTTGGCTCATAATTAAAAATAGTAGGTATATGGCACTATTTTAATGTTCAAACGATCTATACCTCCTTTAAATACTAGGTTTATCGATGAAATGCACATTTGTAATATTGGATTCTTACCGCATATATGGATAAACACAAATCAGAAAGTAAGAAAACATTTATTAATGAAAGTACACTTCGGTATTCGGGTGGAAGGTATACCAGGCAAACCAGAAATTCGTTACAGCCGGAATGGTATTATTAGCACTATCGAAGATTTCAGCACTTTTTGCTTCGTTGTTATAGATAATACGCAAGACCTTCCCCTGAAAGGAGTCTTCAATTATCGTTTCCCTATTTTTTTCTAATTCCGAAAATGGATATGCCTTAAAGTGTCCTTCGATTTCTAAACCGAGTACCATTTCTTTAGGATGAAAACGGGTATCACTGTGGCTTACAGAAAAATAAATGGAGGAAGATGTGTCATAACCGGGATACGGATCTTTGGTATAATCTCGAAAAAATCCGGTTTGATCCGATAAAACCAAGGTTTCAGGATGTTGTTTTTTCCAATTTTTCCATGTTGTATTGGCCGTATTCAAAAAATGCAAAGGCGAACCTAACATTGGTCCCGAAACTGCTTTGCTCTCTAATTGAGACCAAAGGGATTCCGTTTCGCGGTCATACAACAGCACATCGCTATTATATAGAAGTCCCGAGACACCAAAAGTGAGTGTTTTATCTCCCACTATACCGTCAAAAGCCATTCCGCTTCCACAAAGCGGACAATAGGTTACCACGACAGGCTTATCTTCAAAACGGTCATTCACAATTTCATGATAATTCAATATAAGAATAGGATACGCCTTGGCAATACCATTTTCGAAAACACCCAATACCCGATCTTTATTTTTTAGTCTTGCCTGCGAAGCCTTTATAAACCGGGGAGCGTCGATAGCCGGTATACCATCCTTGCCCGGACCTCCATCCTTAATTTCGGGCAAAGGAATACTTGCATTATATAACTGAAATCCTTTAAAGTCTTGAGTGAAACCACCATATGAGATCAAGAACAAAATCAAAATAATTAATCGGTATTTCAAAAAATAGAGCACGACAAAAGCAGATTTAATATTAAAAAGATGAACCACCATTTTCTTATAAGCAACAGCTATGTAGACGATTCTTTACTGCTAGTCTTACGCTGTACTAACCTCTTTTAGAAACATTTAACTTTTTAAAGCTCCCATTAAAAAAACAAAAGCCAAAGAAATTTCAAATTACCGGCTAGCCGGCGCATTAATTGTATTTCTTCTATAAAAGCGTTATTGAAAGAGACTTTAATAGCAGGTATAGTTTGATAGGCTTTTATTAAACCAAAGGGAAAGTGGATACGGAAACTTCGGAGAATTCTTTAGATTAAAACAATTTGGGTGCTTGTAAATTTTACATCATTCCCCGGTTTACGCCGTGAGTTCTAAATGATGGGTTGGTGCGTCTTCTGTAGATGGAAGATGGTATAGGTACATGCCGTGTAGTTGTTTTTGAGTTTGCGCTTGTACGCTCTGTGATGCTATACCATAAAAAAAGCCCTTCATATTGCTATGAAGGGTCCGCCTATGGTGGAGCGGCGACCTACTCTTCTCCGCCATAGGCGGACAGTACCATCGATTCTGACCCTGCTGAGCGCTATCAGATTATTTTGTGTGCTGATGTGATACAACAAAAAAAGCCCTTCATATTGCTATGAAG
>NZ_JAYEEQ010000039.1:0-6794 GCF_034651555.1 Aurantibrevibacter litoralis | reverse complement strand
GAATCGATTTTAAGCAACTAGTTTAAACGGCTCACTTTCATCCGGCGCACATGGCTCAATTTGACCGGCGCATCCACGTTGGCAAGAAATGGCTCTTTTGCAAAACTTGGCTTTAGCGTTGGCTGGTGCGGTTTTGCAAATGTGCCATTTGTGCGGTGGCAGAATTTCAAAATTTTTTGTGCGGTGGAAAAAAAAAATAAACCACGAAGGGCAGGGCAATGAGTGTCGACTTACTCGCTGTCCGTTTGTTGTATCGTTTCTATGTCCGTGTTCACTTGTCAAAATGGTTTACTTTTTCTCAGTTTTTAGTCGTCTGTTTATGGTTCCACTGTCGTTTTTTAGGCTTGCACACAACGTTCTTCGTGTATGGCTCGTTGCGGATAAAACAGCGAGTCCTTTCGAGTAAGTCGTAAAGTTAGCAAAAAAACGCAAACTTTCGAGTCAATCACTTGCCCCGCAATGAGCTATACACGGTGTTGCCACACGTATTTTTATCATTTTTTTTTATTCCGTTCGGTCTCTACTCTAGCCGGATTTTGCAATTCGGTTAATCTCTTTCTGTTCAGATAATTCACGGCTCGGATTTTCGGTCTGTCACTCAACTAAAATCGAATTCGAATCCTATAATTTAGCGTTTCGTGTATTCGATCCGAGCAAAATTCCGTTTTCCGGTTAACTAAAATCCTCATTTCGGCAACTCGTTTCGCGCGTAAATTTCGTTTTCCCGTTAACTAAAATTCTCAATTCGGTAATTCGTTCCGAGCGGAAAATCGGTCTGTTTTTTCAGCCTTTCGGTGTCATTTTTAAAGTCGAATTTTCACTAAAAATCAGATCGTTTTTTTCAACAGAATATCTTTCAATATATGTGTGGCAACGGTGGTGGTATGAAAAGTTGCCGACCGCGTGGTAATTCTTTATCGGCACGATAAAGATTTGGCGCGGGATTGAGCCGATTGAATACTTGCAAATCCGGCAATTTTTTATAACACGTGTTACCACCTGTGCGTTTTTATCTTTTTGTCAATAAGTTAAATAATTCCTCATTGATGTAATAATTTCCCGTTCCTAATTTGTCTTTCCTAAGCATTTTATCTTCTGCCAGTTTATTCAAATAATTAGCTGCCGTTAGTCTTGAAACGCCTAAGTCATTGACAACAAATTCAATCTTGGTGTAAGGATGTTTGAATAAATTATTTAGTAAATCTTGACTATAAAACTTATAATTATCACGAAGTCGATGTTTGTAATCAAGCATTAATTCCTTAATCTTAGTGATTAATTCAATTGTTTCCCTTGATGTTTGTTCAACACCTTTAATCATAAACAACACCCAATCTTCCCACAAATTTTCGTCTCTAACTTTTTGTAAAAAATGATAATAGTCCGATTTGTTCTTAATGATATAATTGCTCAAATATAAGATTGGCAAAGATTGCAGTTTCTCTAAAATTAAATAGAGAATATTAATAATTCTGCCAGTTCTACCGTTTCCGTCATAAAATGGATGGATACTTTCAAATTGGAAATGTATAATTGCCATTTTTATTAAAGGGTCACAGTCTTGCATTTCTGAATCATTGATATAACGTTCAAGATTTGCCATTAACCGTAGTATTTCATCATAATCTTGCGGCGGTGTATAAATTGTCTCTCCTGTTGCAGCGTTTTTCAGTGCAGTACCAGGTAGCTTTCTGAATCCAGCTTTGTTGTCTTCTAGTACTTCCTGAATTTGTAAAATACTCTTGTTTGTCAACAACTCTGTTTTTGTAATTAATTCAAATCCTTTCTTTAGCGCTGCAATATAATTCTGAACTTCTTTAGCTTGAAGTGATTTGAATGCATCAAGGTTTAGTTCTGATTTATATAAATCATCATGTGTTGTAATAATGTTTTCAATTGCTGAACTGTCCTTTGCTTCTTGTAATCCAAGTGTATTAATTAAGATATTCTGGTTTGGTATTGTAGATGCAATTCCTTTCAGCTCCGCTAATGCAGCATGTGCAGCAGGCAAAGCTTTCAGTACCCTTTTTGTTTCTAAATCAACGTTTAAAGGCAAATCTGTTAGTCCCCAAGTTGTCATTTGTAAAGAATTTCTAAAAATCTATTCAAAGATAATTCCTTTTGTATAGAAAACAACAAAATCTATACATTTAAAAATCCATATGTATAGAAAGTAATAAAATTTATGCACTTAGTTGTCTTTTGGTCGCATTGGTGGTAACGGTTTGCGCATATGGTTTGTGGCGGGCAAACAAGCGCAAATTTTTCGGATTAGTAATTACGTTTATAAAAATACAAAAACTTTGGGTTTAGCACTAATTCCGCCATAAACTATATGCGCTGTTGTGCGTCGTTATTTTTCATCTCTAATGTACCAAACATCTTCATCTTTGTCATAATAAAGATTGTCTCGATAATGATTAAGTAACATAAATGCCGAATCAGCTTTACGACTTATAATTTGAATGTAATTAATTGTGTCTTTATTTTTAACTCTGTAAAATTCTCGGAAAGTAATAACATAGTTATCTTTTGCCAAATTCAACTTTTGCTCAAGTGACGATATTTTCGATTTTAATTTTGACCTTAAAATTGAAATACTATCTACACTACTTTTGAGGCTATCATTTTCATTGACTAACTCACTATAAGTTATAATATTATTATTGCGAGTCTTGTAATTGTATGTTGTTCTTATTGTATTACTGTCCGTTTTAATTTCTTTGATGTCCATTATTGTTTTAATAATTGAATCAACTTTTTTAGATTCTAAATCAGAATTCATAAATCTTAATTTCTCATTCTGATACATAGTATATCCTAATAGAACAACCGCAATTATGAACAATGAAAACATAATTAACATTAGTTTTTTTATTCCTTTAAAAAATTGCTTGAGTTCATTAATATCTTCTTTAATTTCTCTTTTTAATTTTGGGTCTTTTTCGCTCTCAATACTATTTAAAGAATCTAAATTATTTGAGATTCTTTTAAAAATATCGCTGACAGACCTATTCTGATTTTTTTTGCTCATAATCAGCGATTTTAAGGATTAATCTTTTTTTCTCTATTCTCAGTTTTTCAAGCTCGGTTGTAAACGATTTTACTTCAATAAAATTATTCTTTTGGATTTCGAGGATTTCAAGGTTTTTTTGAAGATTTTGATAATAAACTCCTGCTCCAAAACCTGCACTAAGAATTGCAATGATTGAAAGTGCCGTGCCAGAACTTGTACCTAACTGTTTAATTAGGTACTGGAAAGGTATATTTTTCTTCTTTTTTGGCATTTATTTTTTTGTCATAATGACGCACAACGGTCTCGGCTATGAGTAGTTGCGTGGTTTAGCACTTAATTTTGCAAGTACACACCAAACTGAAAATCCGCGAGGATTTTCAGAAGTTGGCGAGAACAAGCAATTACTTATAGCCATTGTTGTGCGTAGTTTTTATCTTTTTATTAGTTTTCCATTTAGTTCAAATCTTTTACAAGGCCATTGAACTCCAGCGTATTCATTTCCAAACGCTTTGTAATCATACTCTAATACTTTTTGACCTTGCATTAAATATAATAAAACAGTATCGTCTGGAAGCAAAAACCAAACAGAACTATCATTATTTTTATTTCTTATCTCGAAAAAAATGGCTTGTTCTATAAATTCTCTGTCAAATCGATAATTGCAACCACAATTATTTTTTTCAGAGGTTTTAATCGCTTTCTCAATATCAAAACTCGGTTTTATGTCAGCTGTTTTGTACCATTCTAAACTTTTGACGTAATTGTCCTGTTTTTCCCAATCTTCTGGACTTTTATTTACACCGTCAATATTATATTCATTAATCGTTTTGTTGTTAAAAAAGTATATATCTAAAGTGCTTTCAGGATTTTCATTTAAGTAATCTGTAATAAATGAGATATTCTGAACTCTTTTTAATGGGTTTTTATAGTTACTAATAATTGAATCTCTTGAATAAATGGATTTTCCTTGTTTAGAAGCCATAAAAACCAAGTTTATATTTGCAAGCATTTCATTATTGTGAAGTTTGATTTTGAACGTTTGTGGTTCATCCCAAATATACCTACCACGTCCATATACTTCTCCAAAGTATTTAATATCAAATTCGGCTTCTAATTCCTTAATTTCCTTGTTATATGTATATGCTGACAATTCATAAAGTTTGGTAATATTGTAGTCGATTATTTTGTTTGTCAGATATTTTTGAAGTCTATTTCCTTGTAAAGGTTTTGGTTTTTTTCTTGAATCAAGAATTATTTCCTCAATCTCAAAATTATAATTTTTTACACCAGTTAATGAGTTAGTCCAAGGTATTTTGAAGCCTCCAATAGATTTTCTTGAAGTGATTTCATTTACCAAAAGATTATTTTCAAAAATTTTAATTTGATACTCATCTCGATACCTTTGGTGCATTGTTATACAACAACCATTGGTAAGGTAGTCCGAATAGTATTTTTTATAATTTTTTAAATCTTGAAGTTTAGGTTTAATGAAATCTTTTTGCTCTTGATTCCAATCCACTTTTGAACGCTTATACTTATTGATTAAATCTAAAGGGTTATTTAATATTTTTAAAGTGTCTATTTTCGAGTCTCTAAAAATGTCATTTATGGAATGAACATTTAAAATTGCATTTAATAAGTCAGAAACTTTTCTATTGTTTTCGAATTTTATGCTGTCAGTCGAATATAAATATTCATCATTATCGAATCCAGTTGCGTACAAATTATGAACCAAATAAACTTCTTTATTGGTGTTTTGGGAAAGACCAAATTGGTAGGTTAAAAGAAATAAAAAAATTAGTCTATTCATTGATTTGGTTTTAGTTTCTCAAATGTATTTTTCTTTTTAATTTCAGAAAAGTCATATTGAGTAAACTGGGCTTTTGGTTGAGTAACGAGTTTTTCTCAAATTACGCACAACGTTTCTCGTGTATGAGCCGTTGCGTGTCTCGTCACGAACCATTAAAAGTACAAAACTCCGATGGAAAATCCGCGAGGATTTTCCAAAGAAACACTGACCTAGCAATGGCTTATACACGGTGTTGTAACACGTTTTTCTATTCCGATTTTCTGATGAATACTAACTTTTTTCCGTTTGTAAATTCTATAGAAATAGTATCGTTTTTAATTTTCTTCAGAGTTTTTGTTTCGTTGTAATGGTTAAAAGTTAAATTATATAAAATTGTATTTTTTAAGTCGAAATTTTGATTTGCTCCATAGATATTATTTGTTCTGTTCAATTTTCCAAATGTTGAAGATTTTATTTCTTTAATTGAATCATTTAAATTTCCATCAAAATTTGGATTGGCTTCTATTTCGGCTGATAATCCGTTCTGTTTTTCATCTATAAATTGAATATAATATCCAACTCTTAAATACAAATCAGTTTTTTCATTAAATTCAATCCGTGTTGATGAATTTTGTTCATTTTTTAGTTCAACACCAAGATATTTATAATCGTGAAAATGACCAGCTGGACAACTCATTAAAGTGAAGCAAATTAATGTAAATGCTGATAATTTAATTTTTGATTTCAATTTTCCGTGGGTTTTGTGTAAATGTGTTACAACGGTTTCGGGCTTTGCGTTCGGGCGGGTTTCGGAGGACAAAACTGTCAACCAGCACTGAACTTGAATAGAAGCACAAAGCTCCAAGTTTGCACGTCACCCCGCCTGACGCAAAACCCGTGTTATGCCTTCGTTGTTCTTTTCGGTCCGCTGTCATATCGCTGTCCATATGAGTTGAAGTCCTGATATTATGAGCAAAATTTCAACGAGCAGAATAAATTTCTCTCGGTTCAATTTCTCAATTATTTTCTTTCCAGTCCAACTTCCCAAAATCATTGCTACACCAATAAAAAGTCCGTAGTAAAGTTCAGTCTGTCCGATTAGTGAATATTTATTGTAAACGATTGTCTTGGTTAGATGCATTGTCAAGGCAGTAAACGCTTCACTTGCTATGTATACAGTTGCTGTCAGGTTAAGCCCAAGAAAAAAAGCAGCACCAAGAGGGCCGGCACTTCCTGCAAGTCCTGATAAGAAACCTGTAAGTCCGCCACCAAGCAACATTCCTTTGTCGCCAAGTGCTATTTTCTTAATTTTTGTCCTGCGATAAATGACCAACAGAATGAGAAAAACGCCAATACCGATTTTGATTTTGTTGCTGTCAATGTCGGTGAATAAATAACTCCCTAAAATTGTCAAAGGAATTGCGGTCAGCAGAAAGAAAATGATTGGTTTCCATTTGAGTTCGTGTCTGCCGAACCAAACTCTTGAAGCGTTGCCAAATATTTGTCCGATTGTCAAAATAGGAACTGCTGCTTTTATTCCAACTATACTTGTCAAAATAGGAAGCAAAACTAATGCACCACCAAAACCTGCTGCTCCTGAAATTGTCGCTGCGAGAAATGATATTGCGAATAATATGATTAGTTCTGTCGTCAAATTGTCCTTGTCATTTTGTTCAGTTGTTTGTCGGTTTGCTCGGTCGTCCTACAATGAGGCATAACGTTCTTCGTGTATGGCTCGTTGCGGATAAAACAGCGAGTTGTTTCGAGTAAGTCGTAAAGTTAGCAAAAATTCGCAAACTTTCGAGTCATTCACTTGCCCCGCAATGAGCTATACACAGTGTTGCCACCAGTTTTTATTTGTATTCAAAAGTTATATATTTTTCGTTTATTCCATATTTTCGTTTTGCAATTTCTATAATTTCCCCCAAAAATAGGACAGTAATTTAAGTTTAATTTTTTATTCTAAATTTACTGTATTATGGAACGCAG
>NZ_JAYEEQ010000038.1:0-9222 GCF_034651555.1 Aurantibrevibacter litoralis | reverse complement strand
ATATTTTCATTCCGATTCTTCAATTCCGTTTAGTTTCTTGCTTAGTTCGGATTTTTTTCAGCTTGCAGGTAACGGTTAGTATAAGAAAAGTAGGGCAGGTGGTTAGCAATTTCCTTTCCGTTTAGCCACAAGCCGAATCTTTTGCATTTTGTTTTTACCTTATTATTCTAAAAGCCAAATCAAAAGGTTTGGCGACTTCATAAACACGCCCAAACCAATTGGAATAGCACTTACCGCCCTATTTTTTTTATATATTGTTAGCAAAAGTTATTTTTCCCCAATGTGACTATCAGCCCAATTTAGCCATTTATTCAGTACACTTTTGAATTGTACAGGATTTGAAATATTATGACCTGCTCTCGGGTAAAGAATCATTTCTACTTCTTTATTAGCATCTTTCATTGCTCGATACATTTCCCAAGCCTGTAATGTCGGACTTCTTGTGTCGTTTGCTCCATGCAATATTAGAAGTGGAGTTTTTACATTCTTAACGAAAAATATAGGCGATGCTTTTCGATAGTTTTCAACATTATCAATTGGTAATGCTTTATATTCCCAAAGTCCGACTTTTCTGTTGCTAAATTCGTGTTGTCCATACAGACTTACCAAATTAGATACTCCGGCAACACTAATTGAAGCCTTAAATCTATTGGTTTGCGTTATAGCCCAATTTGCCATATAACCGCCATAACTCCAACCACCTATTACAATTCTATTTTCATCCACTATCTTCAATTCGATTAGTTTGTCAATTCCCGCGATTATATCTTCAAAGTCAGTATGTCCAAAAGCGTTTCTATTACCAGCATAAAAATCTCTGCCATATCCAATACTGCCTCTAAAATTCGGTTGGAATACAACATATCCATTGTCAGCGAAAAATTGCCCCATCCAGTTAAAATCGTCCATAACTACCGCATCTGGTCCACCGTGTGGTATTACCATAAGTGCGTAAGTTTTAGAATTGTCATATTTTATTGGATATGTTACAATTCCTTGAACTTCTGTGCCGTCTTTACTCACATAGTCTAGAATCGTGCTTGAAGTTTTAATTTTCGACTGTAGTCCCGAATTCAGATTGGTTATTTGCAAGGCACTTTCTGGATTTTCGCCGAGATTCAATTTGTAAAGTTGTTTTATTTTTGAACTTCGTGAGGCGGTATAGTAAATTTGCTTGTTGATAATCTGAAAATCATAAATTACCCAGTATGGATTTATGATTGTAGTAACTTTGCCTTTGATATTTAAATTGTAAAGACCTGTATAACCATTTTTTGGCGTAGAGAAACTAATGTTTTTATCGTCAATCCATTGAATTTTTTCGATAGTTGGGTCAAATTCATAAGTTATGTTTTCAGTTTCTCCAGATTCAATATTTCCAATGAAAAGTCCATCATTGGAAGCAAATCCCTCGGTATTGCCTACAAAAGCAAGTAATTTACCAGAAGGGGAAAATTTAGGATTGCTTAAAGAATTGGCATCATTGAATTTGTAGATTGTGTTACCACTTTCAATGTCGATTATCGCTACCCAATTATTTGTTATTGATTCGTAGGTGTCGTAGTTTTTTGCTGCTAAGACTGCAAGTTTTTTACCGTCTTCACTCACATCTAAGTCAATTATTCTAAAGTTCCCGTCTGTGATTTTTTTCTTTGTACCAGAATCAATATTGTATGTCCAAAGAGCATTCGTGTAAAATTCGGTGCCTACTTGATAAGCGCCTCCATTTATTTCTTCTTTTGCTACCAAAGTACTATCACGTGGTTCATCATCTACGTAGGCAATAATATTTTCATTCAGCCATCGATAGTTGGATATGTAATTTTGCGCATCAGAAACCAGTTTTGGCTCTCCGCCGAGTTTTGGTACAATATAAATTTGTTGCAGATTGTTGCGGTAAGAAATAAAGGAAATCCATTTTCCGTCCTTAGACCACTTTGGGTCGTAATCATATTCATTTTCGGTTAGCTTGATTTGATTTTCTCCGTTTAGGTCAGAAATGATTATCGATGAAAACGATTTTCCGTCCCAAACATCCTTTGTTGTTTTCGCAAATAAAATTTTGGATTCAAAAACCTTTGGATTATTAAGATTTTCCATTCCCAAATGTTCCTCAACTGAAAGTTGTGAAAAAGCCAATATTGGCATTAAAAACAAAAGGGTTAATATGGTTGAAAAGTATTTTTTCATAATTTTTGCTAACGTTCTAGCTATGAACAGTACGGGAGCAAACTGGCGTTTGCTTTCCGCCATGCACATAGCGAAATCTTTTGGTTTTCTTTTTTCTTTTTCCCGCTAAAAAGCAAAATCGCAAAGATTTTGCGGACTTCATAAAAATACACAAACCCTGCGATTAAGCCCTAAGCCCGTATTGTTTATAGGTTTTGTTATCTTTAGTGATTTCTACGCTACCTTAAATTCTGCCTCGTTCATTTGTACGCTGAACTTAATGTTTGCCTTTAATGCGCTGAAAACTTTTAAAATTGTTTCGATAGTCACATTTTTCGCGCTACGCTCTAATTTTGAAATTTGAGACTTTTGAACTCCAATTAATTCGCCTAGTTGCTCTTGGGTCAATTTCCTTTCTTTTCTGACTGACTTTATCATTTCGCCGAGAACCTCCATTCGCAAATCGAATTCGTACTTGTCCCTGTCCGCTGTTCCAATTTTCCCGATATCCTTGTCCTTCATTTGGTCAAGGGTCATCATTTTCATCTTTTTCCTTTTTGTTGCCATAATCTTGTTTTTTATTGCTCGAAATATTCCGTCCGAATCTGTTTTGCTTTTTCGATTTCAGCTTTTGGAACTTTATCCGTTTTTTTGACCATTCCATGAGTAGAAATCACAAGCGTTTCGGTTTTTCCAGTTCTGTCCCAGAATGCGAAAAGTCGGTATTGAAGTCCTGCATATTTAGTCCTGAATTCCCAAATATCCTCTGTTAGTTTTTTGAACAATTTTGGGTCAAGTCCAAGCTTAGCTTTGTCGAGATTATAGTAAATCTTCGATTTTGCTTTCTTGTCGACCTTTGACATAAAGTCAATAGCTTGCTCAAGAAAAACGACTTCAAATCTTTTTTCCATTCGGTTCAGTTGTCCATTTACAAGACAAATATAATCAAAAAAGTTGAATTATATGGAAACTTCAAAAACTTGGCCATCATTAAAGATAACGGCCTAGCTATGCGTAGTGCGGAAGCAGAAATTAAGAGAATTCACAGCTAGCACCGAGCAAAAGCAGTTTGTTTTGTTTTTTCTTTTTTTATCCTAAAGCAAAATCAAACTGATTTTGCGATCTTATAAAGATACATAAACCATTTAATAAAGCACCATTCGCCGCATTACGCATAGGTTTTGTTAGCAAATCGTTTTTCCTTTTTTTGAGACTGAGTACGGAAAAGTCAGCGCACTGCTTGCGTATTGCGTGCGTCTGAGTAAGAAAGTCCTGCGAACTGCTTGCGCATCCCTCCGAAAGAAGCTAAAATCCATTTGCGCATGAGTAAGCCATCAACCTTTTCCAAGGTATTAAACACCCAAAACCGCCGGATCTAATTTAAGAGAGATCGTTTTTTAGGGATTGAGTACGGAAAAATCAGCTTGCTTGCGTCCGAGTGCACCGTCCACCTTTTTCCACGAATGTGATATCTCAAAACGGCACGGCATAACTTTTATAAGCACCCCGAAAATGTTTGCTAACGTGTTTGTATATGATTTGTTGCGTGTTTTAAGCACCTAATTTAGCAAATACAAACCAAATAGAAAATCCGCGAGGATTTTCGTAAGTAGGCTAGAACTAGCAATAAATTATATACGGTGTTGTGTGTAGTGCTTTCCACTATCTTTGTTTTTCGTTCTACTTTTATTCCGTTTTCTTTCTATTCATACTTTTCAATTCGTACCCGCTACTTTATTCGGATTTTTCATAAATACATAACCAAAACACAAAGTAAAAACAGCATATATTATAGTTATAGTAAGAATAATTGGAAATTCGCTTTCAGAGTATTTTCCGACTATTTTGATTAATGCAAAAGATGATACTAAAAAATGGGCCAAATTACCTATAACTAAAGGTCGGCTATAAATTCCGCCAATTAAGTTATTTTTTGTCATCCAATTGAGCATTCCAAATCCCAAGTATAAAGAACCCAAAATTTGTAATAATAGAACTGAAGTTTGGTTTGTACCTGCATTCAGATATTCAGTTATTTCTTCCGGAATAAAGGTCAATGCAAGTCCAGAAATCATTAGGAATATTGAACTTGCTATCATTAATATTTTTGTATTCACAGTTTAAGTTTTAGTTACTGATTTGTCTGTTGTCTTTAAGTTATGTTACAATTAAATTCAATATTTTACGGATGTTAATTTGTTTTTTCGCATTACACACAACGTTGTTGTATAAGATTAGTGGCGTGTTTAAGCACCTAATTTAGCAAATAAACACTAGATAGAAAATCCGCAAGGATTTTCGTAAGTAGGCGAGAACTAGCCATTAATTTTATACGGTGTTGTGTGCAGTTTTTTAGAGTCCATTCATACTTTTCCAAGTACTCATTATTGTTGGGTTTTCATTTTTAACTGAATAATTTCTCAATACAAAATCCAGTTGTTTTGGGGTTAGTAAAACAAACATTCCATCATTTTTTGAATTTACAGGGTAAAACTGTTCGTCCGAATTTTGTCTTCTTAATTCAGCGTTCAACATTTCTATAAAATTGACATATGCAATTCCCCAATCCAAGTCAGAAAATTGTCCGTCAAACGCTATGTATTCAATTCCGTTCAGTTCGATTGTGTGTTTCCAACTATTTTGGTCTTGTTCGCTTTTTTCGTTTGCGTATTCTAATTCCAATCCTAGTTTTTTAAAAGTCGGTTTAACTTGAGCTAAATATTCTGTTAATCCTCCAATCTCAAAGAGTTCCTCACAATCTACCCAATGATAGCGATTGTCCATAAAATTCAGTGTTTCCCCTCGTGTTGGTCCTTGAAAAAACTTCAAGTCGGAAAACGATTTTGCAAAATCAGCTTTAACTGTGTCCAATTCAGATTCGCTGGTCAGATTGAAATAACTTAATTTTTCCAATTCCGCAACGACTTCTTTTCCACTTAATTTTTTCTGCATTACTATTTCTGGATTTGGGTTTTTGATTTTTGAAACCGCATTATCTTTTTTGGAATTACAAGCCCAAAAAGTTGAAAGAATTATGATTATAAAAATATGTTTCATTGGTTTGGTCAAATTGCACACAACGGTTTGGGCTATGAAAAGTAGCGTGCAAATCAGCGCAAACTTTTCGGATTAATAACTGAGAATAAAAATAGACAAAAACTTTGGATTAAGCACTTTGTAGCTATTTTTTATAGCCATTGTTGCCCACAGGTTTTTATTCCGCGTTGTTTTAGTTCAGCTCGTTTTTAAATAGTTTAATTTGATATTCAGCTTTTTAGTCCGATAAATTACTTTTAATTCTCCGGGAAAAAATCGGTTGCGCTTTTTTATTCCGCTTTTTATTCCGCCATTTATTCAGTCAATTTTTGAACGAATGTTTGTCGTCAAAGGTGCTAATCCCAAGCGATTGAAAATTGTGCCTTTTTCGATGCAGGTCGCAGGTTTTTGGCGAGTCCATTCAGAGTTTGAGTCAGCCGTAACTTTTATCGTTTCTGCTATTCAGCCAAAAAGATGATGATTTGCGTTTGGTTCGAAAAAATGTACAAACATTTGGCGAGCGTTTAAGTCAGCGCAACTAATTCCGCACAGTTTTTTATTCCGCTTAGTTTTTCAATTCCGCACAGTTTTTCAATTCGGTTGAGTTAATTCAATTCCGATGATTTGTTTTTATTCTTAATCAGCCGATAATTATGATGTCAAATAACTTGCGTTCGGGTTTGGTCAACTTGTGGGCAACGTCTCGGCTATGAGTAGTTGCGTGGTTTAGCACTTAACTTTGCAAGTACACACCAAGTTGGAAATTCCGCAGGAATTTCCAAAGTAGTCGAGAACAAGCAATTACTTATAGCCATTGTTGTACACAGTATTTATTTACTTAATTCTATTTGAAATTTTGTCGCATTAAATGCTGCTTGTAAACCTCTTAAATTAGATTCCGACTTATTTTTCTCAAATAGTTCAGTTACGTATTCAGTTTGTTTAGTCACATTATCGTTCTCTTTTTGAAAAATTTGGTATTTCAATAAAATTAAATTCGCCATAATTTTATCTGAAACACTTAATTCGCTTTGATTTAGATATTCGTCTATTGTATTTTTTATCTCTGAATCATTTTCAGATATTTCATCGAATAGATAAGCATTAGCCAAATCAGATTTATTCATGGTTGAATAGTCGCTTTGGTCAGACATATCTTTTCGGTAAGTCATTTTGTTTCCATTTAGGAAATACCATCTCGTATAGGAATCATTTTCCATTTTAATATCTTTTTCAAACTCTTTTTTCTTAACGCTCCAATTCGTGAAAGCTATTAAAAGTTCAGTTCCGTCATCTTTCTTTAAAATTGCGAATCGGATTAAGTAATTCCTTTTTCCAGGTTTTTCAATTTCAATGTCTAGTTTGTTTTCTACTGAAACATATTTTTTCAAAGCTTTTAAAATTGAGGAAACATCTTCTGGGTTTGCTTCTGGAAACAGATTTTCTCGTAAAAACAAGTCAATGTATAAGTAATGAGTTAAATAAAAATCATCCATTTTTAGATAATTCGCTTCTGTCAAATTTTCGGTTTTGATATTGATTTTGTCCGATTGAGAATATCCAAAGTTTGTGAATATTGCTAGAAGGAAAATTGTAATTATTTTTCTATTCATTATGTTGGGTTATATTGTGTACAACGTTGTGGTATATGGTTTGTTGCGTATTTCAAGCAACTAATTTAGTAAATAATTACGGACAAAGAAAGTCCGCGAGGACTTTCGCAAGTAGGCAAGAAGCCAGCAATAAATTATATACGGTGTTGGCAACTGGCTTTCTTTTTTTCGTTCCGATTTTTATTTTTATTCGTTCATTTCAATTATTAATTTTTTTCCGTAATTCAGGTTTTTAAAGAAACTCAATTGTCTTTCAAATATATATCCGTTTTGTGTGAATTCCATAATTTGATTTTCGGTCTCGATTTTTAATTTCATTTCGTCGATTGAATATTCTCCGAGCACAATTCTAAAATATCTTGCAATTAATTTAGAAACTCCTAATTTCAACATAATCCACATTGGTGATAAAGTCAGAGGTTCAACACTTTCTTTTCCACGTATTAATTTTATGTATTCGATTTCTGATTCTTTTATTGTCAACACACTTGTTTTATTAGACAAGTTTGACCTTAAAAGAATTCCACCTGAATATTTTTCAAAACTACATTTAGAGTTTTCTTTTATAAATTCCGTCGAATTATTTTTTGCTTTAAAAGACTTTAGATAAAATGATGAACTTCCAATTGCTTTCGGTTTTTTCCAATCGATTTTTGTCGGTTTTCCAATATTTTTCTCGATTGTTCTTGAATTCATTTTTTCTCGTTGAGTTCGTTTTTTAGCTTGTTGCCAACGTGTTTGTATATGGTTTGTTGCGTGTTTTAAGCACCTAATTTAGCAAATACAAACCGAATAGAAAATCCGAGAGGATTTTCGTAAGTAGGCTAGAACTAGCAATAAATTATATACGGTGTTGTAAAACGTTTTTTATTAATTTTTCTTTTGGTCAATTAGTGTTCTCAAACTGGTTATTGGATTCAGTGTTTCAATATTTGATTCGTCCAATTTTATCCATTCAATCCAATCAATTCCCATAGTTATGTCATATTCTCCAATTAATCCATCTAATAAAATATAGATTGCATTTTTAGATTGTCCACTATCATCAAAATCTCGAATGTTCAATTCAATTCCGATTTTTCCATATTCACCATCTACGTATCTAAAATAAATATCCGAATATCCAATTTTAAAATCTCCATATTGGATTTCAAATTCGTCTCCAGGAATTCTTTGTCTGAAAGCATTAAATTGCCAATTCTCAATTTTAGGTGCTTTTTCCACTAATTGTTCAACTATTGGAAAAACCTCTTTAATTCCCTCTGCTGAAATCGTAAATTCTCTTATTCCGCTTTCGTGGATTGGGCTAAATTCAAATACTAAATCCTGATGAACTTTCTTTAATTCGGTCGATAAATCATTAAATATTTTTTCTCGAATTTCAAGATTTTCCACTTCATTGTAATAGGTTTGTTGATGTTTAGAAAACCAATTCCAAAATTTGTCTTCTTTTGATGTTTTATTAAATAGAGAAAATCCCATTGATAAAATTATGATTGGTATTAAGATTAGTATTCTTTTCATTCAGTTCAGCAAATGTTTTACAACGTTGATGTGTATGATTAGTGGCGTGTTTAAGCACCTAATTTAGCAAATACAAACCGAATAGAAAATCCGCGAGGATTTTCATAAGTAGGCAAGGACTAGCCATTAATTATACACGGTGTTGTGCGTTCGTACTTTTATTTATTCATTTCCCTTTTTTATCCATTTTCCAACTTCTGGCGCAATATAATTTCTCATTTTGGTTAATAATTCTTCTGCATTATCACTTACAATTATCATTTCTTGATTTATTTCTTTTAAAAATCCTTTTTCAACTATATTTTCAATAAATTGGATTAACAAATCATAAAAACCGCCAACATTTAAAATTCCAATTGGTTTTTTATGTAATCCAAGTTGTCCCCAAGTTAGCATTTCAAAAAATTCCTCTAACGTTCCAAAACCTCCAGGCAATGCAATTACTCCATCGCACAATTCATTCATTTTAGTTTTTCGTTCGTGCATACTTTCCACAATTATAAGTTCGGTTAAGTTTTCGTGAGCAATTTCTTTGTTTGATAAAAAACTAGGCAAAACTCCGATTGCTTTTCCGTTTTTACTTATAATTCCGTCAGCAACTGCTCCCATAAGTCCAACTTTTGCTCCGCCATAAACCAATTCAATATTATTACTTGCCATTATTTCGCCTAGTTGGAATGCTTTAACTTCGTAATCTTTTTCATTTCCAAAACTTGAACCGCAAAAAACAGTGATTCTTTTCATTTTAACTTATTAATTATTGGATTTATTCTTTTTTCGTTCCGTTCACCGAGTATGACGCACAACGATTTGGCTATGAGCAGTTGGGGATTTCTTACCCTAATTTTTCAGTATAGCACTGACCTTTATTTTATCCACT
>NZ_JAYEEQ010000037.1:0-9356 GCF_034651555.1 Aurantibrevibacter litoralis | reverse complement strand
GGTTTTTCGAGTGATTTTTTCCATTAAAAATCAGATCATTCTTTTTAACCGAAAGTCAATTTATATGAGCACCAACGGTCTAGTATAAGAGCAGTAGCGGATTTCAAAGCGATTACCTGTCCGCCACCACAAAAGTTTATTAAATGCACAGACCTTGATTTTACCACTTCACCCGCTATTGCTTTTATACAATGTTGTATGCCCGTGCTTTTTCTTCGTCCGTGCGTTGGGGCAGCCATACTCTTTGGCAAGTTTTGGCTTGTGTGGCTGCTTTGAGCGACTTGCCAATGTGTATGGGTGCTAAGGGGTGGTCTATTCAGCATATTCAATTATTTTTTGGAATACTTGATGGTCTTTGAACGGATGAGCGTTAAAGAATTCGGTTCTCCGTTCATTAGTTTTAAAAGACACTTGTCTTTCTCCCCATACTGCCCAAACAAGTTTCTTTTTATTATCCTCTAAATATTTATCCAATAGATCTTTTCTGAGATATACAAGTGAATGATTGTTATTGTATTCTTGACGGTAATGAATATTGACTGAAGCTATTTCACCGTCTTTGCTCAGCAAGTCAAAAGTTTGAGGTTGGTCAATTAACTCTAAATGTTTGACAATCTCTTTAGCAACAACTGTGACATGACCAGCTTGGTTAACAGTAGAATGATGACCTTCCCAATTATATTCCATCACTGGCATTAATGTTTCAAATTTCTCCATTTCTGACACTTCTATTTCAATCTCATCTGGAAATTCCTGGTCAATTTGAAATCCTTCATCGTTTCTATCGAAAAAAATTCTTGGATAATATCCAGGTTCGCCTGGCTTTACTTTCTTTTTCCTTTTTGCAATCTCAAATTCTAATTCAGTATTGTTGTCGTATGTCGCATCATCAAATAGGTATAATTCACCTGCGTAGGAATAATAATTCTCATGCTTTTCAGGTAACCAGCGTCCACCAAGATGTTGTTTCTTTAACAGTTGAATTACTTTATCATAGTCTTCCTCTTTAATCAAAAAGCTGCGAATAAAGGTAAATCGTTCTCTTTCCGCAGGCATGTCTTCCTGCACAATAAAGCCGTCTAAGCCAATCCACTCACTTACTCGTCCTTTTAAATTCGTTTGCTTTAGGTATTCTTCAAGATGGGGCATTCCACCTTTTTCATACCAATCTTCCAGTGGGATGTCTCTATCACCTAATAAATCATGCGTGACAAAAAGCTCATTTGCTGGCTTCTCTGGAAAGCTTGGGTCAATGTCTGCATCTGAAATTCTAAACCTATCCCAATCTTTGTCTAAAAGTCCCTGATCATCTCTCAATCCAGCATTTTCAAAGAATGCAATCCAAGAGTACTTTTTGCCGTAACGTTCAACTTTGGCTCTTTCGGTGCGACCTGAGTAGTAATTATCATTACCAAGTGAGGTTTCAGCCTCTTTAAACATTTCCTCACTCCAACCAAGATCGTGGATTCTCCAATAAATTTGTTTTCTTACTTTGATCTTTTCAGGCGGATTTGAATATGAGCCGCCATCTTTAACAATGCCCCCAATTGTGTAATTACTAAAGTCCATACGAATTGGCCCTGAGTAGCTATATTCTGTCTCCCCATATTCAAATTCACCCAAGTTCCTAATTCCTCCGAATGAATAAGGTGGTCTTACTTCCTGTAATTCATCTGCTGACAATAATGTGGGATGGTGAATCAAGCAAATTTCTATCGTTCTTCTCGCGTAATCTCGAGCCAAAATATGAGTGGTTGAAAATGGTGCGTCATTTCTGAACATAAAATCATGTAATGATTTACCAATTTCTGGAAGAATTTCTTTTCTAAACCTATCCGAAGTCATGGTTTTGTGACTACCCATTGCAACCCCATATAAACATGCTAAAGTACGCTCCCATACATAAGGGTCATTAATTTTCAATGAATCAAAAACTAGCTTTGAAAATGAGGAAGGAAATTTCCGCCCATAATAATAAAGTGCTCTTGTGGATTTATCTCGAAGATTACGGTTGGTGCTCGTAAGAAACCAAAGGATGAATTTTGCTAGAAGATGTTGTTTCCTCATCAAAATCTCCGTCTCGTTTTTATTCAATTTACTTTGTTGCTCAAAATCTTCAATGAACTCTTCTAAATCATAAGCTCGTTTTCTAATGTACTCTGTCCAACTTAGGTCTCTTGTATTCATTTCCAAAGAGCTAAGAAGTTCTGAAATAAATTCAGCGTTTAGTGGGTGTTTAGTATCACTGATAGTTTTAAAGAAAAGATCAAGCAGTGGTTTATGATTTTTACTTGATCGGTTGAATAGTGACCTTACTAATTCTCGGTCGGTATTTTTAACATATTGAGCTGGTAGGCTGAACAATGCAGTGATTGACTGATTAAAACAGTAATTTGAAAATGAAATACGTTTTTTAAATTGTTTCTTAACAAACTTTGGCAGTTTTTTAAAAATTGACTTTTTGGTAAATCGTAATTTCCAATTGGTTTCAAGCAATTCGTGCATTGCAACATTTTTCAACTGTGGCAATAACATGCACAATGCATATAGTACATCTTCATACAAGGGATGCTGACCTTTCTCTCGTATTATCTTGTTAATGAATTTTGTGCTTGTGAAATACTTTAAATTGTTAGTACGCTCTATTAATCTAACACCAATTAGAAATCCTGCGAGCATATCGTAGGTAAAACTGACAAATTCAATTTCTTCTCTTATATCGCGGGTCATAACCAATCCTTCATTGATTAATATATCCGCCTTTGAGTTATCCTTATTGTACTCTTTATCTCCATCAATTAAGTTGTAGAACTTATCTATAGAAATTTCGCGTAAATCATTTTCCCACAAGAATTCAGATAGAACAGATAGGCTGTTATTGATGAAAGGCTCATTAGCCCTGAAAAGATGGTTGTTATTTGTTACCCTGCGATTGACTTGATCTAGATACTCGTTAAATACATCATAGGTGGACTCCTCCTCTATATTGACCTCTACAGTTTCTCCTCTTCTCCAATTCGGATTTTTAATTTCACAGAATATTTTTAAAAAAATTGGTTCTCGAAATTTTTCTAATCGAGCGAAAAATAGATCTGCTTTTATCTTGAATTTGTTGAAATATTTGTTGACAGCCTCATGAATAGTTTCATAGTCGTCAAATCCATACAAATAATGAAATTTGTAGTTCGAATCACTCCAAACTCTATCCTTGTAAGAGTTACGGCAGGTAGTAATGAGAACTAAATTTTCGCATCCTTCAATTTTAGTCTCAAAACTGCCAAGGTGATTTTTCCAAATAGGGGAAAAGTATCTGCTTTCTATGGTTTCATTTAGTCCATCAATAATTATTGGTACTTTTTTCTTGACTATCGAACCGTAAACATTCAGAGCTTCAAGGAATTCATCTGTCGTGAATTTATTCTCAACATCAAGGATTTTTCTTATCGCCTCAGAAATAGATTTTTCTCCTGAAAACTTGTCACCTGTAAGAAAAATAGCTGGTTCATTCTTCTGTATTCTCTTAAATGCGATATCACACGAAAGATGAGTTTTTCCTTTACCTGCGTCTGAGATAAAGTGAATAGTTTTCTTAGACTTGTGGAAGTAATTTCTGAAGAAACGTTCATAAATTTCACCAAATTCAGATATGAGATAGGAAATTGAAGATGCATCTCTTGATGCCCTTGACTTTTCTTCGAAGACTGAATAATCAATCTTATCAAAGTATTTGAAAAAGTCCTTTCTCAATTCTTCTATTTGAAAAGATGAAAGTTCTATTTCTTTAAATTCAACGAAACAATTCTTGACAGAATCGATCTTTTCAAATACTGACGAAATATGCTTTTGAAAATCTTGACAAACGATAACATAATTATCTCTAAGACTTTCTTCTTTTTTTGAAATCATTTTTTCGTCACGGAAATCTACTATAGCAGATTTTATTTGATTGGCTTTCTCGAGAAGCTCCTTTTTTAAACCTTCTAAATGTTTCAAATAATCCGTACTTAGAAGAGAGAAGTCAATGATCGTTTGGGTGTATTGATCAATACTGTGAAGATCTGGGTCGTATTTGTCCTTTACCTTTTGGTAGTTTTCATCAAATCTCCGTTTGAACCATTCGTTGTTGAATTCAAGTTCACCAAAAAAGAAACTTCTAATACCAAAATGTTTTGCACTATTGAGTAATGTTAAGAAGTCCGATTCGCCCCAAAGTTCAAGGTTAACAGTTCTACCAGTAGGTATTTTCTTTGGAAGGTCGTTATCAAACCAGTCTTGTTCTCCTTTTTGCTGCTTGCCAGTTTTTGTTTGACTATTCGCAGTTAGGTCAGTTTTTATACAAAGAGTCCATTTTGTCAGATTTGAATGATTTCTACATGCTGTTTCTAGAGAACTAGCTATTTGGTTCTTTCTTTGACCATCATTTAGTCTACCCGTACCACCGAAGAATTTGCATTGCCAACCCCATGTTTCCCCATTATTATGTTTTAAGTAGAACTCAACACCTCCGTCACCACCGCTACCATCAATAGGAGTGAATTTTCCAAGATGTCCATATTCCTTTAATGCAATTTGGTAACAAAGCTGTTCAAAGCACTGAGTTACTTTTCCATCATAAGGTTTAAGCTTACCAAAATCTATGTGTTCAATTCCTGTCATTTATTTCATTGTGCGTTGGCAAAAAATAGCTCTTTTGGTTTTTCGTGCATTGGCTTTGTGTGTCGGCAAAAACCAAATGTGCTATTTGTGCGGTTGGCTTTTTCAGCATGGCATACAACGGTCTCGGCTATGCGTAGTGCGGGATTTCAAAGCACTTCACTTTTGGTTTAGCACGAACGGAAGCCAAAGCTACGATTTTATGTTTAATTTTTCTTTACAAAAACGTCAAAGCGTATCTTTGGCGGAATAAAAGTACAGACCCTTCGGCTGGCTCTTTCGCCCGCATTACGTATAGCCAATGTTGGCGGTAGTTATTTATTACTTACTGATAAGTACTTTATAGTCTTTGGGTATTTCTACTCCTTTAAATTGATTTGTTAGACCGTAAAATATTGTAATGGTCAAAACAAATCCAAAAATCAAAATTGCAGTTGCTTGTTGTTTCGGTGTCAGGTTTAAGAAGTCTGACTTCATTTTTTTGTTGTGAATTGCTGCTATGTGTCCAAAAAATGAAAGAATTGCAAGTCCGTAATACGGAATAAAAAATAGATTGAAAGGAAATGAATTTAGTCCTGCAACACCAAAATAAAAATTAGTGTCAAGATGTAGAAAAAGCCGCCCGACTAAAACGGCACCCAAATGAAAGATGAAAAATATTGCCAAATAAAGACCTGTCCAAATATGAAGTTTGTCGAATTGAGATGTTGCTATTTTTCGGTTAGTTCTAAAAAGTTTCAGCCCTGAAATAATTTGAATAAGTATTGCAAGCAACAAGACTGTTTCAACAAATATGTTACGATAGAAATGTCGGAAATTGTTCATTATTTCTATGTGTTTGTCAGCACCAAAAATGCTACAAAAATGATTGAATAAATGCAGTCCAATAAAAATCGTTATCGTCAGTCCTGATATGTAATGAATTTTCTTAATTGTCATATTCTACCTGTTTTGTCAACTATCGAGTAATTAGCTTTTGTTCTTTTTGAGTATAGCGTCCACTTCAAAATACTTGTTAGTTATCATACTAAGGGAAAATGCCGCTGCTGCCGCTGTGAACACGGAGTAGTCCAAAGGTGCTTTCAAGCCTGTTGTAAATGTCATGGACAGTGCAAAGCATAAAAGTAATATGCCGCTGAGTTTTGCAAATAGTTCGGTTTTAAATCCAATGAGCAGACAGATGGCAAAAACCACTTCCAACAGGGTTGCCACGAGCCCGACAAATGGAACGAAGATGTCAGGCATCCAAGGAAGCAACGTATGGGTGTAGTTCAGGAAGTTTTCCCAATTTCCCCACGCAGAGACCTCTTTGGGCCAATAGCCCGATCGGTCAAAAACAGCCGACAAAAATGCAGTTGAAAGAGCAACCCGTAGAAATATTTTTATGATTTTATTTTGTTGAGTGTTCATAGCTCGTTATTGTAAATTTTAGAAAAATGTTTTGCCAAGGTATCTTCCGTAGCATTTTGGTCGTACTTATAGGCCGGTGATTTCAGACTTTTTACAGCATCAACTTTAACTTTAACGGCATAATGCACGGGATATTGAGAACCATGATTTTGCCATAATGGCTTAGCAACAAAATCGTACTCGGGCGTCCCTTGCTGAAAAAGTGTTACTTCACCTTCAAGACAAAATCCTTTTCGTCTGAAAAAATCAACCACGTTAATGGCTACTTTCGGGTTGGTTTTTAAATTCTCTACAGTGTTAAAAGACTCGATATGTGCAAAAATCACATGGCAATCGTCCCAAACGTCTAATGACGCCTTTGGAGATAGGTTTGGGCTACCATCAGGATTGACGGTAGCCACAAAACTGAGTTTTACCTTTTTAATAATTGTTTCAATTTCTTGGCTTATCCTTTTCATTTGATTGGATTATTCTTGTGATTTAAAAGGCTCCAATAAAGTTCCTCTGCCTATTCTGTTCCATGCATTGATACAAGTGGCCGCCATGATGATGTCCGCTATTTTTTGGTCGTCAAACAAATCTTTTGCTTCTGTATAAACAGCATCTGTGATTCCTGCTCTGGTGATGTGCGTAACTTCATCAGTAATACGTAAAATAGCTCGCTCTTCATCTGAAAAAAACGGGGCATCTTCCCAAGCCGACAGAGCGTGTAGCCTGTATTGTTTTTCTCCTTTTTCTATGGCTTCCTTGGTATGCGATTGGATGCAGTAGGCACAGCCATTGATATGGGAAGCCCTGATGTAAATCAGTAGAAGATCAGCATTGGTAAGCGAACTGTCCCTTAGTTGTTTGTCCAATTCGATCAGAGGCGTGTAATATGAAGGTTGGACTTGATGAATGTCAATACGTTTTGTGCTCATAATTTTTTGTTTTAAATGATTAATGACACAAAAGTATCGGGCTCAAATGAGGAAAATCTTAATCTAGTTCAAGAAAGGAGATTACCTGATATTGCTTCTTATTTTACTGTAAAATTCAGGGCTCATCCCCAAGTAAGATGCAATCATATATTGAGGTACTCTTTGCAGAAATTGCGGGTTTTGGTTAACAAATTTTTGGTACAATTCTTTCCCCGAATAGCTTAACATATATTCAATTCTACGCTGTGAGGCAATAAATGTTTTTTCCATTATTATCCTGAAAAGGGTATTGATTTTTGGGATTTCCAAGGTCAGTTTTTCAAAAGATGCTTGATTCAAAGTTAATAGCACGGTATCCTCAATTGCCTGAATATAAATGTTCGATGGCTTTTGGTTGATTAGGCTGTCGTATTCCGTTATCCACCAATTGTCAAGCCCAAAATGGATGATTTGCTCATTGCCTTTGCTGTCAATATAATACAAACGCACACAACCTTTTACCACAAAATATCTTGCCGTGCAGGTTCGCCCTGCTTTGAGTAAGAAATCCCCCTTTTTTAACACCGTTTTTTTTAGGAAAGACAAAAAACGTTGGTCTTCCTGTTCGGTCAGGTCAATGTATCTTTTTAAATAGGATGATAAATTATCGTTCACTTTCATTTTTTGAATGGCCTGCAAAAAGCAGTGGCGGCTTAAAAGCTATCACTTTCAAACCGCCACAAAGTTACAAAATTGTAATAGGCTTTAGATAACCACTTCACCGTTATTGCTTTTGCACATGTTCATTTTTGGAGATGATTGTTCCATCAATGGAATACTTACCTGCTCCCGTAAATATTAGGCTAATCGCCATCCCTATCCACAGAAGGAAAAATTCATAGCCTTCACCCGGCTGATTTCCGAACCAATTCATAAAAAAGCCATTTTGGATATGCGAAGTGAATACAATGCCAAATGCTAAAAAAATATAACAGACAGCAATCGGTCTTGTAGCTACTCCCACAATGAGAGCAATAGCACCGATAGATTCCAGAATAATGACCAGAAATCCGATAATCCATGGCAGACCAACAGTTTCAGTAAAGAAATCCATTGTGCCTGAAAATCCATAGCCACCAAACCAACCCAAAAGTTTTTGTGCCCCATGAGCGAATACCACCACGCCTAACATTACACGAATAACAAGTGGTGCATAGGAATCTGTAGTTTGAAATAGTTGACGTTTCATATTTTTCGATTTAATTGTTATAGTAAAATTTTTCTTTGATAATTTTTCCGCCCTTCCATTCTTGGACAGACACTTGGGAATAATTCCGTACGCCCCATTCTTTGTGCGTGTAGTCATAATGCCACTCTACCATGGTCGTATTTTCTCCGAGTGTTACTTTTAGCGGTTTGGCACCTCTGAATTCTGTAATGTTGCCGAAAAATTCCTCTTCACGTTTTCGGTTGGCTTCTTTGCCAACAACTGGTTCAGAATCATTTTCCTGCATGATGACATTTTCATCATAGTATTTTTCAAAGGCTTCCATTGCCTTGCCTTGAAGAATCAAGTCATTCAAGTCTGAGATTTTTTCTAATAATTTTGACATATCCTTTGTATTTAAAATTTGAAATGACAAAGGTCAGCAAGGAAAAGCTATCAGCAATTCACATAGGAGTAAAAAGGATGTTCACATAGATTAACAAAAAGCTAACTTTCTGATATAAGTTCTGCTCTTATTTTGCTAAGAAATTGCTTTGTTATTCCAAGGTAGGAGGCGATAAGGTACTGTGGTACACGCTGTTCGATGTCCCTGTACCGATTACGAAAAATGAGGTATCTTTCTTTTGCGGTGAGGCTGAAGTTTCTAACTATTCGCTTTTGAGAAGCCACATAGGCTTTTTGTATAATGATTCGGAAAAAGCGTTCCAGTTGTGGGATTTGCGTATATAAAAGTTCGAGGCTTTCGTGTGTGAATTGTGCTACTGTTGTTTTCTCCAGGCATTGCACATTGTAGTCGGCAGGTTCTTGTGTGATAAAACTACCCAAGTCAGCTGTCCACCAATTTTCAATAGCGAACATGACTACATGTTCGTTGCCTTCTGTATCTATAAAAAAGGTTTTGGCACAACCCGAAATGATGAAGGATTCATATTTGCACACGTCTCCCTGCTGTACAATATACTGCCCCTTTAGGTAGGTTCTAATCTTCACATGTTCTGGCAGGACTGCAATCTCCTCGTCAGTCAGCTCGATGTATCTTTTTATATAGGATAGTAGATTTGTGTTCATTTTTTTAATTACCGCCAACGATTTGGCTATGAGCAGTTGGGGATTTCTTACCCTAATTTTTCAGTATAGCACTGACCTTTATTTTATCCACTATATTT
>NZ_JAYEEQ010000036.1:0-9916 GCF_034651555.1 Aurantibrevibacter litoralis | reverse complement strand
TCTTGTATTTCATCTTTCAAATGTATTAGTTTGAAATTTAAAATATCACTCCGAACTTATTGGGGGCTAAAGTACATCTTGCTCGTGTCCCACGAATTACGATTTAAGTCCTCACTTAAATCTGTCTCTAAATACCCTGACTTCTATGTGATAATGCAAACGATGCCTATTTTGAAACGTAGTAGAACTGCGAAGTTTAAAACTTCGCGGAATAGATTTATACATATTTGTATCAATTCAAAATAAAAAAGAATACATATATATATTATTTTATTTGCTTTTTTATACGTATTTGGATACTTTTGATTTAATTTACATACTTATATGTATAAAAATTAACAAATGAGAAACAAGAAAAAACTCCTCATAGAACAGCTCGACCAAAAATTGGCTGGTTTTAAAGATGCCGGAATGGTCCTGATTCCACAAAAGGGATGGGTAAATACTATTAGAACAACTCTTAATATGACCAGAGAACAATTAGGAGCCAAACTTGACTTGACTAAAGGAGCAATACAAAAAATTGAGGAACGTGAAGCTACAGGCCAGATAACCATTAATAAATTAAAGGATGTTGGGAATGCTTTAAATATGAAATTTGTCTATGGCTATATTCCAAAAGATGGTACTATTGAAAACCTAATCCACTTAAAGGCGGAAGAGCTGGCTCGAAAAATTGTTTTAAGAACCAATCAAAATATGCAATTAGAGGACCAGGGAATCAGTGAAGACAAAATCGGTGATTCAATAATGGATTTAGCTAATGAAATAAAAAGGGAAATGAGAAGGTCATTATGGGACTAAATCTAACATATACAGATGGGCAAACACCTTTAGACGAGGAAGAAAAGGAAGGGCTAAAAATAAAATCAATAACAACACAAAAAGAACTCAATGAATTTGAACAGTTAAATATTGAAAAAGCCGTAGAATGGACTATTAGAGCAAATTTAAAACCTGAAAAAATATTGACTGAAAAATTTATAAAAGACGTACACAAAAAAATGTACGGTGATGTTTGGAAATGGGCAGGCGAATTTAGAAAGACGGATAAAAACATTGGAATAAAATGGCCTAAAATAGGAATGGAAGTGAAAAATCTAATTGATGACACCACATACTGGGTTGAAAACAAAACTTATGCCCCTGAAGAAATTGCTATTAGATTTAAACATCGAATCGTAGCAATTCATTGCTTTCCTAATGGGAATGGTAGGCACTCCAGAATTATGGCTGATATAATTATTGAATCCATTTTCGGAAGAGAAATTTTCAGTTGGCACAAGTCAAATATGGTTAGAGCAGATGAAACCAGAAGAGCATATATTAAAGCATTAAAAGAGGCTGACAACGGAAATATAACCCCGCTAATAGAATTTGCTCAAAATTAAAAAACTTAAATCCTCCGCTGACGTATAAGGAACTTCCTCGTGTCATACGAATTACAGTCCCAGCACTAACTTAAATCAATCTCTAAAATAGAACGATTTTCTAACCCTTAACACTGGCCAATTTACTCGAGTTCTTCATGTTATTCAGTTTTAAATCCTCTAGTACATTTACACCTTCTTCCACATACACATCGGTGGCTAAATCTTTATGCCAGCGGTATCGCTTCTCTCGCAGGGTTGTATCTTTGGTAAAGAGCGCTTCCTCATAACTTGGAGATTTAAACGTAAGCCGGGAATTGTAATCGGATAATGATTTAAAATAGACCGACTTTTCCTTTACCTTTTCTTCTTCCTTTTTGTAGGTCTCGTAGTTTAGGGACACTATGGTTTCATCTTGCTGATTTTTTAGCCATTGCGCATTTTCTTCTATCAATTTTATCTGCGGATTGGCTGCCATTCGTCTTGTGCTATTAGTTAAGGTCTGTTCGTAGTCAATATAGCCATTCCACGGTTTAAAATTGGCTGCTGAAATCTTATCCCATGGTAAGGGGTTATTCTGATCGCGCTCACCCAAATCAATATAGCTGTAACGGTCCGGCACTACCACATCACTCTTAACGCCTTCCAATTGGGTAGAGCCTCCATTAATTCTATAAAATTTTTGAGTGGTTAATTTTATGGCACCCAAATCTCCGTGTTCGTTGCTACGAACAATATTATCCAACGGAATTACATTTTGTACAGTGCCTTTGCCAAAAGTTTGCCTGCTGCCAATAACCACGGCTCTTTTATAATCTTGCATGGCTGCAGCTAAAATTTCAGAGGCCGAAGCCGATAGTTCATTTACCAAAATAACCAAAGGACCATCCCATTGAATGCGTTCATCTTTGTCCTCATACACTTCTTTGCCTTTTCCAGACGATCTAACTTGAACAATAGGGCCGTCTTTTATAAAGAGCCCGGCCATTTCAACAACTGTTTTAAGAGAACCACCACCGTTATCCCTAAGATCGAGTATAAGCCCTTCTGCGCCTTCTTGTTTTAATCGTTCCACTTCTTTGGCCACGTCGGATGCCGCATTTCTTTCGTTATAATTTTCAAAATCCACATAAAATTTGGGTAGATTTATTAAACCATACTTTTGATCTTCTTTTAAAATCAACGAAGATTTGGCATACGATTCTTCCAATTCTACCACATCGCGGGTAATTGAAATAATTTCCGTAGAACCATCCACTTTTCTAACCGTTAATTTCACCACAGAGCCTTTCGGTCCTTTTATCAATTTAATAGCATCATCTAAGCGCATACCCACAATATCTACTGGTGGTTCGTCTTCCTGACCTACTTTAAGAATCTCATCGCCAACTTCCAGTTGTTGATTTAGCCAAACCGGACCACCAGAGATAATTTCTACAATTTTTGTCTGATCTTTTTTCTTTTGAAGTCGTGCGCCAATACCTTCAAATTTACCGGACATGCCGGTGTCAAATTTTTCTTTCTCATCGGGTGCCAGATAATAGGTATGGGGGTCAAACTCCTCAACAATGGTATTTATGTATTGCACAAACCAATCTTTGCGTTCCAACTCGCCTACAAAATCGAAAAACTCATCTAGAGTAGTACGTGTCGATTCCCGAGCTTCTTGTTCAATTTCTGTAGGTGATTTCGCTTTTTTGTTATCTGAGCTGTCTGTAGATGAAGGTGATTCGTCATCTGAAGCTAATTCGCCTTTGCTGGCCTTTATTTTGGAATCGTACGTGCCTAGCGTGGCGTATTTCAATTGCTTTCTCCAACGTTCTTTCAATTCTTTTTTTGATGTGGCAAAGGGCTGCTCTTCATAATTAATATTGATAAACTCTTCCTTACTATAATCAAATCGCTCATCCAATACTGCTTTATACAGTTGTTTCGCCTCATCCATTCTTTTCATCAATCTATCATAAACCAGATTGAAAAAACTAATATCGGTATTCTTAATTTGATCGTCTATTTGGAATTTATATTTTTCAAATTCGCTGATATCACTTTCTAAAAAATACCTTTTAGTGGGATCTACTACAGTAATAAAATCTTCGAAAACCTGTACCGAAAAATCGTCGTTTATAGCTTTAGGTTCATAATGTCCCTTTTCCAATACATAAGTGATGAGTTCTAACAACAATTTATCTTTGTCATTATTCTCGAACTTTTTTTGCGTAAAACTACAAGAAGCAACGGCTATAAGAATAACCAATAGAGCGTAAGCAAAATTCTTTCTCATATCTATTTTAATTTATTATGTATTCTTAACCAGGTATTTGTCCTAAAAATTGGATCGTTCTGATTCCTTTTTGCCTACCTACAAAGGCAATGAATTCTCTAAGATACAGAAAAAACCATGCCAGCATAAAGCAAAGTCATTAATTTTTTGTTAAACGTAGGGCTGTCCATATCCTTATGAAAAACGTACTTTTGTACAATAAATTATATGGCAATGCACAAACCGCTAATACTAGTTACTAATGACGATGGCATTGGTGCGCCTGGCGTTAGGGCATTGGTTCGTTTTATGAAGGAGATTGGTGAAGTGGTCGTCGTGGCACCGGATAGTCCGCAATCGGGAATGGGCCATGCCATAACTTTGGATAATGCACTTTATCCTAAAAAGGTAATTCCGGATCCCGATCATGGTGCCAAAGAAGAATACAGTTGTAGTGGTACCCCTGCAGATTGTGTTAAAATGGCCTTACAAGTGTTTTTAGAAAAACGTCCGGATATTTGCATAAGTGGCATTAACCACGGATCTAATTCCTCTATCAATGTCATTTACTCGGGTACTATGAGTGCTGCCATTGAGGCAGGCATAGAAGGTATTCCTGCCATTGGATTTTCTTTATGCGACTACAACTGGGAGGCCGATTTTGAACCCTCTAAGCCCTTTATTCAAAAAATTGTACGGGAAGCCTTAAAAAATGGAATTCCACAAGGAGTAGTTCTTAATGTAAACATTCCTAAACTAATCGATATTCAGTACAAGGGAATTAAGATTTGCCGACAGGCGCGCGCCAATTGGAAAGAAAAGTTCGATAAGCGCCGAAGTCCGTCCGGAAGGGATTATTATTGGCTTACCGGCGAATTTGAACTCTTAGACGATGGGCAGGATACCGATGAATGGGCATTAAGCCAAGGCTACATCTCTGTGGTGCCCACACAGTTCGATTTAACGGCGCATCATACTATTGAACAACTTACCAAATGGAATTTGAATGGTTAAAAGAGAATTAGGAATCGGTTTGGCCGTTGGTCTTATTGCCAATACACTGGGCACACTGCTATATATTTTGTTGTTCTCCGATATGGGAATTGCAGAAACCTATCGCGCTGCAGTTGCACAAGATCATGTGGGAAGTCTATTGGCACTAGGTGCCATTCTAAATTTAGCTGCTTTTTTTGGATTTTTAAAGCTAAAGCGAGATCATAGAGCCCGTGGAGTGCTATTAGCAACCATAATTACGGCATTGTTAATCTTGTACTACAAGGTATTTTAATCTAAAGATTCCCCGACCCTTGGGTCGGGGTTTCCTATTTACCTCTCCTTTGGAGAGGTCGGAACTGTCTTTTTGCAGTTCCGGGTGAGGTGAAATACAAAATTTCGGTTTTTGGCCCAAAGGCCAAAATGAAACTGGCGAAATACCCCTATGGCTTGCCTCGGGGATAGTCAGTTTCAAGAATTTTTTTATTGTGCAATAAAATGAACTAGAGAATGCTTATTATAAATTTAGGCGCATGAAATACTATATTATTGCAGGAGAAGCCTCGGGCGACTTACACGGATCTAATCTCATTAAAGCGCTAAAAAAAGAAGATCCGCATGCCGAAATTCGATGCTGGGGTGGCGACCAAATGCAAAAAGCCGGTGGCGACTTGGTAAAACACTATAAAGAAATGGCTTTTATGGGGTTTTTGGAGGTGCTTCTAAATGTGCGAAAAATTTTTAAAAATATTGCCTTCTGTAAAGAGGACATCTGCAGTTTTGAACCCGATGCGCTGGTTTTTATTGATTTTTCCGGATTTAACTTGCGTATTGCAAAATGGGCTAAACGGAATGGGTTTAAAACTATATATTATATTTCTCCTCAAATTTGGGCGTCACGAGAAAGTCGTATAAATAGCATAAAGAGGGATATCGATCAGATGTATGTAATTCTTCCTTTTGAAAAAGAATTTTACGAGCAAAAACACGGGTTCCCTGTACAATTTGTAGGGCATCCTCTTTTGGATGCGATTGGGGTACGATCCGACGTCGACGATCGGGCATTTAGAAAGGAACACCGTTTAGACGCCAAAAAGCCTATCATCGCCCTCTTACCCGGAAGCAGAAAACAAGAAGTACAAAAAATGCTGAAGCGTATGCTTTCTGTGCAAAAGTCATTCGCAGCATACCAATTTGTCATTGCCGGGGCACCTAGCTTAGATCGCAGTTTTTACGAACCATTTCTGAACCAATCTGAAGTGGGTTTTGTACAAAACAGAACATACGATTTGCTAAGCCTATCTCATGCTGCCCTCGTTACCAGTGGCACAGCTACCTTAGAAACAGCACTTTTTAAAGTACCGCAGGTGGTTTGTTACCGTGGGAATTGGCTGTCGTATCAAATTGCAAAGCGCATTATTACCTTGCGGTTTATTTCTTTGGTAAATTTAATCATGAATCGCGAGGTAGTTAAGGAACTTATACAGAACGATCTAACTACTAAAAATATACGTACCGAACTTGGTAAAATTCTCCTCGGATCCTATCGCCAAGCACAAATTGAGGCCTATGACGAGCTTCAAAAAAAATTGGGAGGTATGGGCGCAAGTAAAAAAGTAGCTACATATATTGTAGAAAATGTTTAAATTTGATATCCAAGAATAGATACGAAGTCTTGGATGATACGAAAACTCCCTTTTATTTTCCTTTTGCTATGCCTTGGATCCTGTGGCGTTTCAAAAAAAACCGCTTCTCCTTTTCATAAGGATCCAATCAAAATAACCGTTGCAGCTTCTTCCAACGTACCGGCCGAAACCACTGCGATTGAGGCCGACAAAGCTCTAGAAAAACCTCGTGGTATTGCCGATGAAGTGATACATACTGCCTTACTGTTTTCGGGTGTGCCGTATCGGTTTGGAGGGCATACCAAAAACGGCATGGATTGTTCTGGCCTTTTGTTTACTTCTTTTAAAGAACACGATATCAATTTACCACGAATTTCTCATGAAATGGCCGATGAAGGCAAGCGTATAAAAATTAAAGAAGTTACAAAAGGCGACTTGCTTTTCTTCAAAACGGGTGGGGGTAAAATTAACCATGTGGGATTAGTGGTTGCTGTTGAGGGGGATGATATTAAATTTATACATTCCACGACCTCCCGTGGGGTCATTGTATCTTCCTTACGAGAGGGGTATTGGAATTATGCTTTTGTAAAAGCCACCCGAATCCTTTAGTTTCATGGATTTGCTTCGGTTTATACCTGTGAAATTAACGCTAGGGTTACTCATGGGGATCATGGCAAACCATTTTTTATGTCTTGACCCGTACCGCAGTGTAGTACCTCTTCTTATTGTTCTCATAGGTCTTGCCTTTTATCATAAAAAAAGGGAATACAGTGTACGTTTTGGCATCCTTGTAGTTGCGGGGTCTGTTTTTTTAGGCATGTTCACGTATGCCTTAGCCCAACCCGAATACAAGTCCCATCATTACAGTCATTATGCAGAGGAAAAAGCACATCTATATCATTTAAAAATTGAGGAAGTCCTAAAACCCAATGCCTTTTCGGATCGATATATGGCACAAATTATGGGGATGGATGAAAAGAAAGTATTAGGAAAAGTACTTTTAAATGTGGCTAAAGATACCCTTGGGGAAATGCTTCATATTGATGATGTATTGCTTACGCACGCGATGCTCGAAGAGCCCAAAGCACCCCTTAACCCCTATCAATTTAACTACAAAAAATACTTGCGCCATTTGGGGGTTACACATCAACTCTATCTTTCTGCCGGAACATATCGAGTTACAAAAACATCCGGCAGTACGCTATACGGTCTTGCAGCCGTTTTGCGAAATACCATAATCTCCAAACTTCAGGAGCGTAATTTTGGTGCAGCAGAATTCGGAGTTATACAAGCATTGTTCCTAGGCCAGCGACAAGATATGGATCCGGAAACGTATGACAATTACATTAATGCCGGAGCTGTACATATTTTGGCCGTATCCGGTTTGCACGTAGGCGTTATACTCATGCTACTACAATGGGTCTTGCAACCGGTTGTTTTTTTACCCAATGGCAGAACACTTAAATTACTCCTTATTGTGCTTTTCCTTTGGTGCTTTGCGGTTTTGGCAGGTCTTTCTGCGTCCATTGTTAGAGCGGTAACCATGTTTTCCTTTGTAGCCTATGCGCAATACCTCAACAGGCCTACGAGCACCTTTAACATCCTTGCGCTTTCCATGTTTTTTATACTACTCGTGAATCCTATGTTCCTTTTTCAAGTAGGTTTTCAAATGAGTTATGCTGCGGTTTTTGCCATTGTTTGGATGTATCCTATGCTGCAAAAATTAGGAACTCCAAAGTACGGTATCCTTAAAAATGGGTGGCAATTACTGTCTGTGAGTATTGCCGCTCAATTGGGGGTTTTGCCTATAAGTCTCTATTATTTCCATCAATTTCCCGCACTTTTTTTTATTTCAAATCTGGGGATAATTCCTTTTTTGGGACTTATTTTGGGTTTAGGCATTGTCATTATGATACTTGCACTAGGCCAAGTATTACCAGAGGTTTTAGTGCTTTTTTACAATTCGGTTATCCGCATCATGAATACTTTTATTGCTTGGGTAGCCCAGCAGGAATCCTTTCTGTTCAAAAGTATTTCTTTTGATGGCTTGCAACTCTTGTTAAGTTATGTCATTATTATTTCCGGGGCATTGCTGCTTAGTAAAATAACCTATAAGCGTGTTGTGGTGGCCCTATCGGCTATTATTTGTTTTCAAATTTGGACAATATATGTGCATCATGAGGCACAGCATAAGGAAGCTGTTATAATTGCCCATCAAACTAAAAATTCGGTACTATTACACCAAATGACAGGACAGTTGCATGTTTATGCCATGGACACCCTACAAGCCCAAAGATTGGCACAGGAGTATCGCGTTGGTGCCCGAATAGGTAACGTAGCGTACCAATCCCTTAAAAACAGTTATATGCTTGGCTCTAAAAAGATCTATATTCTTGACAGTTTGGCCATTGTGCCGCGATCGCAAAAAATAGAATTCCTCGTACTTAGTCAATCGCCTACCATTAATTTGGATCGACTGCTGTATACGCATAAACCCGAAATGATTATTGCTGACGGGAGCAATTACAGAAGTTATGTAGAAAGATGGCGTGCCACCTGCAAAAAAAATAGAATCCCTTTTCACTTTACAGGCGAAAAGGGGGCATTTTATTTTAAGTGACCTTGGGCGGTATTAGGCGATAGTTTCCATTTTTGTTTCGCCATCTTCAGCGCCGTGCGTTAATCTTTTCAGCGGTTTTAAGCCGATGATTACCAAAATTCCTATTAAAGACCAAACTACGGTGATGCCTATAAAAATTTCAAATTCGCCTAAGCTTTGAGATACCTCTCCTATGAGCCCCGCAATTTTATTTCCCAAACCCGTTGCTGCCCAGTACAATCCCATAATAATGGAGGCATATTTTAAGGGCGCTAATTTGGTAATAAAAGAAAGTGAAACCGGTGAAGCACATAACTCCCCAATGGTATGCAGCAAATAGGCCAAAACGATCCAGTACATGGCAGAAGATCCATTGGCTGTATATTCTACGGAAGCAGCTGCCATAAAACCAAATCCAAGTGCCATAATAACCATTCCTACCGCAATTTTGAATAGGGAGGAAGCTTCCTTTCCTTTTTTGCGCCATCGAAGCCAAAAGGCACCCACAATGGTGGCCAACGTAATTATGAAAAAGGAATTAATAGATTGAAAGACGGAGGCGGGAATGACAAAAAATCCGAAGAAATCCCTGTTTGTCTTTTGCTCAGCATATAGATTCATTAGGCCACCCGCTTGCTCAAAAGCGGCCCAAAAAAGAATAATCAATACAAAAGAAATTAACAAAACCTTTACGCGATCTTTTTCAATATCGGTTAGTGGCGCATCTAATATGGCTTTATCAGCCGCATTACTTTTTGACATTAGGTTCCCTACCGGCACCAAAAATTTTTGTCCCCACACATAGACCGATTGTCCTAAAAACATACCAATTGCGGCCAATCCAAATCCGTAGTGCCAATTTATTTTTTCGCCCACATAACCACAAAGAATGGGCGCCAAAAACCCACCTATGTTGATGCCCATGTAGAAAATATAAAACCCTAAATCGCGCCGCTCATCCTTGGCTTTGTAGAGTCCCCCCACCATAGTTTATAATTTCCCCCAAAAATAGGACAGTAATTTAAGTTTAATTTTTTATTCTAAATTTACTGTATTATGGAACGCA
>NZ_JAYEEQ010000035.1:0-9946 GCF_034651555.1 Aurantibrevibacter litoralis | reverse complement strand
TAGAAAACACCGTGCCATATCCGTGCCCTGGGCAACTGCATCTGAAGTTCAATTAAAAAAACGGGGGATGGCTAAATTAACATTAACTTAGCAATTTACAATAACTTGTTAATTCGTCTAGTTATAGAAATAATTAATTGGTGCTTTAAAGAACTGTGTTAATACCAGAATATCAAAAGAGCTGTAAAATGAGAGAATTTATAAAAAAAATTTATTTAGGTACCCAATGGGGAAAGAAATTAATTACACCACTCCTATTTTTACGAAGCACTCTAATGCCTGAAAAAACTTTATTAAAAAGTAGATTTAAAAGAATTTTGGGTTATCCGTTGAATCTAAAAAATCCAAAAACATTTAATGAGAAAATCAATTGGTTAAAAATAAATGAGCGTACATCTTTACATACCATTTGTTCTGATAAATATGCAGTTCGTGAACATGTACAAAAACTAATTGGCTCAGAATATCTTATCCCGTTGCTATTGGAAACTAAAAAACCATCAGATATCGTGCCTGATAACCTACCTGATTTTCCATTTATTATTAAAACCAACAACGATAGTGGTGGAGGCATTATTGTATGGGATAAAAAGAAGATGGACTGGGCTAAAATCAGAAGAGATTTAAAGAACAGATTAAATACTAATTACTCCATTTTTGGAAAGGGGGAGTGGCAATATGAAAATATAAAACCCCGAATAATTGTTGAAAAATTAATGATTGATGAAAACAATCAAATCCCATCTGATTATAAATTACATTATTTCAATGGCAAATTAATTTTTACCCAAGTAGATATTGATAGACATAATGCGCACAAAAGAAATCTATATGATCCTAATTGGAAACTTTTACCATGTAAATGGGCTCATGAAAATGGAAAGACTATTGAAAAACCAAGAAAATATGAAGAATTAAAATTTATATCTGAAAAATTAGCTCAAAATTTTACTTATGTACGTATTGATGTGTATGTTATTAAAAATAACATTTATTTTGGAGAAATAACTTTTCATTCCGGATCTGGAAATGAAAGATTCATGCCACAGGAATGGGATAGAAAATTAGGAGATATGTTGACTTTACCGTTTGAACAAAAAAATAAGCAGCATACAGATATTTTTGTGATATCCTAATACATTAATTAAAATAGTGAGCCAAAATAAGAATTGCGATTTCAACAGCTATGATTTGGAAGTCTTTAGCTTTTTTTTACTATCATTCTGCATTAGGGCGCAGACTACTTTCGCCTATTATTTCCGTACGCAATATATTGATCCCAAATGTTGTATTGTTAAAAATTAGGTTTATTAGGATTTTAGGATATCCCTTGAATTTAAAACACCCGAGGACTTTTAACGAAAAAATTCAGTGGCTTAAATTAAACCTTCGTACTCCATTGCATGTAGTGTGTTCAGATAAATTCTTGGTAAGAGAGCATGTGAGAGAAAAATTGGGTGACACTTATTTGATACCATTACTTCTGGAAACAACTAATCCACAAAACCTGAAACCTGAAAATCTGCCTGATTATCCAATGATTATTAAAACAAACCATGGTAGTGGTAATGTAATAATGATAAAAGATAAGAAAAAATCTGATTGGCCTTCGTTACAAAGAGAAATGAGAAAGTCCTTACAGGATCGCTATAATTCCGGTAAAGGAGAATGGCATTATGCCAAAATAAAGCCGCGCATTCTTGTGGAGAAGTTGTTACTTGATCCCGGTGGAAATATTCCTCAAGATTATAAGCTTTATTGCTTTCAGGGTAAAGTACGCTTTATAGAGGTGCATGCCAACCGCTTTACCCACCATACCGTGGATTTTTTTGATACGGCCTGGCAACGTATTGATTGCACCACCTTAGACCGCAGTAGTTCCCCTCCTTTGCGCCCAGCTACCTTGGAGGACATGTTACGAATAGCTGAAATATTAGCAAATGACTTTTTCTTTGTAAGAGTAGACTTATATTCGTTACAGAGTAAAGTGTATTTTGGGGAGCTCACCTTTTATCCGGGTTCAGGTTTTATTAAATACCATCCCAGAAAATGGGACATTGTTTTTGGTGAAATGCTACAGCTACCCCTTTCTAATTAATAAAAATTTACACGGCGAAAAAATTAGACTGCAAACATAAATTTCTTAGCCACATGATCGGACATTAAAAACCTTTCTTTTAAAATAATCTCTATCTTTGAATCTTTCTTACCTCTATGGGAGTTAAAATATTCAAAACAAACTATTTATTTACTTTGCTCTAAGCATGTGCCCACCTTTTGAATCTATAAACAAAGTCCCATTGAATATGCTGGTAAATAATTGGCTGTTTATTCTACCCACCGACAGTGTACAAGGATCTGAGCATATTGTCCAAAGTCTAGCCCGCCACATTACCCTACAGAGTGGAATTTGTAGGGTCATTATATTAACAAAAAAAAATAGTTTGGGTTGGGCAGCCGATGAAGCTCGTATGCTTATTACCTATTTGCCATTTTTATCTTATACGCAAGGCATTCTCTGGCTTATTCCCCATTTGATATTCAATTTTAAAACTTACAAAAACATTGACTACACCTTTACCTCCCAAACCCTAATTAATGGTAGTATTGGTCTGGCAAAAAGGCTGGGATTGTTAAGAAACGCCAAGGTAGTGGTACGGGAGTCGAATTCTATTTTTGAGCTCCTCCAAGGCATGAAGTTAAAAATATATACACTTTTTTATACCTTAGGTTACAAAGGGGCCTCCCTGGTAATTTGTCAAACCAACTATATGAAAGAACAGCTTCTAAAAGCATTACCGCGATTAGGCAAACACCTCCACATACAAGTTATTCCCAATCCCTTTAACTTTATGGATAGCACAACAAAAATAGGTGAGCTCTTACCCGAATATACCGGGAAAAGATTTCTTGTAGCGGCGGGGCGTCTAGCCCCAGCCAAAGGGTTCGATCTTTTGATTGACGCTTTCCACGAAATTCAAAAGGAACACCAAGACCTCCATTTAATTATTCTTGGGGAAGGAAAAGATCGGGAACTATTAATGACCAAAATTCGGCAACTGAATTTGGAAGGCAAAATCCATATGCCCGGTTATGTGACGAACGTGTACCCCTATTTTAAAGCAGCTGCGTGTTGCGTACTCTCTTCGCGAATTGAGGGTTTCCCAAATGTGTTGTTGCAAATGATGTCTCAAAACACAAAAATAGTAGCTACTTTAAGTGCCGGCGATATTGATAACATACCGGGCTTATTTACCTGCCCTACCCATGATACTGCCAAATTAACAGCTACCATTCTGGTTGCCTTAGGTACAGACACTGAAGGGAATAAACCTGTTTTTAAACGTTTTCTAAAGGAACGAACTCAAGAGGGCTTTTATAATTCAATTTTAAATTTTACAACTACGACATAATGCCCAACCCCAAAATCCTTATTATTAGTTCTTTTTCCAATTCTCTGGTCAATTTTAGAGGCGATTTTATTGCGTATTTAATAGCACATCATTTTGAGGTCTTTTGCGCTGCCCCCGAATTTGAAAAGAAAAAAACAGTAAGAACTTTACATGGAATGGGGGCAAAAACCCTAACCTATCCTTTGCAACGCAACGGTCTCAACCCCATAAAGGATGTGCAAAGCATCAGCGCATTAAAAAAAATGATGCAGCAACACCAAATAGATCTGGTTTTTCCATACACCATAAAACCTGTGATCTATGGGTCTATTGCCGCAAGACAATTGAACATCCCTGTTATTGCTTTGATTACGGGGTTGGGCTTTACCTTTAGCGCAGTAAACCTAAAGTCCAAAATACTGCAACGGATTTCCCAAATGTTATATCGGGAGGCCTTGCGGAAAACTGCGGTTACCATCTTTCAAAATACGGACGACCGCCAACTCTTTTTAGAAAAACACATTCTAACTAAAAAACAGCAAACCGCCGTGGTCAACGGCTCGGGGATACATTTAGAACGTTTTCCCTTTCGCGTGCACCAAAAACAGGTAGGCGACCCCATTAAATTTATTATCATTGGCCGCTTGATCAAGGAAAAAGGAGTAGAACTGTTTCTACAGGCCGCAGAAACCCTAAAGCCACTGTACCCCAATGCCGAGTTTCACCTGGTTGGCGCCCCGCCGCCGGACAATTCCTCCGGCATATCCTACGGGGTGCTCGACGCCTTACAAATCAAAGGAATCATCATCTATCACGAAGTACAAGCCGATGTGGTACCCTTTCTTACCGAGGCCGATGTCTTTGTATTGCCTTCCTATTACAGAGAAGGTGTACCCCGCTCTATTTTAGAGGCCTTATCTATTGGGATGCCCATCATTACAACGAATATGCCCGGGTGCAAAGAAACCGTTGTTCCGAAACAGAACGGTTTCCTGATTCCACCGCAAGAACTGGACCCTTTACTTGAGGCGATAACATTTTTCTTAGATAAGCCCGAACAGATTGCCCTAATGGGGAAAGCCAGCAGAGCTTTGGCGGAACAAAAATTTGATGTCGCTATTATTAACCAAAATCTTATTGATATACTACAGACGCATGTGGAAATGGGGTGATGGTAAAAAATCAACCAAGAAGTCGAAAGCTAACTATTTCTCGTTTTTCATAAACTTGAACCTTCGTTACCCGACAACCAGCAACGAGCAACTAACAACGGACAACCGCCAACCAACAAAGAGCAACAAAAAAGGCTTCTAGTTGCATCGGTTTCTCCTTATACAATACCCAAGCTAAGAACGGTTTCCTGAGGATTTTTACAGATAAAAAGAACAGATTGACTCATCGATCCCTCCGTCTTTTGGCTTTGCCAAAATCCACCTCCCTTCATTACAAGGGAGGAATTGTTTTAATGCAAGATCCTATTTAGGAATACTCAAGAAGCAGTCTAAGAGCAAGCCTCCCTCCTTGGGGGGATTGAGGGTGGTGCACTGGGTCTAAGGTCAAGGATAAAAAGGGTCAAGTGGCACTGTCAATCCCTCCGTCTTTTGGCTTCGCCAAAATCCACCTCCCTTCATTACAAGGGAGGAGTTATTTTAGTGCAAGATCCTATTTGGGAATACTTAGGAAGCAGTCTAAAAGCAAGCCTCCCTCCTTGGGAGGGATTGAGGGAGGTCTTTTGGTTCAAATGTTCCTTGTATCTGGTTTTTCTTGAACTTGAACATTTGGCAACCAACAACCATCAACGGACAACGAGCAACAAAAAAGTATCGCCCTTCCTTTTTACCAAATATTGTGGTAATTGGTCTAAATCTTAGGTATATTACACCATCAATAGCTACCTTAGCAGCTTAAAACAATCCGATGTACCCCCAAGTGTTAAAAAGAGTGTTTGATATTTTCGTTACCTTGTTCTTGCTACTTCTGGCAAGCCCCATCTTCTTAGTGGTACTACTGCTGTTATACATTGCCAATAGCGGAAAACCTTTCTTTTTTCAACCGCGTCCAGGGAAAAATGAGCTCATTTTTAAAATCATAAAGTTTAAGTCCATGAACGACAAGAAAGACAAAGACGGCCACCTCCTCCCCGATTTTCAGCGTATGACCGGAATTGGTCGTTTTATACGCAATACTTCTTTAGATGAACTGCCCCAATTGCTCAATGTGCTCCAAGGGGATATGAGCCTTGTAGGCCCCCGTCCGCTGCTTGTTTCCTACCTGCCTTTATACAGCGCAGAACAGAAAAAAAGACACCTTGTAAAACCCGGCATTACGGGGTGGGCACAGGTGAATGGCCGCAATGCCATTTCCTGGGAACAAAAGTTTGCCTTGGACGTGCATTACGTAACCCATTGTTCCTTTGCATTGGATGTTAAGATTTTGTGGCTTACTTTTCTTAAAGTGGTAAAAAGAGACGGTATTTCGGCCGCCGAGACCCTCACCATGGAACCTTTTAAAGGCAACCCGCAACCCTAGCCTATGAAACTCAGTATCGTAATTCCGTGTTACAACATGGAAAAGTATTTGCCTGCCTGTTTAGACAGCCTTTTTAGGCAGGATCTGCCCATTGAAGCCTACGAAATTATCGTGGTAAATGATGAGTCTAAGGACAACACCTTGGGTATTGCCCTTGACTATCAAAGGAAATACCCAAATATCCAGATTATCGACAAAAAAAATGCAGGTGTTGGCGCCGCCCGAAATTCGGGCCTGGATAAAGCCATAGGCACTTACATCTACTTCCTGGATCCCGATGATTTTATTGCAGATAATGTATTGGGGCTGCTGCTTCAGGTTTTGGAGGAAAACTCGTTGGATATTTTAACTTTTAAAAGTAAGTCCTTTAAGAGTCTTACCTTTCAGCAATCGGTCAACCTTCAAGATATCAATGCCTCTGTCTCCATAATGGACGGCATTTCCTATATTGCCCAGCACAAATACAAAAATGAGATCTGGTGGTTTATTAGCAACCGACAGTTTTTAGTGGCCTCTGGGATACGGTTCATAGAGGGCAAATGGATGGAAGATGCCATTTTAGCGGCACAGCTTTTTTGCGCTGCGGGCAGCATGGCGCATATAGGTCTGGATGTGCACCGGTACCGCATCTTGCCCACCTCGGCCATGCGCAATAAAAGCCCCGAGCACTACAACAAGGTTATTTTTGACAACGCCAATGCCGCCCATGCGTTCCGGGATTTGATCGAAAGCGTCCCCAAGGACCATGAAAACTATATTGGAGCCGTTACACGTTTAAAGACCCGGCAACAGTCTTTTGTGTTTTTTCTTTTGGTACGCCTTATGAAATCGGACTTACCGGTGGGTAAAATACCCGAAATGCTACACGGTTTTGAACAAATAGATGCCTACCCCTTGCACAAGTTCCTAGGCCCCGATTACCACGGGATGGGCTATTCCTTTTTGACCTTTGTTTTCAACAACAAGCCATTGATACATCCTTTTATCAAAGTTTTTAGAACTTTTTATACCTTCGTGAAATGAATGTCTTAATCACCTCAGCCGGTAGAAGGGTTTCTTTGGTAAGGGCTTTCCAAAAAGAGCTTAAGCAACTATTCCCCGAAGCAAAGGTTTTTGCTTCGGATGCCCAACCGGAATTGGCAGCGGCCTGCCATGTGGCCGATGGGCGCTTTGCGGTTCCCAGACTTAACGATCCCGCCTACATGCCTTTTTTGATCGATACCTGTAAAATGCATGGTATTGGCCTGATAATCCCTACCATAGACACGGAACTGTTGCTCTTGGCCCAATACCGGAACCAGCTTATGGCCCATGGCATTGTCCCTTTGGTGGCCTCCAAGGGTTTTGTGAAAAAATGCAGGGACAAGCGGTTGATCCACCGTTTCTTTCAATCGCATGGCGTGCAAACGGCAAAGGAATATGACAGGGAGGCCTATACATTGCCTATGTTCCTAAAACCTTGGGACGGTAGCCGCAGTGTGGACACCTATTTGATAAGGTCCCAAAAAGATCTTCAACCTTATCATTTCGACAACGAAAAATTGATGTTCCTGGAATATCTGGATCACAGCCTTTATGAAGAATTTACCTGTGATCTGTATTATGGCAGGGACCACAAACTGAAATGTGCCGTACCCAGAAAGCGGCTGGAAGTGCGGGACGGAGAGGTGAACAAGGGCCTTACCCAGCGCAATGTGCTGGTTCCCTACATCCAAAAACATTTGGGGCATATAGAAGGTGCCGTGGGTTGTTTGACCGCCCAGTTTTTTATGCACAAGGAAAATGGTGCCATCTATGGCATAGAGATCAACCCGCGCTTCGGGGGCGGCTTTCCCCTGTCCTATTTGGCGGGAGCCAATTTTCCCAAATGGATTCTGGAAGAATACCTGCTACAGCAAGATGTAAAAGAAGATTTTGATGGCTGGGAAGACCATTTGTTGATGATCCGCTACGACGACGAAATCCTGGTCCATGGATATCAAGGTTGATGTACATACCGTCCTTGTCTTTGATCTGGACGACACCTTGTACAACGAACTCGATTTTCTAAAGTCGGCCTACCGGGAACTGGCACAACTATTGGAACCCAACAACTGGCAACGTCTTTTTGTGGGCATGTTCTCCCAATACCGCAGCAAAATGGATGTCTTTGCCGTATTGGCCCAAACCTATGGGCGTTCCAAGGAAGAGCTTGTACAACATTATAGGGCGCACCAGCCAGAGATAGTTCCATTCCCCGGGGTAATGGAAACCCTGGTGCGGATCAAGGAGCGTAACGGCAAAATCGGCATCCTTACCGATGGCCGATCGGTAACACAGCGCAATAAGCTAAACGCATTAGGGCTGATGGATTTTTTGGACCATATCGTGATCTCCGAGGAACTGGGCACCGAAAAGCCCCATGAGAACAATTATATGGCTTTTGAAAAACTGTTTGGGAAGGGGCACTACGTCTATATTGCAGATAATTGCCGTAAGGATTTTATAACCCCCAACCGTCGGGGCTGGCAAACCATTGCCCTTGCCGATAATGGAAAGAACATACACCATGACACCCACCTGTACCAGCACGGGGATTTCGCCCCACAAGGGTACATTACGGAATTTAGCGAGCTGCGGATTTGCTGACCGATATCATGGAATGTCCATCGCAAAGCAGCTATATTTGTGCTTTCTGTCTATAAAGGAGTCAAGGCGATACCCTTATCGAATTTTCCTACGATTAAACCAATATTTTAGGGTGCACCGGGATTACCACTTAATTTAGTGCCTTACAGCCACCAACCAACGCACCACAGGTAGCGCCAATGTAACATGATCGAAATAATTACGAAGCGGATTTTTTGGAATAGGGCGGTCAAGGTCATGGAGCATTCCCATTTTTACCATACCTATGATTACCACCATATTAGCAAAAACAAATCGGAATCACCTATTTTGATTTCGTACCGAGAAAAGGATGCGGTCATCTTGTTGCCCTTATTGGTGCAGGAAATCCATGGCACCGATTTGTACGATGCCACTTCTGTATATGGCTACGCCGGGCCTTTGACAAAGAATCTTCCGGATGATTTTGACAATTCTTCCTTTGCGAGGGAACTGAAAACCGCATTGAACGCACACAGGATAATTTCGGTCTTTTCCAGACTCAATCCCTACATTCCCCATCAATCCTTGGTCCTGACAGGCTTGGGACAGATCACCGAAATGGGCAAATTGGTGAATATAGACCTAACCTTGGATATTGCGTCCCAAAAAAAGCAATACCAGTCCAGGCTAAGGACCTATATCAATAAATGCCGAACGGTCTATACCATAAAAAACGCGGAAACAGAGAACGAGGTCCGGGAATTTATTGCCCTGTACCATAAGACCATGTGCCGTTTACAGGCAAAACCACATTATTTTTTCTCTGAGCCCTATTTCTTTGAAATATACAACAGCCAGCGTTTTAAGACCGATATTTTGTTGGCCGTGCACAACGAAACCGAAGCCATTGCCGGCGGTGCCATGTTCATTGGCAAAAACAAGATCGTACAATACCATCTATCGGGGGTAAATGAGGATTATTTGGCATTAAATCCCATTAAAATGCTCATAGATGAAATGCGGCTCCGTGCCACTGCCCAACAGTACAGCTATTTCAATCTGGGCGGCGGTGTGGGCAGTAAGGAAGATTCGCTTTTTTACTTTAAAACAGGTTTTTCCAAGGATTTCCGCATTTTCAAACTTTGGAAATTCATTGTGGACGAACGGGCCTACAATGCCATGGTCACTAAAAAAGGGCAGTCCAACTGTGGGCGGAACACCAAGGATTGCCCCGATTATTTTCCTTGCTATCGCTGTACCCTGCAACACAACTAACCCCATGGCCATGAAAAAAAATCCGTTCACATCGGATCCCTTCACCTCCCTGTGGTTAACCCATTTCAATGGAGGTAATGTAGGCTTCCCTTTTTTAGGACACCTCTAAATTCGATAAATAATTATTATTTAGGTCAGGTTTGATGAAGAATTTAAATTCT
>NZ_JAYEEQ010000034.1:0-10426 GCF_034651555.1 Aurantibrevibacter litoralis | reverse complement strand
TCGCGGATTTTCTATTCGGTTTTTATTTGCTAAATTAGGTGCTTAAAACACGCAACAAACCATATACAACAACGTTGCCATTAATACCTACCAAACCGTAAAAATTCATCCTTTTTAAAAAAAATGTTCTCTAAATTGTCATATTTCTCGAACTATGGTAACTAAAATAGTAAAGGGAAGTATTAAAAATGGAAAAACAAAAAAGCCTATTTCTATCCGAACTTGAAGAGAACCAAGATAAATTATTTAGGCTTTGTTCAATATATTCTGATAATAATGAAGACTCAAAAGACCTATTTCAAGAGGTTTTAGTTCAAATTTGGAAGTCGATGAGTTCATTTAAAGGCAATTCATCTATTGGTACTTGGATGTTTAGGATAGCATTAAATGTTTGTCTTCGTTTCAAATCAAAATACACGAAAAACCAAAACCGATTTATAAGATTAGATAGCATAGCTATTATCAATATCAGTTCTAAAGTAGAAGATGGAAATAATGATGAAAAAATAATAGCTTTAAGAAAGTGTGTTAAAAAATTGAATGATGGAGACAAAGCAATAGTTGCTTTGTATTTGGAGGGAATAGCATACCGAGAAATTTCAGACATACTTGGGTTATCTGAAAATCACATAGCTGTAAAAATCAAGCGGATTAAATCAAAATTATTTAACTGTATAAATGGAATATTATGATAGAAGATGAATTAATTAAAATCTGGCAATCGTCCAGTAATCAAGAGCGCATAAAATTTGAGAAATCAAAATTAATGATAGAATTACAATCGAGTTTAAAGCGTTTAGACAAATGGTGGAACTATATAGAACTTTCAGAAACGGTTTTAGCCATATTTGGAGTTTTATTATCTACTTTTTTATTATTCAAGATTCCATTCATTCTGACAAAAATAGCATTGGCTTTAATGATTATTTGTGCAGTTTATTTAATAATAAAATATCGAGGTGTCAAAAAGTTTCAGCCTAGTGACTTGGAAAATAATTATCTCAATTATCTCAAAAAAAACAGGGAATATCTTCAAGCGCAAAAGAAATTCCTTAAAACATACTTCTATTGGGGAATATTGCCAGTTTACCCAATAATGTTGTTATTCACTATCAGCGTTTGGGAAAAAGTTCCAATACATTTGATTGCGCTTATTAATGTGGCTACAATCGGAATAGGTATTTATGGATATTTCTTAAATAAAAAAAGAGTAAAAAGAGAAATAAACCCAAGAATATCTGGAATTAATGAATTAATAAATCAATTGGAAAAATAGCATATGAAATCCAAATATAGACCCTCGAAACTTTCAACAAGCTTTTTAGAACAATTGTCAAAAATTTTGCGATTTTCAACTTCAAAAACAAGAAGAGAAGCTATCAAACAAAAGAGAAATCAAATTAGGAATAAAAAGTACTAATGGCAACAATGTGTATAATTCATTGCTAGTTAGAGCTTACTTACGAAAGTCCTCGCGGACTTTCTATCTGTGATTTATTTGCTAACTTTAGTGCTTAAACACGCAACGAAATCATACACTAGACCGTTGTATGCCATTTGAAAAAACAGAAATAAATTGAATGAATCCAAAAAATAAAAACCAACTTTTCAGACTATCGGCTGTACTTTACGCTGACAATAATTATTTAGTTTCTAGTGACACAACACTTAGAAAAATTATTGAAACCGGCCTTTTTGCAATGGAACGTAATTCGGTTACTATTCACGAACTTATTGATTTCATTTTTGATAATTATAATTTACATATAGATGAAGTTGAACTAATCAATATTATATCTACAAAAAAACAAGATTCATTTATTATTAATTTAATAGATGAAAAACAAATTTTGTCTTTAACAGAAAAACGGAAAGCTCAAATTCAAGCAAAAATTGATGAAAATACAATTGAGCATTTTATTGACCTCTATTTTGCTGACGAAAACACACCAGATAATTCAAAAACATTAAAGGAATTAATTTATAGATTTCTGTATGATATTTTATCTTCGAATGTAGAAAGTTTTAAAAAACTAATAGATAAGGAGAATACAATTGAGGCACTAATTAACGTAGATAACCACAACTATAATCCCGAAGAAAGAGAATTGATTAACGCCTTTTTAAAATGGGATAATTTAGAAAAGAATAAATCGATATTTGATATCGCCAGTTTTGCAATCGAATATTGTTTGATTTCAAATCACTCAAAACAAGGCTTAGATTTAAACAACTTAAAAAATAAAACATTTTATTTAGACACCAATGTTCTGTTCAGAACTTTAGGTCTTAACGGAGAAGACCGTAAAAAAAGGTCTGTAACATTTTTAAAACGATTTCAAGAATCTAAAACAGAGCTCTTAATTTCTAAATACACGGATAAAGAATTTAAAGATACTATTGATTATTATCTACAACGATTAACAAACAGGCCTTTCAAAAATGAAGTCAATCCAGCTTTGTTTAAAAATCAGTTTTTTTCAAGCTTAAAAGACATTTATAATTTTTACTATAATTGGAGAATTGGAAAACAGAACCATTCTTTAGATTTATTTAAAGCTGATATACTCGCTAATTATCAAGCGTTTTGTTCCAATATGAATATTACTATTGATTATAGAAATGTACTCAAAGAGGATGAAAAGAAGACAAATGAAACATTAATGGACTATATTTCCTCAATTAGAAATCATAAATCATCAGATACGAATAACGGAAATCTTAATGCTTATGAATTTGACGCAAAAAATGTTTTACTATTAGAAAATCTGCGTGGAGATAAGAATAACAGCATATTTGATACCAAACAATTTTTTCTTTCTATGGACCAATCATTAAGAAGATGGGATTTTTATAGAGGTAATTCAGCACCTCTGATTATTATTCCAAGTCAATGGATGAGTTTGTTATTAAGATATCAAACTAGAACTACTGATGACTTTAAGAGTTTTGTTAGTTTTTTAAATCTTCCAATACCTGAAAAACAAATAAGTAGTGAAAATATTCATAACGTTTTAGCAGGTATTTCAGAAGTTACATCAAATTTTGAACAACAATCTTATATTACTGAACAACTTATTAATCAAGGATTTGAGAAAATAATGTTAAAAACAAAGGATTCAGATGAACTATTTGAACTTACCGTTAACGCATCAGAAAGTATTCTTGAAAAAAAGCTTAAAGAACTTGAAACAAAACAAGAAGAACTAGCTAATTCGAGCGACCAAAGAATAAAAAAGTTAGAGGAACATAATGACTCTAAAGAATCAATCATTAGCCAGAAAGACACAAAGATTGAACAGCTTGAAAAAGAAAATTATGCTCTTCACGAAAAGGATGAACTAAGGAAGTTTCAAAAACCCGCAATATTTTATTGGATACCACTTGCAATAATATTATCCTTTATCGTAATTCTTTGTTTTGCTTTTAAAACTCAAGAATGGAATTATATAAGTCAATTTATAGATAATATTGATGCCGAAACAAGTTCAACACGTCAATGGATTTTTCGAATTGGAATAAGTACATTAATTTCAGTTGGAATTATTGGCTTAATAAAAGCATCCTATGGACGACTAAACAAAAATAAATTGAATGACTATAAGGATAAAATTAAAGCACGATACAAAAAATAAAAACGGCATACAACAATGTATATAAAAAATAGGCGAAATAGTAATAAATTCAAGACTTGTGGCTCGTATCAAACTTTGTGTTTAACCGAAAGTTTAGTGATTCGAAATCGCCTACTTTTCATATACAAACCGTTGTACAGCATTTAAAAGAACATGGAAATAATAGACAATTTATCAGAAGACAATAATCACAAGAAATATATTCTTGACATGATTAGTAAGTCGGACGAGTTATTTATTACAAGTCCATACTTAATGAGAGACTTTAATCTTCTATTCAAGGATGAAGTTTTAAATGGAATAAAAAAAATCTATCTTATCACCACTTTACAACCAAATTCTCTAGACCAAATTAAAAAGGTCTATTCCCTTAAATCGTTAATTGAAATACCTAAAATCAAATCGGGTGAAATTGAATGCAAGATTTCACTTAACAATAAACTGCATGGTAAAATCTACATTTTCAAAAATTTAAGCAACTATGTTGGTGGCTTAATTAGTTCTGCAAATTTTACAGACAGTGGACTTTACATAAATCATGAATGGGGAATTACAATAACTGAAGAAAAGAGTTTGGCTGAACTTGAAAACTCAATAAAAAAGACAATTGAACCAAAATTTGAATTTCTTTCTCACAAGAGTATCCTTCGATTACTGACTCATTTAAACTCATTTATAAATGCAAACGGTGAACCTGAAGATGATGAAATTGACCTTGATTTAACAGAGCACTTAGAGACAGAAGAAACAGAAAAGACGAAAGGCAAATCTAATGGGGGTGGTGGTTCAATAAGGACATACGAATATAAAATAACGGAACAATACCTAGAAACTTGGGAAAGCTACTTTAATGAATTCGTTGATTTTAAGAAAAAAAACAATGAAGTAACAGTTCCTCGTGATTATGAAAACCCCGGTCTCTATACATGGTATAGAAAACAAAAAGTATTTTACGCTAATGGAACAATTCCACCCGACCATAAGAAGAAGTTAGAAACGGTTGGCTTTTATTTTGGTGACGGACATGAAATAAGATGGGCTAGAATTTGGGAAGATAACTATGAACTATTAAAAGCATATTATGAAGAATATGGAGATTCTGATGTTCCTCACACCCGAAATAGAGAAGATACTTTTTATTCTTTAGGTAATTGGGTTGCAATGCAAAAAACCTATAATAACCAAGAAGTTTTAAGTGATTATAAAATTGAAAAGTTGAATGATTTGGATTTTATATGGTCAAAAGGTTCGCCAGAGTTTAATCCAAAAAATAACCAGTGGATGGAGAAGTATCAAGAATTGAAGGAATGGACAAAAAAACACGGAGATGCCCATGTCCCGCAAACTAATCCTGATGGAACACAAAATAAACTAGGTAGATGGTTAAATGACCAAAGACATTTAAAAAGAAAAGGAAGAAAAAAGGCAAATGGAATTATTAGATACTTAGAAGACGAAAGGGTTGATTTATTGTTAGAACTCGGTGTTGACTTTGACCATGAAACAAATAAACATATTGACTCTTTTGAAAAGCAATTACAAGAATTTTTAAGTTTCAGATATCAATATCCAGCATTAAATCCACCAACAGGAACTTTTAAAAAAGAAAGGGACAATTTGGCTCAATGGAGACACAAGTTTGACAAACTACCTGAATGGAAACAAAAACGTCTGAAAGAAGAAAAAATAATATAAAAACGCTGTACAACAATGTATATAAAAAATAGGCGAAACAGTAGTAAATTCAAGGGTTTTGGCTCGTATCAAAATTTGTCCTTAGCCGAAAGTTTCGTGCTTCGAAATCGCCTACTTTTCATATACTAACCGTTGTGCGTCATTTAATCAAACCATATGGAAGAAAAGAAAATTGGATTTAGATTGTCAAAAGTTAATTGGATTTTAGCTTTAATCGTAATCGGAATTTCAGCATTAATTTTTTTAAGAAGAGATGGAATTAACGGATTTAGTCTTGGATATCTTTTTGGCTCAATTGTAACTTCAGCGATAATACCTTTGTTTTTTGCTTTCATTGTATGGTTAATAAAAGGAAAGAAACCATATGCTGGAACATACACATTTAACATAGTTTTGGTTCTTATGTGTTTTGGAATGATAAAAGAACTTGGTGCTATAAGCAAAGAGAAAACCGATAGCGTTGACTCAATAACTAAATCTGTTTCGGAATACAAGGATAAAATAAACAACGAGGAAGATGGAATTGATGCATATCAAGAACACATTTCGAATGTAGATGACGGAATTTCAAAAATGATTAGAAATAGTACTGGAAATGAACAAGAAGTATATAAAAACCTTCAAAAATTCACTTCCATTAACAGTTCCATTATGATAGATTGGCAAAAGTCAGTTGATTCAGTTGCTCAAGAAAGAATTTTAGATTATTCGCTTTTAAATAATCAACAAGAGTTTGAATATCAAATTGGAGTATTAAAATATTATAAAACCCAATCAGAGTCATATAAAAATCATTTTGCGAATAGAAAATCAATACTTACTGACTTAAATAAAAATATTCCAAAAGGGAATCTTACACTCAAAGGAGTTATGACTGGAATAAATAAAAAAGACTCAATCCAAAAACCAATATTTGAGCCTTTTATCAATTCGCATATTGATTATAGTAATGATTTATTAGAGATAGTCAACTTTCTACAAGACAATCAAGGAAAATGGGAATATAAAAATGATGAATTAACATTTTCAACAGTAGAACTTGAAGAAAAATATTCGACTTTAATTAATAAAATTGCGGAAGTTGAAAATCAGATTAATGAATTGACCGACAAACTGATTGAAGTAATGTAAAAAAAACGAACGCACAACAATGGCTATAAGTAATTGCTTGTTCTCGCCTACTTTGGAAATTCCTGCGGAATTTCCAACTTGGTGTGTACTTGTAAAGTTAAGTGCTAACCCACGCAACTACTCATAGCCGAGACCGTTGGGCAACATTTGAGAAACCGTGAACTGAATGAAAAAATGGATATTAATAACAATCGGAATTGTTCTAATTGGAATTGTTGGAATCGGAATTAAAATCAACTCGGATTTTGACAAAGTTGCGGAAGCATTTCATTCTGAACATTCTCTAAAAGATGCCAGTTTTGTTCTTATTTCTAAATCGATTTCACCTAATAAAAAACACAAATATTATGAATACCAATTTGACAATGGTGGATTTGGATATTCAAGAGTTTTTTGGTCAGTTATCGAAAATAACGAAAACAAATCTGACCTTGAAAAAGGACTGATTCCATATGGATTTAAAATAAAAGGCTGGACAACAGAAAGTGAACTGATTTTGGAAAAGTGGAACCCTTATTACGAAATCAAAAAAACGGAATTGAAAAGCGGAACGGAAATAAACGGAGTGAAAATCACTCTAACGGAATGAAAACAGAAATAATACCATATTTCGGATTTGACAAAATTAAATTTGGTCTAACACTAGGTCAGACTGAACTATTGTTGGGGAAATCATCGGAAAACAATAAAGAATCTTACTCGGATAATTCAAGCGATGTAATTTTAAAGTATCATAATCTCGGATTTAATTTGACTTTTTCGTCTGATAATGATTTCAGATTAGGAACAATTACTTTTTATTCAAAAGATTTCTCACTAAAAGGAAAAAAATTAATCGGATTAAAAGAAACAGAATTTGTTATGAAATCAAATCTGATTTTTTCGGATTTACAACTTGATGACGATTTTACAGAATTGAATTCTAAAGATTACACTTCAAATTCAAACGGAATTTCCTTTTGGATTAACAACGGAATTGTTGAATCCATTTCAATATTTCCAAATTATCAAAAAGATAATGAAACACCAATATGGCCGAATTAAAAAAAACGATTGCCCAACACCGTATAAAATTAATTGCTAGTTCTAGCCTACTTACGAAAGTCCTCGCGGACTTTCTATCTGTGATTTATTTGCTAACTTTAGTGCTTAAACCACGCAACTAATCTTATACAAACACGTTAGGCACAATATCAAATAAAACCACTCGAATGACTAAAAATGCAATCTTACTTTTACTACTTTTTCAATTATTCACAAATATTAGTATTGCCCAAACGGATATAGATAAGGGCTTAGAACTAGCCCGAAATGCCATAACATTAATGGATGAGGGGAAACTGGACGAATCTATTGAATTATTGGAACAAGCAAAAAAGTTGGACCCCGAACGAATGGACTATCCATATGAAATCGCATATGCGTATTATAAAAAAGAGGATTACAAAAAGACCATCGAAATATTAAACACAATTAGTGAGCATAAAAGTGTAACTGATGTGGTTTATCAGCTACTCGGCAATTCTTACGACCTTATTGGAAAGCCTGAAATTGCTTTGGAAACCTATAAAAAAGGGATGGCGAAGTTTCCAAGTTCAGGAAAATTCCATTTGGAATCCGGCAGTATAAAATTTCACAATGAAAAATACAATGAGGCAATAGCATTTTGGGAGGAGGGAATAAAAACCAATCCGAACTACTCATCAAATTATTATCGACTCGCAAAAGTCTTTTCGCAAACCGAGGAGAGACTTTGGACATTAATTTATGGCGAATATTTCTTGCTATTAGAGCCTAACACCGAAAGAACAAGAGAAATAAGCCAATTGCTATACGAAACCTATCAAAAAAGTTACGAAGTCCAATCCGATACGACAGGTCAATTTCACCTAACTGAAAAGGGATTTGAAATTCAGCTCAAGGACAAAAAGGACATGCGAAAATTGAAAAAAGCTCCGTTACCTTTTGAGGGCACTTTCGCCATGGCATTTGCGTTTTCAGCCTTAGATTTTCAAAAAAACATAAACATTGCTTCAATATACAAAGCAAGGAATGACTTTTTAAACTTTTGGTACAACGAAAAAAAGTTCAATAAAAGCTATCCCAACAAACTGTTTGATTATCAAAAAGAATTGTTGAAAGAGGACTTATTTCAAACCTATACATATTGGATATTGTCGCAGGGCAATTGGAATGAATATGAAGAATGGTATGCCAAAAATGAAAAGAATTTTGCGAATTTTGAAAAATGGTTTATGGCAAATAGAATAGACATTAAGGAAAACGATTACAATTCGAGAAGAGATTACCAATGAATACTGTGCCTAACAATGGCTATAGCAAATAGGCCATAAGTGCTGAATTTAAAGGCTTGGGCGTGTTTACTAAGTCCGCCAAATCTTTTGGATTTGGCAATTATAAAAGAAAAAATAATTACAAAACAAAAAGCTCTGGCTCGCAGACCAGACGGAAACGAAAAGTTTCCTTGCCTGCCCTACTTGCCATAGCCGTGACCGTTATGGCTCATTTTAAAAGACGACACCGCTAAAAAAGACAAACAATAAAATCAAAATAATATGTTCGGAATAAAACACATCAAATTTGACTCAATGACTTACGTTCTGCATTTTACGAACGGAAACATTAAAAGAGAAGGACGTGGACTTTCATTTTTTTACTTTGCACCTAATAGCTCTATTGCAGCTATTCCAATGGGAAGTAATGACTTACCTTTTATCTTTAACGAATCGACAAACGATTATCAAACGGTTAATATTCAAGGACAAATAAGCTACAAAATCAGTAATCCCAAAACCCTTGCAGACGTTTTGGACTTTACAGTAAACGACAATGGACAGTACAAAAAAAACGACATTGAAAAGCTAAATCAACGAATCATAAATGAAGCACAAACAGCAACTTCTTCATTTATTCACGAAATAAAATTGAAAGATGCCATTCGTTCAGCAAAGACAATCGAAGAAAGAATTTTAGAAGGTCTAAAATCATCTCAAGCCATTGCAATGCTTGGAATTGATATTTTAGGAGCAAATATTTTGGGTATTCAAGCAACGCCTGAAATGTCAAGAGCTTTGGAAACTGAAACAAGAGAAAAACTGCAACAAGAAGCTGACCAAGCAATTTATGAACGTAGAAATTTTGCAGTAGAACAAGAGAGAAAGATAAAAGAAACAGAACTTAACACAGAAATTGCGGTAGAAGAAAAACAAAAGCAAATCGCTGAAAAGAAAATGGAGTCCGAAGTTCAAAAATCGGACAACGACCGCAAACTACGTGAAATGAAATTGGCAGCAGACATAGCAGTTGAGAATCAAAGAAAACTACTCATAGAACAAAAAACAGCAAACGACAAAAAAGAAGCTGAAACCCAAGGCTACGTTATAGAAACAACTTTGAAACCATACAAGGACTTTGATTGGAAAACTTTAACTGCTCTGAATAACAACCCTGACCCAAAATTTAATATCTCACTTGCATTTAGAGAACTTGCCGAAAATGCAGGCAAAATTGGCAATCTTAATATTAGCCCTGAATTGTTAGACACCTTGCTTAACGACAAGAGAGAAAATAAAAAATGAGTTTCGAATATGCCATAATTGTAAAGAATAAAACAAGACTTGAATCTTTGATTGAACGCTTCAACACAAAGGCTCAAGCTAAATTTTACATTGAAAGTCTTGGTGGTAATTTTGACGATTATGAATTAGAACACGAAATTTTTCACTCTTCCTTAAACTCATTACAAACTCAACTTTCAAGAGTTGTAAAAAACAAAACTGTTGAGAGAGTATATTTACCATCATTCATTTTTTCTGAAAAGAACTTAATAGTTGTAATCGGACAAGATGGACTTGTTGCTAATACAGCTGTTTTGACCCCTATAAAACAAGAGTGATCTTTTAAATTTCGATTATTAATTAAGCGGTTAATTTTTTCATTAAAAT